>JBNLGT010000008.1:0-62737 GCA_050306195.1 Ensifer sp.
GGGAAAGTAGATGTAAAATGTTCCTTGCGCCACGCCAGCCCGGCGGGTGACATCGGCAATAGATGCTGCGGCATAGCCCTGGGTTCCAAAAACCTGCTCGGCTGCGGCCAGAATTTTCTCCCGAGTTTAAGTCCGCGCCGGGTTTTTGGGTTTCTCGCTTCCATCTTTTCGGCCTGAATTGTGAGTCAGGATTCATAGGAACGTGGAAAATGGCGCAAGATTATCGACAGCTAGGACCTGGTTGCTTCCTGCAGGGTACTTGTCGAACCATGCTCTACCGCTGATGGCGCAAGGCGGCTGACAATTGCGGGGGCTTCCTGGATCAGGGTGTCATCGTCGATAGCGGCGACCATGAAAAGGGCAAAGTCGATACGCCGTGTGCGGTTGGATTCCAGCAGTGGATCGCCTACGTGGCGGCTCCAGACTGGAAGGCCTTCGCTTTCGCCCTCTTCCAGGTCGCTCCCGCGTACGACAGTCCAGCGTCTTCCGCTTTCGAAGATTCGACGGGCCGCCTCAACCTGATCATTCACATCAACGACACGAATAAGGCGCGCGAGAAAACTGACGATTGGCACGAGAATGCGCAACTTCGCGGAATAAACGTCCTTCCCGTCGCGGCTGATGTGCCATCCGCAGGAAAATATCAGACGCGCATCTTTGGGCGCAAAGTCCAGCACCGCTTGCGCGGTTCCGCTTGAATAGTCATTCACGCCCCAGGGGACGAGAACCGTCAACACGGCGTCGCAGCCCGAAACTGCCTCCCGTATAACCTCGCGATTATTGGTGGGGCCCGGGATGATGGTAATTTGGTCTTTAAATGCGTCAAGCTTATCGACGCTTTTGGCTCGACATACGCCAACGACTTCATAGCCTCGGTCAAGTGCGTGCTTCACCATATAGCGGCCGAGTTTGCCTGATGCGCCGATGATGGCGACACGTTTCTGTTTGGTTATCATGGTTCTCTCCGCGCTGTTTGTTGGTGAGATCTAAAACTTCATCTTTCCTTACGATGTAAGGTGACTTACAGTGTAAGGAAATTTGAGTCAACGACACGGACTCAAGAAAATGAAAAGGCATTGAGATGTCAGCAAAAAAGAAACCCGGCGATGGCAAAAGGCAATTAACGCACGAACGGGTTGTGAAGGCTGCTATTAAACTGGCCGACAGGAGCGGCATTGCTGCGCTGACAATGCGCAAGCTGGCCGACAACCTTGGTGTTGAAGCGATGTCGCTCTATCATCATGTCGCCAATAAGGACGCCATTCTGGACGCGATGGTGGACCAGATATTCAGCGAGATAACGCCACCGAAAGCAGGGATGTTCTGGAAACATGCCATGCGTGCAAGGGCCGAATCTGCCCGTTCTGTGCTGGTGCGCCACCCCTGGGCGGTACAGGTATTGGATACGCGGCAAAATCCCGGACCGGAAACGCTCGGCCACCATGATGCGGTGATCGGTTGTCTGCTTGACGCAGGGTTTTCGGTCGCGCTGGCAGCACATACCTACTCGTTGCTCGACAGCTATATTTATGGATTTGTGATGCAGGAGCTCACCCTGCCATTTAAAACTGGTGAGGAGGCACAGGCCGTGGCTGAATATTTCCTCGCCGGATTGCCTGAAGATCGGTATCCAAATCTAGCAAAACTCACGCGTGAGCACGTGCTCCAGCCCGATTATGTCCATTCCCATGAATTTGATTTCGGACTGGATCTGATCCTCGACGGGCTGGAGAGAGCAAACGGCGGAGTATGATTTTGTTTCAATCGAAATCTTGAAAACGTCAAGAAATGACGCTATATTGCGTCATAATTGATGGATTATGGAGGTTTTGATGGGCCTTGCACAATATGCGGATGACGGTTTGTTTGCGCCGCAAAAGATAGCGGAAGCCTTTCACACGACCATTGCCGATGTGGCGCGAACGGCGGGTTTGGGCAAGGATGCTGTTCAGCGCAAGGAACGCCTACGCTCGGACAAGACCCAGAAGCGGTTGCGCGAGATGATGGAGATCATCAACAAGGTGGTGCCTCGCTTCGGCTCCGAATTGATTGCTTATGCCTGGTATCGTTCCGAGCCGCTTTCCGGCTTCTCAGGCCAGACAGCCATGCAACTTGTCGCCGCAGGTCGGGCGGTCGATGTGCTCGACTATGTTGATGCAGTTGATGCCGGCGTTTATGCCTGATGCATTATCAAGGTAAGCTCTATCGGGCGCTTAACCCGGTTTATGCGCGGGAGCCGCTTTCGGGTAAAGGAGCGGCTCTTTATGGTGGGCGCTTCAACCCAAGGGGAACGCCCGCTCTTTATACGGCGCTTTCTGTGATGACCGCCATTCGCGAGGCCAATCAGGTGGGTAATCTGCAACCCACCACTCTTGTGTCCTACGAGGCCAATATTGAAAATGTCTTCGATTGCCGAGATGACGACGTATTGAAAACCTACAAGCTCACTGCAACAAAATTGGCCGCTGATGACTGGCGAGACCGGATGATGCTGGATGGAGAAGCGCCGACCCAACGTTTCGCACGACAGCTTATCAAGTCTGGTTATCATGGCCTTCTGGTTCAGAGTTTCGCGCGTGGTGCGGGTATGGAGGACCTTAATCTCGTTTTGTGGAAATGGGGATCGAAGAAGCCGCATCGACTGATGCTGATTGATGATGAAGGTAGGCTTTTGCGGTAGCTTTCACGGCAACTCTCTGGACCACCTTTCGATGATTGCTTCACCGTTCTCTTCGGTTTTTCGCGGGCGGCCAGGTGTTCGTGAGAAACGCGGCGCGGGCGCCGCCTGTTTTAATCCGTCATGAACGACATAGGTATTGCGCGCGGCCATATGTGGATGATCAGGTGCTTCGGTAATATCAAGAACCGGAGCGAAGCACGCATCTGTGTTCTCCAGAATTTCACTCCATTCAGCTGAAGTTTTGGAGCGAAAGAGCGCCTCAAGCGTTTGTGATTGCGTTGGCCAGTGGGTCGGGTTTTCACGGTCTCCTTCCAGATCGTTTATGCCCGCGCGAGTAAGGAACTCGGCATAGAATTGTGGCTCCAGCGGACCGATGGCAATCTCGCGGCCGTCCGCACAGATATAGGTTCGGTAAAAGGGGGCGGCCCCCGCGAGCAAGTTCTTGTCGCGTTCCATTGAAATTCGGCCAGATGGCAACAGACCGGAAAACATTGTCATCAGTGAGGAAACGCCGTCGATGATTGCTGCGTCGACCACCTGCCCCTTTCCGGAACGGTTGCGTTCGTAAAGCGCCGCCATGATGCCGAAAGCGAGGTAGAGTGAGCCGCCGCCAAAGTCGCCAATCAGATTGAGTGGCGGCTGAGCCGGTTCATCCGCCTTGCCTATGGCGGCCAACGCACCGGCAAGCGCAATGTAGTTGATGTCGTGGCCAGCCGCCTTGGAAAGTGGCCCCTCCTGCCCCCACCCGGTCATGCGACCGTAGATCAGGCGCGGGTTCTGCTCGCAAAGAACGTCCGGACCTAACCCCAGCCGTTCCATCACGCCTGGTCGAAAACCTTCGAGAACGACATCGGCATGCTTTGCAGCCTTCATTGCAAAGGTGTGGCCTTCGTCGCTGCGGATATCGACCGCTATGACAGAGCGGCCCCTGTCGACCACCGGGTTTGGCCAGCCATTTCCGCCGGGGCGGTCTATGCGCAACACTTCCGCGCCAAGATCTGCAAGCAACATGGCGCAATGCGGACCTGGACCGATGCTGGAGAATTCGATGACTTTCAGCCCGGTGAGTGGGCCGTCCTGAGTAGCTGTTTCCATGGGCGCACAATTTGCCAAGACTGTGCAGCCGTCAAGAAAAACGAAAAGGCCGGAGCTGAACGCCCCGGCCTTCCAGTCTTCAAATTGTCGATGGCTTAGTTCTGCCAGCTCTTGATCAGCTCGTCATAGGAAACGGTTTCGCCTTGCGGCTTTTCGTTTTCAATCTTAGCCTTCGGTGAGCCCGGCTTGGAAAGCCATTCCTGCGGATCAACCTCATCATTCAGCTTCGGACCGATGTCACCCTGAACGCCTGCGCGTTCAAGACGTGCGAGCACCTTCTCCTGGTCGGCGCAAAGTGCGTCGAGTGCTTCCTGCGGAGACTTGGCGCCGGACATGGCGTCGCCAATATTCTGCCACCACAGCTGCGCCAGCTTCGGATAGTCCGGAACGTTGGTGCCGGTTGGCGACCACTGAAGGCGAGCCGGCGAGCGGTAGAACTCGACAAGGCCACCAAGTTTCGGCGCGCGGTCGGTGAAGTGGTCGCTGTTGACCGTCGATTCACGGATGAAGGTGAGACCAACATCCGACTTTTTCAAGTCAACTGTCTTGGACACAACGAACTGGGCGTAGAGCCAAGCCGCCTTTGCCCGGTCAACCGGGGTCGACTTCATCAGCGTCCACGAACCGGCGTCCTGATAGCCGATCTTGGTGCCTTCAGACCAGTAAACACCATGCGGGCTCGGAGCCATACGCCACTTCGGCGTGCCGTCTTCATTCATGACAGGCAGGCCGTCTTTTACCATGTCAGCGGTGAAGGCGGTGTACCAGAACATCTGCTGGGCGACTTCACCCTGGGCCGGAACCGGACCGGCTTCAGAGAAGGTCATGCCAGCTGCTGCTGGTGGTGAGTATTTTTCAAGCCAGTCGATCGCCTTGGTGACAGCGTAAACGCCAGCAGGTGAGTTGGTCGCGCCGCCACGGGCAACGCAAGAGCCAACCGGCTGGGAATTCTCATTCACGCGGATGCCCCATTCGTCGACCGGAAGGCCGTTCGGCTCACCCTTGTCGCCCATGCCAGCCATGGACATCCAGGCGTCCGTGTAGCGCCAGCCAAGAGACGGGTCCTTTTTGCCGTAGTCCATGTTCCCAAAGACGCTTTTCGGTCCGCCCATGTACGACATGTCGCGCCCGGTGAAAAATTCGGCAATATCCTCATATGCCGACCAGTTGACCGGAACGCCGAGATCGTAACCGTATTTCGCCTTGAAGTCGGCCTTGGTCTTCTCGTCGTTGAACCAGTCGTAGCGGAACCAGTAAAGGTTTGCGAACTGCTGGTCGGGAAGCTGATAAAGCTTGCCATCAGGCGCTGTGGTGAAGGACTTGCCGATGAAGTCGTCGATATCCAACATCGGATCGGTAACGTCTTTGCCTTCGCCAGCCATCCAATCGGTCAGGTTGCGGGCCTGCTGATAGCGCCAGTGGGTGCCGATAAGGTCAGAGTCGTTGATGTAGGCGTCATAGATGTTTTCGCCAGACTGCATCTGAGTTTGCAGTTTTTCCACCACGTCGCCTTCACCAATCAGGTCGTGCGTGATCTTGATACCGGTAATGGCGGTGAATGCGGGCGCCAGGACCTTGGATTCATATTCGTGTGTGGTGATGGTTTCGGAAACCACCTTGATTTCCATACCGGCGAAAGGCTTGGCCGCGTCTACGAACCATTGCATTTCTGCTTCCTGGTCTGCGCGCGAAAGCGTCGACAAACCGCCGATTTCGCCGTCCAGGAATTGTTTGGCCTCATCCATTCCGGCGAATGCCGTTCCGGTGAAAGCCAGAAGCATGGCTGCTGTTGAAGTTAAAAGGTGCCGTCGCATTTAGTAAATCCTCCCCTACTTGCGATTGCAGATAACAGAGCGGCTCACACCGCCCGCATTTCATGCCTTAAACGAAGCGGAATACGCCCAATGCGTAGACCACCGATAAGGCAAGAGCCCACCAAAGGTTCGGCCCCCCAAGGCCGAGCCAAGCGAGATGGATGAACGCTGAACCAAGCAGCGAAATGAAAAGGCGATCTCCCCTGGTTGTTTCGAACCTGAGAATACCGATGCGCGGATTGCCTCCCGGCGACACGTATTCCCAAACGCCCATGCCCAGGATGAGCAGGAAGATCACGATAAAGAAGATTGCCGTCGGCGGCGTCCAGGCCATCCAGGTAAAATCCATGGTCCCCTCCCCTTACACGCGGCCCAGGGCGAAGCCCTTGGCGATGTAATTGCGCACGAAATAGATAACGAGCGCGCCCGGTATGATGGTCAGCACGCCTGCAGCTGCGAGAACACCCCAGTCAAGCCCCGAGGCAGACACGGTTCGTGTCATCGTGGCGGAAATCGGTTTGGCGTCCGTGGTTGTCAGCGTGCGGGCAATCAGCAGCTCCACCCAAGAGAACATGAAGCAGAAGAATGCAGCGACCCCGATACCGCTTGCCGTCAGCGGCATGAAAATCTTGACGAAGAATTTCGGAAACGAATAACCGTCGATATAGGCAGTCTCGTCGATTTCCTTCGGCACGCCGGACATGAAACCTTCCAAAATCCACACGGCCAGTGGAACGTTGAACAGGCAATGCGCAAGCGCCACAGCTATATGCGTATCGATGAGACCGAAGGCAGAATAGAGCTGAAAGAACGGCAGCGCAAAAACGGCGGGCGGGGCCATGCGGTTGGTCAGAAGCCAGAAAAACAGGTGCTTGTCGCCGAGGAATGTATAGCGCGAGAAAGCATAGGCTGCGGGCAAAGCCACGGAAACGGATATCACCGTGTTTAGCACAACATAGATGATCGAATTGATGTAGCCCGAATACCAGGATGGATCGGTGAAGATCACCGCATAATTGCGTAGTGTCGGGTTTTGCGGCCACAGCGAGAAGGAACCGAGAATTTCGGTATTTTCCTTGAAGCTCATGTTTGCCAGCCAGTAGATCGGCAGAATGAGGAACAGGATGTAAAGGGTGGGCACCAGCCAGCCCATTCTGGATTTTTCGGAATGATCGCTCATCATGCGCCTCCCTTTGCGTCCGAGCTGGTCATGACGGTGTAAAACACCCAGGACAGCAACAGGATAATCAAGAAGTAAATCAGGGACATGGCGGCAGCCGGTCCGAGGTCAAACTGACCGATCGCCATTTTCACGAGGTCGATCGACAGGAATGTTGTTGAGTTGCCCGGCCCGCCGCCGGTCACCACGAAGGGTTCCGTATAGATCATGAAGCTGTCCATGAAGCGCAGCAGCACGGCAATCAGCAACACACGTTTCATCTTCGGCAGCTGGATGTAGCGAAAGACAGAGAAACGGGATGCGCCATCGATTTGAGCGGCCTGATAATAGGCGTCAGGGATGGATACGAGTCCGGCGTAGCAGAGCAGAACAACCAGACTTGTCCAGTGCCAGATATCCATGACGATGACCGTCACCCAGGCGTCGGCCGGATTTTGCACATAGTTGTAATCAATGCCGACGGCTTCCAGCGTGTGGCCAAGAAGACCAATATCCACGCGACCGAAAACCTGCCAGATTGTGCCGACCACATTCCACGGGATGAGTAGCGGCAGTGCCATCAGGATCAGGCAGATCGGAACGCCGATGCCTTTCTTGGGCATGTTGAGTGCGACGAGAATACCCAGCGGCACTTCAATTGCCAGAATGATGAAAGAGAAAATGAGGTTTCTGACCAGTGCGTCCCAAAAGCGGTCGGATTCCAGAATTTCGATGAACCAGTCGGTGCCAGCCCAAAAGAATTCATTATTGCCGAAAGTGTCTTGAACCGAGTAGTTCACGACAGTCATGAGCGGGATGGCGGCTGAGAATATGACCAGCAGTAAAACTGGCAAGACCAGGAACCAGGCTTTTTGATTGACAGTCTTTTCCATGTTTACACTCCCCCGTCCACAAGCCAGGAGTCCTGGTAGAGATTAACGCCGCCGGGTTTGAAACTGATTTTGGGATCGGCCGGGATGTCGTCATCTTCTCCGGTCACGACAGCGATTGGCTGACCTTCAAACTCGGCGCGCACGATTTTCTGTCGTCCCGTGTCTTCAATCTTCTGGATGGTGACGGGCATGCCCTCACGGCCCAATGTGATGAATTCCGGTCTGATGCCAAGCTCCGTCCTGGACTTGACGCCAAGGCTTGGGGTAAATCCGAGATCAATCCGTTGAGAGCCCACTTGAGCCGCAGCACCCTCTACCGTCGCAGGCAAGAGGTTCATGCCCGGCGAGCCAATGAAATAGCCAACGAATGTATGAGCCGGGCGGTTGAAAAGCTCGTCCGGTGTGCCGATCTGCACGATCTCACCTTCATACATGACCACCACCTTGTCCGCGAAGGTCAGGGCTTCGGTCTGATCATGCGTCACATAGACCATGGTATGGCCAAACTGGCGGTGGAGCTTTTTCAGCTCCGTGCGCAGCATCCACTTCATATGCGGGTCGATGACGGTCAACGGTTCGTCAAACAGAATGGCGTTCACGTCGGAACGAACCAGACCACGTCCGAGCGAGATCTTTTGTTTTTGGTCCGCCGTCAGCCCAGTGGCGCGCCGTTTCGCCCAGTCGTTAAGGTCGATGATTTCCAGAACCTCGCGGACACGGCGATCAACCTCACCCTCGGGAACTTTGCGATTTCTCAATGGGAAAGCCAGATTGTCGTAGACGGTCATCGTGTCGTAGATAACCGGGAACTGAAACACCTGGGCGATGTTGCGATCGCGTGTGGAAAGATTGGTCACATCCTTGCCATCAAAGAGAATTTGACCTTCGGACGGATGAAGCAGGCCTGAGATAATGTTCAGTAGCGTGGTCTTGCCGCAGCCGGATGGTCCCAAAAGGGCATAAGCGCCGCCGTCACTCCATTCGTGATGCACTTCTTTCAGTGCGTAATCCTTGTCCGATTTCGGTTTGGCGCCATAGGCGTGGCGGATATGGTCGAGATTGATACGTGCCATGGTCCCCTCCTTAAGCCCCGCCTGCGGTTGCAGAGATCGACCGACCCGAGGCGTCAAACGCCAGCAGATGCCGCGTGTCTACAAACATCGTAATTTCAGCGCCTGTATCGAAATCGTGAATACCGTGGGCCAGCATCACCCACTCAGCGCCTGCAAAGGTGAGATGCACGAAGCTTTCAGAACCGGTAATTTCGCAGATACGCGAAGTCGCCTTGAGTTGCTCGGCACCCTCATATTGTGGAGCGAGCGCCAGATGGTGTGGGTGAAATCCTACCGTGAGCGCCCCATCGGGGATGGCCGAAAAATGCGCGGGCGCGTTAAGAACATGCTGCCCGTCTTTCGTCAGCATATTGCCGCGTTTTTCAACTGCCATCACGTTAAGCGGCGGATCGGCAAAGGTTTGTGCGGTAACGAGGTCCGCAGGTTTGCGGTAGACATCAACGGTTGGCCCAAATTGGGTGATGCGACCCTCGTGAAGCGTCGCTGTATTGCCGCCCAGAAGCAGCGCCTCTGAAGGTTCGGTTGTGGCGTAGACAAAAATGGCCCCGGATTCGGAAAAGATTTTGGGCAGTTCCGCGCGCAATTCCTCACGCAGCTTGTAGTCGAGGTTTGCCAGAGGTTCGTCGAGCAGGACGAGACTTGCACCCTTTACGATGGCGCGTGCGAGCGCTGTGCGCTGCTGTTGGCCTCCCGAAAGGTTCAGCGGCGTACGGTCCAGATAAGGCGCCAGCTTCAGAAGTTCAGCCGTTTTGCGGACTGCAGCATCAATTTCTGAACTGCTTTTGCCAGAGAGCCGCATCGGCGAGGCAATATTCTCATAAACAGTCATCGCCGGATAGTTGATGAACTGTTGATAGACCATCGCTACGTTGCGGGACTGAACCTTGACGCCGGTGACATCCTGTCCATCGAACCAGACGCTGCCCTGTGTCGGCTGATCAAGGCCGGCCATCAGGCGCATAAGGCTCGTCTTGCCCGAAAGGGTCGGACCAAGAAGCACATTCAGCGTGCCGCGTTCCAGCGTCAGATTGCTCGGATGAATATGATATTCACCCCGCACCTGCTTTGCGGCGTTACGCAATTCCAACATTAACTTTCCGGCCTCCTCCTGCCGTCAATTCATATTGTCAGGCGGCTTTAAGCATCCCCGACATGTATTCCTCCAGTGTGGCGGTTTCGTCTTTCGAGAGACGCAATCCCTCTTTCGTGCGCCGCCAGATAACATCCTCTGCGGTGCGGGCCCATTCCTCTTCAACGAGCCATTTGACTTCCGCTTCAAACAGATTGCCGCCGAAATGCGCACCGAGTTCGTCATAGCTCGCAGCATCGCCTAACATAGACCATGCGTGTGTTCCGTAAAGGCGTATATAGCGCGCAGCGTGTTCGGATTTTAAAAATACGAAATCCTTACGCAAACGATCGACTTGCGTTTCGTAGCCCGTCGCAGGGAAATCGCCGCCTGGGAGCTTGGAATTTGCGGTCCAAGGTTTACCTTTTTCGCCAATTGCTTCGCCTATTTTTTTCAATGCGTGTTCCGAAAGACGTCGGTAGGTCGTCAATTTGCCGCCAAAAACGTTCAGAAGCGCCGCGCCGCCATCGGCTTTTTCCACCTTCAGAACGTAATCGCGGGTTGCTTCCTGCGCCTTGGACGCACCGTCGTCGAAGAGTGGGCGAACAGCGGAATAACTCCAGACCAGATCGTTGCGTGTGACGGGCTCAACAAAATATTCGCTTGCCGCATTGCAGAGATAATCAATTTCGTCCTCACCGATTTTAACGTCGCAAGGATCGCCTTGATAATCCTTGTCCGTCGTGCCGATGAGAGTGAAGTCATTCTCATAGGGAATGGCAAAAATAATCCGGTTGTCCGGGTTCTGGAAGAAATAAGCGCGCGGGTCGTCGAATTTCTTCTTGATGACGATATGGCTACCCTGCACAAGCCGCACGTTATGTGCATCGTTTTTGCCGAACACGCCCTGAATGACCTTATCGACCCAGGGGCCGCCTGCATTAACCAACATGCGGGATTGTACGCTACGCGTCTCACCGCTCGCTCTGTCCCGCAAAGTGATTGTCCACAAGCCGTTTTCTGCAATGGCTGAAACCACTTCGGTGCGGACATGGATGGAAGCGCCACGGTTTTGCGCATCCTTGGCGTTCAGCACAACCATTCGCGCGTCGTTCACCCAGCCATCAGAATATTCAAAGGCCTTGTCGAAGAGTGGCTTCAGCGGCTTGGCGGCGGGATCCGTCTTCATGTTGAGGGTGCTTGTTGGCGGCAGCAGCTTGCGACCACCCAGATGGTCATACAGAAACAGGCCGAGGCGCACGAGCCATGCTGGACGAATGCCACCTTTATGAAAGGGCAGAACGAAGCGCATGGGCCAGATGATGTGCGGCGCCATGGCCCACAGAATCTCGCGCTCCATCAGCGCTTCGCGCACGAGGCGAAACTCGTAATATTCGAGGTAGCGCAGACCACCGTGAATGAGCTTGGTTGCTCCTGAGGACGTGCCGGAGGCAAAGTCATTCATCTCGGCAAGGCCGACAGAATATCCGCGTCCCGCTGCATCGCGCGCAATGCCGCAGCCGTTTATTCCGCCACCAATGACAAAGATGTCATGGACCGCCGTATTCCTCACCTTGAGCTCCCTTTCGCATTGCACAATTAATTTTCGTTTTAATGTGCATCGGGACTTAAAGCGAAAATAAAACGAATGTCAAACGAAAATTATATTGAAATTTGTGAAACACCTACTCGCGGCGATCAGGCATAAATAGGAAGACCGTCGTTCCCGTACGAAGTTACCGGAAATACAGGGTATTTTGTGCTGAACATTGCGGGGCGCGGCTGTGAAAAATGCCGGTGCATTTGAACAATGTGAATGGGATAGTCTGCTTGAAACTGGAGCGTTCAGGCTGAAGCTGGGCTTCATACCAAGGTTCAATGATTATGACCCATATGACCGGAGCGATTTTGCAAGCCGGCGAGGCGAAGACCGCAGGCGTAGCCATAGCTACGGCGAGGATATTCAACGACGCGGGCTTGCAAAAGCGCCCGGCCCCGCAGGGTGAGGCTGGAAACGGCCACCGCGGGCGTCAAAATCCTCGTACGATGCTACGGCATCGTAACTGCGGTATTTTCCTACGCGGACGGCCGTCCCAGCTCTCATCATATGAGTCATAATCATCGAACCTTGGTATAAGGGGATCGGGTTGGCTTCAAACGGGTTATTTATTGCGGCCCGCATTTTGGCCTGGGCGATCATGCTGCTCGCGGTGTCGGTGCTTTCAAGTTGCACCACCGGGCGTCCGGGGACGCAATACCATTATTATTCAGTATATTCGGACGATGAGATGGGGCTGACACGCAGCGTCAGACGCAGTGCGCCGAAAGCTGGCCGGGCTTATGGCCTAACGGCAATTACGTTTCTTCCTTCTTACAAGTTGGCTGAAAGCAATGGTCGCTGCCGAGCAAAGGATGTTCACGTTGAATTGGCGTTGGTAATTACCCTGCCCAGATGGCGTGCGGGAAAGCCTGTCTCAGCCCGCGTAACCCGGCGCTTCGGACGTTTTGAACGCTATGTAAAGCAACATGAAATGCACCATGTTGGGATTGCAAAAAACTATGCTCGTCAGGCCGAGCGTAAAATATCCTCAATGACATCGTCAAACGGATGCGATGACCTTCGAGGGACGATCACAACCTATATGACACGCATGAAGAGGCAGCATCTTCAGCGGCACAAAGTTTATGACATGCGTGAAGTCAGAAGGCTGAAAACCCTTTTATTATAGTCTGTTAGGTTTCATTTTTGCAAATTTTCCAGATCGACTTCACTAACATTCAACCATTCTTTTAAGTCTTCATTAACCATGCCAACCTCACATTTGCGGTAATGCGCAATGGGGAGCGCAGGGGATGGGCAAATGCCTTATTGATTGCCTTGGAGTTGTTTCCGCGTCCCAGTTCACTCTTGGCGTCGACCGGGCGGCGGCGGCGCGTTGGAGCATTCAATGTCAGTTATTACACTTGCAAATACCAAGGGTGGCGCGGGCAAGACCACGGCTGCGCTTCTTCTGGCGACCGAATATGCGCGGCAGGGCTACCGGGTGGCTGTTATGGACGCCGATCCGCAAAAATGGATTACGGCCTGGGAGGAAGCGGGCGGCGGTGTAGCTAATCTTGAAATTGTATCGGAAGTGACGGCAACATCGTTGCAAACCCATATTCGCGAAATGCAGGATCGTATCGATTTCTTTATCGTCGATCTGGCTGGTGCGCGCGACGCCCTTCTAGCAACTGCAATCGGTCTGTCAGATCACGTTCTCATCCCGGTTCAAGGGTGTGCAATGGATGCACGCGGCGCTGCACAAGTGCTTGAACTGCTCGAGCAGTTGAAAAGCCAGTGCGGTATCAAAATTGCTCATTCCGTTGTGCTGACGAGAGTCAGCGCCATGGTGACGACGCGTTCCCTGGGAATGGTCAAGCAGATCCTGTCAGAGCGCGGTGTGCATGTGTTGGAAACAGCGCTGAATGAACGCACTGCATATCGCGATGTTTTTGAGAATGGCACAACGCTTTACAATGCGGATGCTGTGAAGGTGAGCAATCTTGACAGGGCGAGGGAAAATGCCCGCGCATTTGCCCGTGAAGTGAAAAACCTTCTGCCGCACGTCTCACGCGGTAGGACGGCTCGCCGCCGCCTTGTACCTTGGATGCGGACGAAAGCAGCCTGAGCCGCAATTTTTGTTAGACCACTTGGGTTAGTCAACAAATTGCACGATCACGCCAGGCTTGACCATCTTCGCCAGTTCACGCGCATCCCAGTTCGTCAAGCGCACGCAGCCGTGGCTGGCAGTCTTGCCAATCTTATCCGGGTCAGGCGTGCCGTGAATACCATAGGTCGGCTTGGACAGCGCAATCCAGACATTGCCCACGGGGCCGTTGGGGCCGGGCGGGATCGTGAGCACGGACCGGTTGTTGCCCTGTTGGAAGTTGATTTTGGGATTGTAGGTGTAATTGGGGTCCAACGCTATTCTCTCCACCGTTACCGTGCCGGACGGTGAGGGCGTATCCGATGATCCGATTGTTGCAGGATAGGCGGCAATCATGTTGCCGTTTTCATCGAATGCCTGAACCTGCTTTATTCGCTTGTTGGCGACGATGCGCGCGACAATGGCCTTCTTGTTTTCACCAGGGTCGACAACCTTGATGCGCGTTCCCGGAACAGAGAAATCGGTGTTCGGGTTCAACGCCTTCAGGTATGCCTCACTCATGTGAAATTGTTCTGCCAGCTTTTCTGCCGTCGATGTGAAGGACAAAGCCGGTAGGGATGCCTTTTGCGCATAGTCGGCAGGGATTTCAGCCACATAGGGACCGGCGGCATCAGACGGCGATATTTCGTAAGTCTTGAACGGCAGCCCGCCATCAAGGCTTAGGCGTTGGAGAATATCCTCGGTGTTGGAGGGATCGAGCTTTTCGCGCTTCGTCGCTTCCCATACTGCTATCGCTTTTTCCACGTTAGAGCCCATTTCACCGTCAATAACGCCTGGCGAAAATCCTTCGCGGTCGAGGAAGACCTGGAGTGCTGTAACGATTTCTCGATCCAGTTTCTCCTTTTTTGATTGAATTGGAGGTTCTTCCAGCGGCTGGGGAGTGGTTGGTTCGCCCAGGGTTGCGTGTTTTTCATCTCCTGGTGCTGCAGGCAGCGGTTGCCGTTTCACTGACGTATTGCGCTGGGGCCGCGCCGGTGGAACGGCGCCAGTGATTGCGCCGGGTTCGTTCTCTTGCTCCCAACGGCGATATTCCCGGCGCTGCCTTTGATTTCGGCTGTCTGGAATTTCGTATGCGACAATGCTGCCATAATGATCGACAAGGACACGCCGGCCTTGCCGGTCTATGCGAACGGTAACCTCTCCGACTTCAGGTACATAATCCAGAATGTCGCCCTGGGGGGTGATAAGAATGACACTGGAATCCCGCGCAAAGAGGGTTCCCGGCAAAACAAACTGAGCTGTCAGAAATAGAATTGCGGCTGAACGGAGAATAGGCTTTTGCACGTTATAAGGCCATTCGGTTAGGGTTTGATTTGCATCCGCAATTTGATTGCGCAAATCCGGCATTTCTGTGAAATTCCAACATATTCGTATTGTGAAATTGAGGAGAGATGATGCTGGAGTTTCGTGCGGGGCGCGGGCCGCGGTTGATGCTGGATGAAACCTCCGTCCTGGATGTCGGCTCCTGCCTGGTGGATGGTGTGGATTTGGCGCCGGGTACAGCGGTGCCTGATGACGGCGATCCACGTATCAGTCATTCTGTTCAAGGTTTCATGTTCACATGCGGGCCTGACCACATCCGCCATCCTGAGCCGATCGACGGTCATGCAGAGAGGATGTATCCATTGCACGGGTCGTTTTCCGCATCGTCTGCGGATGTAACACTGTTCGAATGTGGCGAGCGTGAAGCGCGGGCGGAGGCGCGTATTACGGTTCATCTAGCCGACGGGGGTACGGCGTTGTTGATGCGCCGGTGGCGAATTGATGCTGAAACCGGTGAGGTCTTTCTGGTGGACTTGCTAACCAATGCCGGATCATCCGTCTTTGCGCCCATGCTTATGTATCACATGAATTTGGGCGCAAGACTATTTGACGATGCGGTGGCGTTGTCGGGTGACATGTTTAATCCGCAAAGCATGAAGTGGACATTTGGTGACGAAGACGGCCATGTATTTTGTGTGCCGGCTGGGCAAGGTGACGCTGAGGTGAGGCTGGGCCCGATTGCTCCAATAGGAGGCAAAACGCTGGCTGTGAGCTTCAATACGGCGGCGCTGCCTTATCTGCAAATGTGGCGCAACCAGCTGTTTCCGGCCAACGTGCTGGGGATCGAACCTGCATCGCACGACTGGAGGTCGCGAGCGACGTTGGGGCAGGAGGGTGCATTACAGACTTTGCAACCTGGCGAGAGCCGCAGCTACGGACTACGCTTTCGTTTTATTGATGCGTGAGATTTTCGAATCGCAGGGAAGATTGACGCAAGGCTGAGCTGCGATTAGAGAAAAGCTTGGTTTTTTAGGTGGGAAGCAGATTGATGGACATACGGCAGGTCACTGAAGAATATTCAGTTACGGGTCAGATCCGGGTTGAGGACGTGGATGTGATCAAGGACATGGGTTTTAAATCTATTGTCTGTCACCGGCCGGATGGTGAAGAGCTTGAACAGCCGGAATTCGCGGCCATCGCGTCAAGGGCAGATGAGCTTGGAATTCCGATTGCGCACATTCCTGTTGGCCGCGAAGGCGTGACTGCAAAATCGGTGGAAATGATGGTCGATGCTTTGGACGAGTTCCCGCGGCCAATGCTTGGTTATTGCCGGTCGGGAGCACGTTCCACGGCAATCTACCAGCAGACGGCCCATTTGCGCGGCTGAGCCCAATTGAGGGTTCGTTAACAGTTTTGAAGTATCCTTGTAGCTTGAGTTTTGAATTAGCGCCGTTGTGAGCGGTGCTTTCAAGGTCAATTGCGTTCATGATGTTCGCAAAATGGAGACAATGATGCTGTCTGTTGATACGGGTCTGAATGCCCAGTCTGCGGCGCTTTTGCAGACACCTTCTTCTCCCTTGGGGCCGACGCTTCAGGACGAAGAGAAGAAAAAGCAATCGCATATTCCAACGGTGCAAGTGTCTGCCGCCCAAGCGCAGAATTTATCTGCGCGCGTTGGTGACTTTCTGGCCAATCAGACAACCAAGCCTCAAACGTCGGGCGCCTCATCCGATGCCATTTCACCAACAGGTGCAGATGGTGCGCCTCCACCTGCTGCGCAGGCTGCAGCCCCTCCGCCGCCACCACCAGCAGGCGATGGCGGTTCGAGCACTGATGGAAAGTCAGAGGAAGGGGCGATTGCGCTCGCGCTTTTGAATGAGGCGAATTCCGAAAAGACTGACAAAGCAGACGAAGAAAGATATTCGGACGAAGATGCAGCCAATGAAGAGGCGGTCGACGACGGAGACGAAGACGATGCGACCTATTCGGCATCGCTTCAGCCTTCGCGCAATGCGTTTGAAGGCTTGCCATCGGCATTGCCTCCAGGGCCAGGTACATTCGTCAATGTGGACCAGCCGAATGTGGCTTCAAGTGGAGCCGACGCTTCCGATGAGGAATATTCTGAAGATCAGAAGAACGGAAGAGAGCAGGAAAACGTCAGCGAGGCTGAAGAGGCGGTCGCCAGGTCGCGATCCGATGCTCAGCCCGAAAAAGTTCCAGCGCCTACGACTGTCGCAAATGGCAATTTTAGCCTTCAGTTTGACGAGGCTGGTACTTACAGCCTGGCGGTGGCGTGACGAAGCGCCGACGAATTGCAAAAGCAGCCGGCCAAGATGGTCGGCTTTTTGATGTCAAAGGCATACCCGGCTAAGATTGAACTATTCTGCAGCCTTAAATTCGACCCACATCAAATTGTTGCTGAAACGACTGTTTCGGCCCAGTCAGCAAAATCCGCCATTGCCTGCTCCCGGACTGTATCATTCAAGGTTTCATGACGCGCATCGGGATAGATTTTTGTGGTGATGTTGTTGAAGCCGGACTTTTGTAGACGCTCGGTGAACCAGACAACTCCCTTGCTGTAATTCGATGCGGGATCCTTTCCTCCAGCAACAAGATGAAACGGCTTGTTTTTGGGGATTGGAGCAAAGTTTGCCGGGGTTGCCCCGCGTTCGATGAGTTTTGCCAGGTCGCGCCAGAGGCTTACGGTGCACGTGAAGCCACAGAGCGGATCAGCAACATAATTGGCGACCTGTTTTTCGTCATGCGAAAGCCAGTCGAAAAGTGTCTTGTGGTCGGAGATCTTCTTGCCCCAGGTTTCGAATGTCAGCTTGGTAACCAGATTTGCCGGTGTGTCGGATCCCTTGAACATGGCTGTGAGCGCCAGAACAGCCTTCAGTCCGCCGAGGGATTTGACCGAAGAGAAATCGTTGTTCCAGATGGTGAAGCCAGCAAAATCATCGGGATGGCTGATCGCTGTGTTGAAACTGATAAAGGCTCCCATTGAATGGCCAAAAAGGATAATGGGAAGGCCCGGGTGGTCTGCAGTTGCCTTTGTATGGATGGCCATGACATCAGTAATGACCTTCTCATCGCCGTTTTTGCTCGCGAATTGCCCCAAGATTGCATCCGGCGCAGTCGTTTCGCCATGGCCGCGATGGTCCCACGCATAAACATGAAATCCGCGTGCTGCAAGGAACTCGGCAAAAGGTTGATAGCGTTTTGAATGCTCCGCCATACCGTGCGAAATCAGAACAATGCCGCGCGCGTCGCCGCGCGCTGGTTCATAATGCCAGGCCAGTTTTGCCCCGGTTGGACTTTGCAGAATTCTGGTTTCGCTAAACATCAATCCCTCCCAAATTTTGGTTGGGATTGATGCTGACGGTGATGGGTCTGTCAATCGGCGAAGCCATCAATTGATGTGTTGTCCGCGATATTTGTCCATAACCTGATCCAGATGTTCGTTGGTGATGGAAGGATTAGCGGCTTGAAGGCAAGGGAGGAGCTTTGCTTTGTTGGCGCGTTCGTGATCTTTGGAAGGGCGGAAGTCCTTGGCGGGCTCGACCTTTTCAAAACAGGAGGCGAAGACCTGAGGTTCAACCTGAAGCTCGGCGGCGATTTTGGTAACCGGGCGGCGATTGAGGTCGTTTTTCGTCGTGAATGTCTGCGCAGCGTTGGCGGTGGAAATGGCAGCGAGAATGGTGGCGGTGGCGATGGTTATTCTAAGCATGGTGTTATCTCCTTTGACAGGTGGAGTGTCGCCGGATTTGACCTCTGTAGCCAGTTAAGCTTTGGAAAGGTTGGATTAAATTCGTGTCATGTCGGAAATACATGACTGATCCGGGTGGCGGCATTGCCGCAGCGCTCGAAATCGCCTAAATAGGCGCCAATTTCCGAACATAACGAGGCAAGAGCGAATTCATGGCGCGCCAATTCATCTATCATATGTCGGGGCTGAACAAGTCCTACGGGTCGAAGAAAATTCTTGAGAACATCCATCTGTCTTTCTACCCGGATGCCAAGATCGGTATTCTGGGTCCGAACGGCGCCGGTAAATCGACAGTGCTGCGCATTATGGCGGGGCTCGACAAAGAGTTTACTGGCGAAGCCTGGGTGGCCGAAGGCGCGACGGTTGGCTATCTGCCGCAGGAGCCGGAACTTGATGCCTCCAAGAGCGTCTTTGAAAACGTCATGGAAGGTGTGGCCGACAAGAAGGCCATTATCGATCGGTACAACGAGTTGATGATGAACTATTCCGACGAAACGGCGGAAGAAGGCGCAAAACTCCAGGACGTCATCGACAGCCAGAATTTGTGGGATTTGGACAGTCAGGTGGAAATGGCGATGGACGCGTTGCGTTGCCCGCCTGGCGAAAGTGAAGTGGCTAATCTCTCAGGTGGTGAAAAACGTCGCGTTGCGCTGTGCAAACTCCTGCTTTCACAACCGGATCTGCTGTTGCTCGACGAGCCGACCAACCACCTGGATGCTGAAACGATTGCCTGGCTTGAAAAGCATTTGCGCGAATATCCCGGCTCGGTTCTGATGATTACCCACGACCGTTACTTCCTTGACAATGTGACGGGCTGGATTCTGGAGCTCGACCGTGGTCGCGGCATTCCCTATGAAGGTAATTATACGGCCTATCTGGATGCCAAGGCCAAGCGCATGGCGCAAGAGGGCCGTGAGGAAGCTGCGCGTCAACGCGCGCTCGTTCGGGAAAAGGAATGGATGGGACAGAGCCCGCAGGCTCGCCAGACGAAGTCGAAGGCGCGCATCAGGGCCTATGATGAACTGGTCAAGGCAGCAGCCGACCGCCGTCCCGGTGATGCGCAAATTGTTATTCCTACAGGTGAGCGGCTCGGTCAGGTTGTCATTGAAGTTGATGGTGTTTCCAAGGGCTATGGCGACCGGCTGCTGATTGATGATTTGACGTTCAAGCTCCCGCCCGGCGGCATTGTTGGTGTGATTGGTCCGAACGGCGCGGGTAAGTCGACTCTCTTCAAGATGATCACGGGGCAGGAAAAGCCGGATGCGGGTGAAATTCGCATAGGGGATACCGTCCATCTTGGCTATGTCGACCAGAGCCGCGATGCGCTCGACCCGAACAAGACCGTGTGGGAGGAAATCTCTGGCGGCAACTACATCATCTATCTCGGCAAGCGCGAGCAAAACTCGCGCGCCTACTGTTCGGCGTTCAACTTCAAGGGCGGCGACCAGCAGCAGAAGGTTGGCACGTTGTCAGGTGGTCAGCGCAACCGTGTGCATCTGGCCAAAATGCTGAAAAGCGGCGGCAACGTTATCCTGCTTGACGAACCAACCAACGATCTTGACACCGAGACGCTGGCAGCGCTGGAAGATGCGCTGGAGAACTTTGCCGGTTGCGCTGTTATTATCAGCCACGACCGCATGTTCCTTGACCGGCTGGCCACGCATATTCTCGCCTTTGAGGGCGATAGCCATGTAGAGTGGTTTGAGGGCAACTTTGAGGATTACGAGGCCGACAAGATCAGGCGTCTTGGTCCGGACAGCGTGAACCCGAAACGGGTGACCTACAAACGGCTTACCCGATAGAATTATAAGCCGCCCGGCGGTTTTGTCCTGCCGGGTGGCGCAATTTCTGGAGCGGCGGTAGATTAGGCCATTCTGACACGTTTGATCAGGATTACGCCGCGTGTCTGGCGCGGCGAATTTGGTCTTCTGATTTGGTGCCGTAAAACAGATTCCGCTGCCGGTCCGTTTCCATAAAATATAATACGCCCTTGACCATATAAAGATATATTTATATCTTGATTTGAAACTCAGGTTGGGGCGGTGTCATGTTGGGTCTGAACGAGCTTGTTGAGGTCTTGAAAGCGGCGGGGGAAACGACGCGGCTCAGGCTTTTGCTTTTGTTATCTCAAGCCGATCTGACTGTTTCTGATCTTACTGAAATTCTCGGGCAATCACAGCCTCGCGTTTCAAGACACTTGAAACTGCTTCTGGAGGCGCAGCTGATTGAACGCTACCAGGAGGGC
This sequence comes from Ensifer sp., assembly GCA_050306195.1. GTDB lineage: Bacteria > Pseudomonadota > Alphaproteobacteria > Rhizobiales > Rhizobiaceae > Ensifer_A. The sequence continues at coordinate 20,768 of JBNLGT010000008.1, forward strand.
GCGTGGGCCTATTTCAGGCTTGGACAAGACGGACCAGGCGCAGCGCTTGCCTTGGTTCTTCTGAAGGCTACGTCGCCGGATGATGCAACAATACAGCATGATCAGGATCGGCTGCGCGCCGTCAAGCAAGCGCGAGCGAAGCGCGCCAGCGATTATTTCGCCAAAAGCGCCGCCGAATGGGATGAAATTCGCTCGCTTCATGTCCCGGAAGAAAAGGTAGAAGCGGCCCTTATAAAGCTTGTGGGCGATCAGCCGGTCGATTCCATGTTGGATCTTGGAACCGGGACAGGCCGTATTCTGGAACTGTTTGACGGCCTATACCGAAAGGCTGTTGGGGTTGATGCCAGCCGCGACATGTTATCCGTTGCGCGGACGAATCTCGACAAGGCGGGAACAGCCAAGGCGAGCGTCAGGCATGGTGATATCTTCAACTTGCCGCTGGATGGACAGGATTTCGACCTGATTGCCATTCATCAGGTTCTGCACTTTCTGAATGAACCACAGGCAGCCATTACGGAGGCTGCGCGCGTGCTGAGGCCGGGCGGGCGGCTCCTTATCGTCGATTTTGCCCCGCACAAACTTGAATACCTGCAGGAGAAGCACGCGCATATGCGGCTTGGATTCTCGCATGGTGTTGTGAATGGCTGGCTGAAAAAGGCCGGGCTTGAAACAGAAAATATTGTCGATCTGGAACCCGAAAGTGGGCGCAGGGATGCGTTGACCGTTACAATTTGGCTGGCGCGCGATCCGCGTTTGCTTGTGGCATGAGATAAGAGAGAGAATGTCTAAATGAGCGGCATCATCAAGGCTGTTGCAGATACATCTGGCTTAAAGCTGAGTTTTGAATTCTTTCCGCCCAAGACCTCGGAAATGGAGGAGCAGCTCTGGGATACCGTTGACTATTTGTCCGGCTGGGATCCGGAGTTTGTCTCCGTGACTTACGGAGCGGGCGGCTCCACAAAAGCGCCGACGCTTGGGGCAGTCGCGCGTATCGCGCGTGAAACGAAGCTCAAGCCCGCGGCACATTTGACCTGCGTCGGTGCGACGTGCAGCGAGGTTGACGCCGTCGTGGATGAGTTTTCAGCCGCAGGCGTGCGCCATTTCGTTGCGCTTCGCGGTGATCCCGCAGGTGGTATAGGCACGGCGTATAAGCCTTTTCCTGGAGGCTATGCAAATGCTGCGGAACTGGTGCAGGGGCTGAAACGCCTCGGAAATTTTGAGGTTAGTGTATCGGCCTATCCCGAGAAGCATCCTGAAAGCGCGGATTGGGATTCGGATATCGATATGCTGAAGCGTAAGGTGGATGCCGGTGCGACGCGGGCACTGACCCAGTTTTTCTTTGAGAATGATCATTATGAGCGTTATTTGGAGCGGGTGAGGGCTGCAGGGATCAACATCCCGATTGTGCCCGGTATCCTGCCGGTTCACAATCTGGCCCAAGTGCGCAAGTTCGCGGGCATGGCCGGAGCCTCTGTTCCAGACTTCGTTATTGCCAGGTTGGGCACAATTGATGACGATGTGGAACGTCGCTTTGTAGCCTCTGCCGCATTGGCCGCTGAGCAGGTTCAGGACCTCATTCGCCGCGGCGTGAATGAGTTCCATTTTTATACTATGAACCGGTCGACGCTGATTTCGGAAGTCCTACGGCGCGCTGGTTTTGAATATAAAAAGGCGCTGGTGACAGCGTGACATATGCACACGCAAGCCTTCCAAATAGAAAGAAACGCATGGGTCGGCGGACCATGCGTTTCTCAATCTCAAAACTTTGACTGGTTATTTTAAAGTCCGGTAACCGTGGGCGGACTTTACAACTATGCCTTCAAATGAAGAGCATTGTTGCTACGAACATAAACGCTGCACCGATCACCAGGACATTGAGCGACTGCGTAAGTCCCATATCGACCTCCTTCGCGTTGACGAAGCAGATCATATGCGGGAATTGGCCACCTTCAAAGCAAATCTTTTGCTGCGCTGCGAAAGCAAAGCCTGTATTCACAGGCCTTTGGAAACGTCAAGTTTATGAAATTTCATAGCTTTCTATACGTCTTTGCCCAGGTCGAAAAAATTTTTCACAAATGGTCCTAATTTGGACAATGTTCCATTTTTAGACACATTTAACCTTTTGAAAAATATAACTTATCTTGCTTATTTCTATTTTTGGGAAGAAAGCGCCTGAACGGGCCAACTGTTATACCCCACAGGTTTTGCGTGTCGTGCCGCGCAGGGTTACATTGATTTCATATGGTCTTTGAGTGTGTCAAAGGATTTTAAGGAGGGTGTTCTGTCAGAGGTGGAAACAGTCGGCGCAGTCGTGGAGGGGGCTTCTGCTCACACGGGCGAATTGGTGGCCATTGCAACGGTGATTGCCGTCGCTGCGCTGCTTGGACTTGGCTTTATGCGCTTACGCCAGCCGCCTCTGGTAGGCTTCATTCTGGCGGGGGTGGCGCTAGGGCCGACTGGTGTTGGGCTGATTGCAAACTCGTCCAGTGTTTCCCTGCTGGCCGAGATGGGCGTTGTCGTACTGCTCTTTTTCATTGGGATGGAGCTTTCGATCAAGGCGTTCATACTGACCCTTCGTCAGGCGCTGCTTGTCACCGGCGGTCAAATCGCGGCCGCTATGGTGGCGGGCTTCTTCATTGTTTTGGTGACTGGGGCGGGCAAGGGGGAAGCCATTATTATGGGCTTCATTATTGCGCTTTCTTCCACCGTCGTTGCGATGAAAATGCTTGAGGACATGAATGTGCTTCGCGCTGAGCCGGGGAGGATTGCTGTCGGCGTACTCATCGCTCAGGATATTGCCGTCGTGCCGATGCTCATTTTCGTTTCAAGCCTTTCAGGTGGGGATACCGACTATGGGGCGGTGCTGTTCCGTATGGCGGTGGCTGTTGGCCTATTGGGAGGGCTTCTTTGGTGGTTCGGTGGGCATAGCAAAATCCGTGTTCCATTTGCTGATACAATTGCGGAAAAAATAGAACTGCTCGCTCTTGGTTCTTTGGCGGTTTGCTTCGCTGCCGCATCCATTTCCGGTCTCGCGGGGCTTTCTCCTGTTTATGGGGCATTTTTGGCAGGCATCGTGATCGGCAATTCGACGCTTCGCTCTCGCGTCATACCTGTTATTGAGCCCATTCAAAGTGTGTTGCTGGTGGTGTTCTTCCTCTCCATCGGCCTTCTCATTGACCTCGATTTCATCTGGGAGAATGTCTGGCAGGTATTGGCAGTCTCCGTCATTGTTATTGCCGCCAAGTCGTTGCTCAATATCCTGCTTTTGCGCAAAACGGGTTCGTCCCCCGAAACGGCGCTGATTGCAGGGCTGTCCATGGCGCAGATTGGTGAATTTTCCTTCATCCTGGCGGCGGTCGGTTTTGGCGCCGGGGCGCTCGGGTTCGACCTTTATCGTCTATCGATAGCCGTAACCGCCGTTTCGCTTCTGATGTCTCCGCTTTGGGTCAGTGTCATGCACCGCCTGGAGGGAATGGCTGCGGAAGGATTGGAGAGCTATCGTGAAGCTCTTGCTGAAGCTTATGCGCAAGAACTGCAGGAGGTGCAGCGCGGCGGCGCGGCGCTTTCACGCGCACATTACACGACGCGGGTCCGCTATCGCGCTCTGCGTCTGGCGGCATATCATCGCCGCGCAGGTAAGAAGGCCGACACAGCGGAGGCCGCAGGAGAAAAGTCCGGCGGTAATGCTAGCGAAGAGCCCGCAGAATAGACGGTGTTGCCCAACCGTCAGCGGGCATCCCTAGCTTGACTTGTTCCTTTTGCAGGGCGGTGCGCGTACCTGATCCAAGAATGCCGTCAATCTTGCCAACATCATGTCCACGCGCCTTCAGCAAGCGCTGTAGCTCTTTCATTTCCGCATCGCTTAGGCCTGTCTCTGGATTCCCTTTGTCGTAGCGCTGGGCTCCTGCGAGCCGAGTTGCGAAATAGGCGGCTGAGGTCGTGTAAATGAATGACTGGTTCCATTCGAGATAGACATTGAAATTGGGGTAGGCCAGAAAAGCTGGGCCCTTGCGGCCTTGCGGGAGTACCAAAGCTGCAGATAGGCCTGCAAAGTTCGTGCTTCCGTCTCGCGGCTGAACGCCCAGCGCGAACCAGTCACCTGCTGTCATCGAACCGCCAAGTCCGCTCTTTTCGAACGGCAGATCCTGCGGAATTTTCACCTCCTGCAGCCAGGGTTCGCCACGCCGGTAGCCTAAACTCTGGATGAATTTTGCGGCTGTCATAATGACATCAGGTGCAGATTTCTTGAGCCTGACGTGTCCATCGCCATCGCCATCAGTCCCGTAGGTGAGAATGTCGCGCGGCAGCATTTGCACCTGACCGATTTCACCGGCCCATGCGCCGGTGGTGTTTGTCTCTACATCATCCAGTTCGAAGAGCTTGATGAAAGCGAGAAGTTGCGGACGAAAAAGCTCGGGGCGACGGCAGTCGTGAGACAGCGTTGCAAGCGCATTCCGGGTGTTGAAGTCACCCTGGACCGCACCAAAATCAGTCTCCAGCGCCCAGAATGCCGTAATAACCGGGGCGGGCACACCGAATTCTGCTTCAGCTCGGGCGAATGTGTCGGCGTATTCTTTCATCTTGCGCTGGCCAATAGTCAGTCGCGATTGGCTGACGACACGGCCTGAAAATTCGAGAAATGTTTGTTTGAACACGCCCTGAGCGCGGTCTCGGCTCAACACTTTGCGATCAATCGAAGCTCCGCGTAGAGCTGCGGCTGCGGCTTTGTCCGAAATTCCTGAGGCTGTTGCTTCTTCCCGAACGCTTTGAAGAAATGCGCCAAAGTCGCCGCCACATTGCTGAGCTGCTGCAAAGGTTGGAAAAGCTGCTGAGAGCGCCAGGACGAAGAAACCGGCGGACATAGGCTTCGATTTCATGAGTTCAATTCCCCTGTTCTTTCAAATCGTCTGTGTTGCGGGAGAACCATTGAATGTAAGTTTCGCCCCGGCTTCATTACGTTTGGAAACACAGTTTCGAATACGCAAAATGCAGCAAAAGTTTGTGTCGTGCATTTCTGCTCCGCCAATCCGTCTTTCTTTCATGTTTTTTTGCGCAAGACAGCGGTGAACTCCTGCCGGTCGCATGGTGTTTGATAAACCCGTTCGGCATATAGATCGCAGAAATGAAGCTTGTTGAGTATCTTTATCAGTTTCTTGAAGCTCTCAGGTGTGAATTGCCACGCATGAACGTCAATATAGCCGCCGTCGGCGTTATGATATTCAGTGATGGCTTTCCGGATGGTTTCTTCCTCCGGTTCTTCAACCTTGAGCGGAGCGTGGAGACCTCTCCAGTGAAGTCCCGGATCATTATGTGTGACCAGCGCCCGGTGTTCAACAACGCTTCGTAGCGAGTGGACTTTTCGTTCCTCCACGTAGGCTTGAAGCACATCTGCAATAGTGCTTTCAGGCAGATAGTAGTCAAAGCAATAACGCTTGTCGGGGACAATAAGATAATAGCGTCCGCCCGGTTCCAGTATTCTTGACACCTCCAGAAGGTGCCTGATCAAGTCAGGCTGGTGCTCAATGCAGTGCGAGCTAAGTGTCGCGGAAAACTTCTGGTCAACGATGGAGAGATCGCCTGTGGGAGACACATAGTCGATTTCAGGTGCATCCTGCACAGGTCGATTGATCGAATTGGCCCGGGCAATAAGGTCGTCTCGATTGAGCACATCGAAATAGGCAACCTTGTCGCCCCTGAGGCACGGGTTGCAGAAGGGGCCAATCTCAAGCACAGAACGTTCTTGCGCAGCGATGGAGAGTAAGCCGTTACGCAGCGCCGCCGCCGAGGCCGGCCTGCCTTCGGCCATGCCTATCGTGGCATAATGTTCGACAAGTTCGTGCGGTTCCAATTCGTGCAGGTCAGGAAAACTGTCCCGGTAGAACTGGAGGTCTAGTACTGGCGGCAGTGTCATGGTGTCCCCGCGAATCTGAAATCCGGTAAGCGAGGCTATCACCGCTTTCAGCAAGGCAGCAACAATAAGAGACAACCGATCAACAGGTCATCTACCGCCCAAGGTTGTTACCGAACCGATGCGACCCAGTTGTTCCAGTTTGCGCGTGTTCCCGCAAAAACGTTGATATCGGTTTCGTTTTCGACACCAGGAATAATCCCCGTACTGGTATACTGCCAGAATGCCCAGCGGCGGGCGTCGTAGGTTTGTGACGGAGGTGCGGCCACCGAGCGCAGCCAGAAATGATAGTCCTGGAAGTGGCCGACGAGGTTTTCGCGGTGGAAGTCCACTGCCGTGTAGATGATTGGCCGCTTGCCGTAATGCGCCTCAATGCGATCCATGAAGCGTTTGATCACGCGGCGCGCCTCACCGGGTTCAGGCCTGTATTTGCAGGTCTTTGATGCATGGTTCCACTCGACATCAAGCACCGGGGGAAGGGACATGGACTGTTTGGGCACATTCCTTATGAACCAGTCAGCCTGATCGTCCGGCGTAGAGCAGAAATAGTAAAAGTGATAGGGCGCGTGGGCGACGCCTGCAGACTGTGCGCCCCGCCAATAGTCCTCAAAACGAGGGTCAAGCACGTCCTTGCCTTCCGTTGCCTTGATGAAGGCAAAGGCAACGCCTGATTTTTTGACGCGTCGCCAGTTGATGTCGCCGTTCCATTTGGACACATCGATGCCGTGAACGTCGCGCTTGTGCGGCGTATCGGAGCCAAAGTCGATGGGATCCTTGTCGTGGAATTTCGACTTGATGGAGGACGTGGAAATGAGGTCGTAGTCATTGGCCGCACAGCCTGTCAGCAGTGCGATAATTGGTATGGCTGCCAATATAAGGTGGCGCATGATCACCCGTTCCCTAACGCAAGTTACATATTTTACGGGAATAGACGAAAAGTAAATCGTGTCTATTCGAGTTGAAGCGACTAATTCACCACCACTGCGTTAAGATTCCGTTAGGGACGCTCTGCGGACGCTCATCATCTGAAGTCGCAATGAGGATATCGGTGGACAGCAAAATACCATCTATTTCTACGGCAGAGATTTTGGTTGCGGGACGTTGACCGGCTTATGTTGTTGAAGAATATATTGCATCGCATCATTGGCGGGTGAAACTGGCAGATTCGGGGGACGAATTGAGCGAATACGATCTGATTGTCATTGGCAGCGGCCCTGCGGGCCGGAGAGGCGCGATCCAGGCGGCCAAGCTCGGAAAGAGTGTTCTTGTTGTTGAAAAGGGCAAGCGTGTTGGCGGCGTGTCCGTCCACACCGGAACAATTCCTTCAAAGACATTGCGCGAAACCGCGCTCAATCTCACGGGATGGCGCGAGCGCGGATTCTACGGACGCTCTTACCGGGTGAAGCATGATATCTCCGCAAGCGATTTGAGGCGACGTTTGCTGATAACGCTGGATCATGAGGTTGAGGTTCTGGAACATCAGTTTGCTCGAAATCATGTACAGCACATTCGCGCCCATGCACGTTTTCTGAGCCCAAAAACGATGGAAATCGAAAAGGATGATGGCGAGAAAACGGTTGTGACCGGCAAATCAATCTTGCTGGCAATCGGTACGCGGCCGCACCGTCCGGACGATATTCCGTTTGATGGGCGATATGTTCATGACAGCGACGACATTCTTGAAATCGAACGATTGCCGCGATCATTGACGATTATCGGGGCCGGCGTTATCGGCGTGGAATACGCAACAATATTCAGTGCGCTGGACATTCCCGTGACCCTGGTGGAGCCGCGTGATGAAATCCTCACCTTTGTCGACAGGGAGATTGTTGAGGATTTCATCTATCAGATGCGTGACCGCAACATAAAGATTGTTCTTGGCCAAAAGGCAGAGGCTGTGTCCTGCGACACGGCGTCCGGTCGTTGCCGGGTAACCCTGACCAATGGCAGGATCGTGCAAACAGAGATGGTGCTTTATACTGCCGGGCGCAGCGGGGCTGTTGATACACTCAATCTGGAGGCTGCCGGGTTGAAGGCCGACTCGCGTGGGCGCCTCAAGGTCGACCCGGAAACCTTTCAGACCGATGTGCCGGGCATCTATGCCGCTGGCGATATTGTTGGTTTCCCAAGCCTTGCGTCCACATCAATGGAACAGGGACGTATTGCCGCCAGGCATGCTGTGGGCGCAGAGGCGAGTGAGCCGCCGAACTATTTCCCTTATGGCATCTACGCCGTTCCCGAAATTTCCACATGCGGCCTGACCGAAAAAGAAGTCAATGAACGTGGCATTCCCTATGAGTGCGGTATCGGTCGATTTCGGGAGACATCTCGCGGGCATATCATGGGGTTGGACACCGGCCTTTTGAAAATGATTTTTTCAACCAAGACCAGGCGTCTGTTGGGCACGCATATTATCGGGGAAGGGGCAACCGAGCTCATTCATATCGGCCAGGCTGTGCTGAACCTGAAAGGTACGGTCGATTATTTTGTTGAAAATACGTTCAACTATCCAACCCTTGCCGAAGCCTACAAAATTGCTGGTCTGGATGCGTGGAACCGGATGGGAGAGAAGCCCGCTGGAATGATCTCTGCAGACGATTGAGTGTCTTTCTTGTCAGGCTTTCGTGATCTTTGCTTGCCAGGCATAGCCCGCAAACAGGGTGGTGAATTGCCAATTTGAATTTGAGGCACGTGCAATGCGTTCAACGGTCTCGCGCAACTCTTGCCTTGGTGTGACTTCGAACGCTTTGAGCCACGCGAAGAGCAGATGGGAAAACCAACGCGGCAGATTTTCCTGCTGTCCAAAGTCAACGATGTGGAGCACGCCGCCCGGGGAAAGCGTTGCAACGGCATTGGCAACGGTATCCTGCCAGTTCGGTATCATGGAGAGGGAATAGGACAGCAAAATGTGATCGAAGCCGCTGCGCCCGAAATCTGCCGGCGTGAAGCTGGTCGCGTCGGCTGCGACCAACGTTGCCTCGATATTGGCTTTGGAGAGCGTTTGACGAGCGGAACTCAGCATTTCGCGCGATATGTCCAGACCGCATACGGTGACGTCTGGAAAGGTTTCCGCAATGAGCTTGAGATTGCGTCCCGTGCCGCAACCAAGCTCTAGAACGCTCGCGCCGGGCTTAACGCCCATCTGCCGGATGGTACGGTCACGTCCCAGAAGGTAATATTTGCGCGTTGCATCGTAGAAGTGACGCTGAAGGCGATACATGCGGTCCATGCGCCGTGCGTGGATGGCTGCTGCTTCCGTGGTATCCATTAGCGTTTCCGGTAGATGTGGAAGCCGCCATAGATTGCAGAGCGATCTTGCTGGTGAAGTTCCGCCGAACGGTGCTCGAGATAGTCCCATTGGCTCAATAGCGTCGGCGACAATTTTTCGGGCAATGGGCTTTTTTCGGCTGCGGTGCGGAAAATGACACGGCTGCCCGGCCGGGCAGTTCTGCATATTTCTGTCCAAAGCTTGTCAATTTGGTCTGTATTCATCCAATCCTGTGCATCGAGTAGAACGTAACGGTCGATGCTTTGCGCCGGTTTGGCCGCTAAAAGCTCCGTCATACTCATATGGTGTACGTTCACGCGGTTGGTGTTTTCCCGGATAGCGGGGAAATTTGCCGGTTGCAGGTAGGCGGGCAGAGCACCCTGACCTTCATCGGGATAGCGCCGGGAAAACGCCTGCCAGGCGAAATAGTTTTCAGAAATCGGGAAATCGCATGCCAGCCGCCTGAGCCTGTCCTTCAGGACCGATCCGACATGGCCATCAATAGAACCGGAGACCAATTCTGAATATTGCTGTGGCGGGATGCCCAAACCAAATAGCGACGCCTTGTGGCCTGTTGCCCAGCGGATGAAATGGCTGTCGAATAGCGGCGCGATTTCGCTGTCAAATATTTGTTGCTGCTCGTTGACGCTGGCCGCGGCCGTAAGGCGGGTCAGATCAGCGCCCTTCATTCTCGCGGCAAGATGCCCAACGCCGATAAACCGCCCAAGCAGACCGGTTTTATAAAGGTCGCGGTCAAACACGGTAATCCGGCGGCGACCGAGGCTGTCCCGTCCGGTCCAGTATTTCAGTGTCCTGTCATCGAGGAACGGGGCGATAAAGCGATCGAAAGCCTGGCTGTTGGTATAGACGCCAGACTGGGCAAACATCCGCAAAACATCCCCATGAGCGGGAAGGTGTGTGAAGGCCGCGAGTTTGAGCTTATTCAAAGCGATATGGTGGTGGTTGAGGTCAACCACATCAATCCGGGCCGGGCTGGCGGAAAGGTAGGCCATCATGTTGCAGCCTCCCGATCCGATCGTCACAATATTGTGGTGCCCCTCAATTTCCATCGCCGCCAGATCGACTTCGGGATCTTCCCAAATCTGTGGATAAACCAGGCCTGAAAAAAGTAATCCGAAAAGTCGCTCGGAAAAGCCTGCACGTGAGAAAAGGCGGTGCCGTAGGAACGCGGACTTGAGCCGACTATTCCGCAGATATCCAGTGATTGGGGCGATTCCGGTCATGAAATGTGCTCTTGCCTTGAATTATCCGAAATTGAAGGTTTGGCGCTCAATAGTCCCGTTTCGCTACAAATTGATGACGGATCGCTCCGTTCGGCGCTCAATCGATAAGGAGATTTTAAGAACCGGAGGCCTAAAGTTCGGCCAGCGACAAGGAGCCATTAACATGATGTTAAGCGCGTTTCTGCCCGGCATTAAACAGCGTTATGTTTACGCTAGCTCGGCAGTTGGAGGGTTACTTCCGGCAATTTTTTACTATTTTGATGTTTCTCGCGGCTCGGCCGAGAACTTTTTTCAATGGGCGCTATCAACCCCGTCGCAATTTACCCTTGCGGCAATGCCTGTCTGGGCGGGTCTTGTCGGGCTGCAGATCGGACGAGCGCGCGCTGAACGAAGACAAATGGAGCGGCTGCGGATGAACGAGGCCGAGCGGCTTCGCTACGCTGCAACCCACGATTCTCTTACAGGTTTAGGCAATCGCGCGGCGCTTGAGCAAGATAGCCGGAGACTGCTTTTCAGCGGCGGCATGCCTGCGCTCTTGCTTCTCGATCTCGACCGTTTCAAGCTCGTCAACGATACGATGGGACATGATGCTGGCGATGAGCTTCTCAGGATATTGGCAGGGCGCTTCACGGCATTGGAGGGCCGCGGCGTAAAGGTCTATCGCCTAGGTGGCGATGAGTTTGTATTTTTGATGTCTCAAGTCTCAAGCCGAGCAGCGATTGATGCCTTGTGCGGCGATATTCAAGCAATCTTTTCCGAGCCCATCCAGCTTTCCGGTGGGCCGGTGCGCTGCGGCGCGAGTATCGGCGTTGCGCTGACAGAAAAAGGCGTGACGTTGAGCGGTATGCTGAAAAACGCCGATCTGGCCCTTTACAAAGTAAAGGACATGGAAGCTTGCGCCCATGTCTTTTACGAGCCGCACATGGCCGAAGAAGCCGAGGCGCGAGCCCGACGTGAGCGTGATCTTCTGCAAGCAGTGACACGCGACGAGATATATCTTGAATTTCAACCCATTTTGGGTGTGGAGACACGGTCAGTGCGCTCCTTTGAGGCTCTGGCGCGCTGGCGTCACCCTGAAGACGGGTGCCTGATGCCCGCAGATTTTATCGCGATTGCCGAGCGGACCGGGATGATTGTGCCTCTGGGAAAACGTGTGCTTGAGCTTGCCTGCAGGGAAGCTATCAAATGGCCTTCCCCTATGGGGGTTTCTGTGAACGTGTCAGGGCAGCAACTGAAACATCCAGGTTTTCCTGCTCAGGTACGCCAATGTCTGCAGGACACAAGGCTTGCCGCCGGGCGATTGACGCTTGAAATCGCGGAGGCTGTTTTTGCGACCGATTTACCCGAAATCCGGAATTGTCTGGAGGAGATTCGAAAACTTGGTGTTCGCATCGTCCTTGACGATTTTGGCGCCGGCTTCGCCTCGGTCAATAATATGCGGCAGTTCCAACTGGATCAGGTCAAGCTGGACCGGTCATTTGCGGCGGCCATGTTGGAGGATCATGGCACGTCCGGGTTGATGGATGTTATGATGCAGTTTGGCGCAACACTTAAAGTCGCTACCGCAATAGGGGGCATTGAAGACGAGGCCCAGATGGAATTTGTGCGGCAGCGCGGCGCATCTGAGGTTCAAGGGTTTCTCTTTTCCAAACCTGTTCCTGCAAACATGGTCGAGGATTATATCCGGCACGCCAAGACGGGAAAGGACAGCGCGGCGGCATAGGGTAAGGATGATCTTTGCTGTATCCTGACCGTTCAAGGATGGACTAAATCCAATTTCCCTGCTCTTTTACCCATAATGAACGGGAGGAGAAGCGTAATGGGTTTGGTCGGCAAAACGCTCAAGGTTGCAGGTGTTGCAGTGTTGGCCGCAGTGGTTGGGGGAGCGGGCTACCTTTATGTCGTTCCGCCGGATTTATTGCGGGTAGGGGCAGGCTACGCCGCCAAGATCGTCTGCTCGAACGTTTTCATCGCAGGTCGCGATCCTGACTCGGTGCTTTCAATTGATGTTCAGGCCCCAGGCAACCCCATATTGAAATTTCTGGACGTCAGCGTGGACCGCGACAACGGCCTCGTTGCTGCAGATTTTCTGGGTTTTGTGGCAAAGCGTTATGCCATTAACAGGCCCGGCTACGGCTGCACAGTACTTGATAACGGACCTGAAGATATTGCGTTGCTGCCAGAGCTGCCTGCATTGCCAGTAGCCACCCCGTCGGACAAGTCCCAGCTTTGGCCTCAGGGCGAAGCTGTCGGTTCCCCAGAGCCCGCAGTGGCTGCGCTTATTGCAGATAATTCACTTGCCGGGCCTGATATGCGGGCGATTGTTGTTATTCAACATGGCCGCATTATTGCGGAAACCTACGGCGAGGGCTTTGACCCTGCGACACCGCTGATTGGTTGGTCGATGACCAAGACAGTCAACGGGGCGCTGTTGGGGCTCGCGCAAAAGCGTGGTCTTTTGTCGCTCGATGACACCGGGCTGTTTGACGCCTGGGCAAATGATGATCGCAAGGCAATCAATCTGCAAAGCATGGCTGCGATGCAAAGCGGGTTGGCGTTCAACGAAGATTATGGCGACGTCTCTGATGTCACGCGGATGCTCTATCTGGAGCACGACATGGCTGGCTTTGCCGTCAGTCAGCCTGCTACAGAGCCTCCGAATACCGTTTTTCACTATTCGACCGGAACTTCAGTCGCCATATCCCGTTATTGGCAGAACAAGGCAGGGGCCAATGGCTGGACCTTTCCACATGATGCTCTTTTCTCGCCCCTTGGCATGACCAGCGCTGTGTTGGAAACCGATGCGACGGGCACATTCGTCGGCGGATCGTATCTCTATGCGACAGCTCACGATTGGGCGCGATTTGGCGAGTTTCTCTTGCGGGGCGGCATTTGGAATGGGGAGCAGCTTCTGCCTGCTGATTTTGCCGCGCTGTTCCACACACCGTCGAAGGTTTCAAACGGTCGTTACAGTTTGATGCAGAGCTGGTTTGAAGGGCCGGACAGCAAACCCGGAAGCGCGTTTGGATTGCCGGAGGATACGATGTGGCTAAAAGGGCATGACGGGCAGTCCGTCGCCATCGTGCCCTCAAGAGATCTCGTCATGGTCCGGATGGGTTTGACGCCATCACGTCTGCATTATCATCCGCAAGAGCTTCTGAAGCAGGTTCTGGATGTTCTGAAATCCTAGTGCAGGCCGTTGCTGTTCATGAGGTTAAGCTCGGCTAGTTTGCCTTTGCGCTTGGCCTCATAATAGTATCCGGTGCGATAGAGCCAGTCAGCGGCTTTCTCGTCCTTGTCGGCGACAACCCAGGCATTACGCAGATATTTTACCGCATATTTCAGGTTTGTTTCAGCGTCAAACAGGCCTTCCGGCTTGCCGTCATACCCCATGCCCTTGGCGGTCCGGTAGCGGATTTGCATTAGGCCGTAATTGCCCTTGGAAAAGGCGGTGGGGTTGTAGGTGCTTTCTCGGTGGGCCACATGGTGCACCAGCTTTTCTGGCACACCGTAAATCCGCGAATATTTCTTGATAAGCTTGTCTATTTCGGGGGGAGGCGTTTCGCTTCTGGTCTTGATAGAGACAGCAACAGAGGGCGTGCCTGGGCGGTCAGGAAAGAGGCTTTCGGACCTTGTGGATGCAAGGGCCAGTGGCTTCACCGTTTGGGTCGCTTCGGTTGTCTGATCGATCTCGGCTATGGTTTCCGATTGCACCTCTGCGTTTTCGATATCGCTGGCCGCAGCGGTTTGTTCCAGGCCGTCTTTGTCTTTTGCTATCGATGCCAATTCTGTGGAGGTGCAGGCAGAAAGCAGTAAGCTAGAGGATATGGCGACCGCTATCTTGGTCATGCCAATTTTGTTCAATTGGGCGATCAACACGACCGGGCCCCTTTCTTCAAACAATTGTTCCCACATCCTCCGTCCCTTGAGGATGTTCTCGCAAACATCAGGAATGAGGCATTTTTGCGGTCAGGACCGCGTTGCTCGATATTCCAAACGCATCAAGCTGCGCGGCTGTAAACGGCCGTCACAGCGCCAGCCGAAATGAGCAGCGTTCCACCAGTGCGATTGACGGCCCTTTGAACGGAGGCCTTGCGAATAAAACTACGCGCCTTGTCCGCCAACAGTGCGTAACCGATGGCATTGAGCGCCGCCAGTACGACAAATGTTACTTCCATAGCAACCATCTGCGGCAGCAAGGGGCTTGTGTGATCGATGAATTGCGGGACGAATGCCACGAAGAAGACGATGCTCTTCGGATTTAACGCGGTTACCACAAAGGCGTGCATCATGATGCGATGGGCCTTGCGTTCGGGCAGGTTGTCGTTGTCGCTAATTGGTCCGGTTTGAACCGGCGCTCGCCAGAGCTTGATGCCGAGATAGACAAGATATGCGCCACCAATCCATCTTAGCACCATAAAGACATCGGCTGAGGCCGCAAGCAATGCACCAAGGCCAAGCATGGATGCGGTCATGGCGACAAAATCACCCATGGCCACGCCCGTTGCTGTCGTCAGCGCCGTCTTTCGACCGTGACCCAGGGCGTAGGAGACAACCAGCAGGATTGTCGGGCCAGGTATGGCCAGAATGACAATGGTTGCCCCTGCAAAGGCGATCCAGGTTTCAAGCGCCATGTTGGTATCCTCTCACATGAGCTTCACAAAGCCACCGAAACCCGATCGCTGTCAATGATTATCGGTGCGCCGCCTTCCAATCCTGGCCGACGAAATCCATAACATCGGCAAACCATTTTTTATTTGTATCGAAATGCTTGCCGCCCTTAATACGTGGGAATTCGATCGTTCTGAGTTTGCCGCCCTGATCTTCATCGTGTCCAATTACGCCTGAAATTCCGTCCAAGGCGCTCTGCACAGCGGAATCCACCATGGAGTGGATCAGGTGGCGATCTTCGGCGTTCGAGGGGGCAGAACGGGCATAGTAGCCGGATTTTTGCACCATGGAGCGTTCCGCGCCGATAAGTGCGCCGAATTGCTTGGAGAACCAGTTGCCGACATTAATTGAGTCAATCTTCACATGGCCAAAAGCATCGCGCGCTACCTTTTCGCCGGAGGCTTCGCGTTCAGCAACGATTGCATCGAGGCACGCACCCTCGGATACGAAGATGGTAACAAAGCCGGTCTTATCCATGATCGCCCTCAGGCGTGCAGCTTCTGCATCGAGATCGAACTCGATTTCCGGCAGATAGATGCCGTCGATATTCTTCAACTCGGTGTTCATCATGAAACCCTCAACATATTCGTTGTATCGGGTTTGCTGAATGTAGGCGCGGGCGGTGGCGGCAGTCAGCCATCCGCAGTGGCGGCCCATAACTTCGTGTACAACGAGCGTTCGCGGCGCAGCGCTTTGTTCGTTGGAAACATGATCAAAGAACTTCGCGCCTACTTCCGCTGCGGTCCACGCACCGAGTGACTGGCGGATGGGTACCACGTCATTGTCAACAGTCTTGGGAAGGCCGACCACTGTCAGGTTATAGCCGTTGGCGCCCAGATATGCGGCTAAGTCTGCAGCGGTTGTGTTGGTGTCGTCCCCGCCAATTGTGTGCAGGATCTTGACCCCGTCCTTGGTCAGGCGCTCAGCTGCTGCCTGTAGCGGGTTAACGCCCGGCTTAACCAGTCCGCGCTTTTCGCAATCAGCGGCGTTGGTCAGTTTGACGCGGCTATTGCCTATGGGGGAGCCGCCCTGATGGTGAAGCAGATAGGCTTTCTCACGCATGTCTTGGGTAATTGGTATGATGTCGCCAAGAAGCAACCCGTGATAACCGGATCGATAGGCAATCATCTCTAATTCCGGCGCGATATCAGTATAACGCTCGATAAGTCCACCCACCGCGGATGAAAGGCAAGGCGCGAGGCCTCCGGCTGTGAGCAATGCGACTTTCTGTTTGGACATCAAAACCTCCACACGGACTTGAATGATTTGCCGGGAGGGTTGGGGGCGAAATGCCGGTTTGTAAAGTGAATTTTTTGTCAATGACCGGGCTTTCGCCGTATTTCCATATATTAATCGTTTCAATGTATTGAGGCTGCGTTGCGGATCGTTGGCTGCGTCAAAACGCACGTTTTGTTGATGCAATGTTCAAGGAAACTGACTTGCATTGACCGGCATTAAATGATCAAGGTGCTGCATGATTATCGATTTTGCATGCGAACAGGCGCTTTCTTTTCTCGACCGTGTGGCCGGGGCGGTGAGCGATGCGGCATCCAATGCGCTGACCGGTCTTGTCGAGTCCGTGCGCACCGTTTTTGAGGGTGATCCAGACACGCGGCGGAAGGTTGCCTTTTCGGTGGCCATGATTGCGTTGTCTGCGAAGATGGCCAAGGCGGACGGTGTGGTGACCGAAAATGAGGTCGATGCCTTTCGCGACATTTTCGAAATTCCTGAAGACGAATTCAAAAACGTGGCGCGCCTTTATAATTTAGCGCGGCAGGATGTGGCGGGCTTCGAGGCTTACGCGGAAAAAATGGCCGCACTTTGCGGTACCTGCAAGGACAATTGCCCGATTTTGGAAGATATTCTTGACGGCCTTTTCCATATTGCAAAGGCCGATGGGCTTGTGCACGAGAACGAGCTGGCGTTCCTGCAGCGCATTGCCGAGATTTTCCACATCAGTGAAACGCATTTTGAACGAATACTGGCGCGGCATGTTCACGTTGACGGGCTGGACCCCTACAAGGTTCTGGGTGTTGAGCCGGGCATGACGCTTGTCGATATTCGCAAGCGCTATCGCGATCTGGTTTCGGAAAATCACCCTGACCGGCTTATTGCGCGTGGTGTTCCACCAGAATTCCACGGGATTGCCAATGAGCGGATGGCGATGCTGAATTCCGCTTGGTCAGCCATTCAGTTGGAATTGCGCGCTGCATGAGCGATATACCGCCGGATTATGCCCGCGCGCGCGTTATCCCATCGCCCAACCATGGGGAACGCAAAGACGGACGACGACCTGACATACTGCTTCTTCATTACACGGGAATGCCTGACGCCCACGGTGCATTGGAGTGGCTTCGAAACCCGGTCAGCGAAGTGTCGTGCCATTATTTTGTCTATGAAGACGGCCGGGTCATTCAGATGGTGCCTGAGGCGCGCCGAGCTTGGCATGCGGGGCGGAGCTTCTGGAAGGGGGAGCGTGATATCAACTCGGCCTCCATTGGCATCGAGATTGCGAATCCGGGCCATCCAGGCGGCCTGCCGCCTTTTCCGGATTGTCAGATTGAGGCTGTCATTGACTTGAGTCGCGATATTTGCGCGCGTTGGGGAATACCTGCTGAGCGCGTGCTGGGCCATTCGGATGTTGCACCCGTTCGCAAGGTTGATCCCGGCGAGAACTTTCCCTGGGATCGACTGGCCGATGCGGGTGTCGGCCATTTTACAAAACCTGCTCCAATCGGGGGCGGGCGGTATTTTCAGATGGGCGAGGCTGGGCCGCCGATTGAGGCGCTTCAGTCGATGCTTGCGCTCTATGGGTATGATGTTCCCGTATCGGGCGAATTCTGCGAGAAAACCCAGGGCGTGGTGGAGGCGTTTCAGCGCCATTTCCGGCCCGAAAGGGTTGATGGCATCGCGGACGCATCGACGATCGAGACTTTACATCGGTTGCTGAAGTCACTGCCAATTATTGGATGATGACCGCCAGCCTGCTCAATCAAGTGTAACGTTTCATTAACCGATATTCTTCCCTGCGCCTTATTTTCACCCAACTCAGGGCTATTTAGCACTGTTTA
This sequence comes from Ensifer sp., assembly GCA_050306195.1. Lineage (GTDB taxonomy): Bacteria > Pseudomonadota > Alphaproteobacteria > Rhizobiales > Rhizobiaceae > Ensifer_A. The sequence continues at coordinate 38,930 of JBNLGT010000008.1, forward strand.
AGGGGAGTGAGCGGTTGGATGGCCGCCGGGCATAGGTCCAGCTCCTCCAATCAACTTAGTTCAGGGACGGACTTGCAGAGCCGTGACGTTGCCAGGGGCAGGGTCGGGCAAGGAATGTCTGCGCGTCTCAAAAACCGGAGTTTGAAATCAAACATGAAAAATAGAGTTGCTGCTGCGGTAGCTGTGTTCATGACCATGAACATCGCCGCAAACGGGATTGCTTTTGCCGAAGACAAGGGCGAAGCCGACAAGCCAATGACACTCGTGGCGTTAATGAACGGAAACACAAAGCCAGCTGCGAAAGAAAAAAAGGCTCCCTTTTCGGGTCTCATCAAAACATACGCTAATAAGTATGGTGTGCCTGTGAAGCTGGCCCATGCCGTTGTGAAGGTGGAAAGCAATTTCAACCCGAGGGCGCGCGGCAAAGCAGGCGAAATTGGCCTGATGCAGATCAAGCCGACCACGGCGCGCATGCTGGGCTATTCGGGATCCTCCAAAGGGCTCTATGATCCGGAAACCAATATTCAGTTCGGTATGAAATATCTTGCCATGGCCCATGAACTGGGTGGTGGCGAAACCTGTGGTACGATCTTGCGGTATAATGCCGGCCATGGCGCAAAGCGGATGAACCCGGTTTCTGCTGCTTACTGCCGAAAGGTGAAAGCCATCATGCGTTGAAACGTTGTGAGTTTGACTTGAGAAACAGATTCAAGCGCTTGCAACATAGATTCAGGTGGCCGTAACAATAAGCTGAAAACATTCTCATAAACGAGTTTCAGCATGGTGCGTCATTTTCGCTACATTGTTGTCGGTCGCGGGCTCATCGGTTCCGCTGCCGGCAAATACCTCTCTGAAAACGCGGACGGCGTTGTGCTGGTCGGGCCAGATGAGCCGAGAGGTGAATGGGGAGAGCACAAAGGTGTGTTTTCCAGCCATTACGACGAAGGCCGGATTACGCGATCGATTGATCCTGATCCAGTCTGGGCTCTTTTTGCGGGAAATTCGATTGCGCGTTACCGCGACATTGAGCGCCGCGCGGGTATACCCTTCTACCAGGAAAAAGGTGCTCTCCTGACCGGTCCCGGTAGGGCAGAGGGTGGTCGCTACGTTGCTGACGCTGAAGCGGTTGCAGCTCGACTTAAGCTTGATGTCGCGACATTCGATCATGACAAGCTGGCGTATCATTTCCCGTTTTTTAAATTTCCGAATGGCACCGATGGAATATTTGAGCGGCGAAATGCGGGCTTTATCAGTCCACGAAGCCTTGTAAACGCACAGAATAAACTTGCCCAAAAATCCGGCGCAGAAATTATATCTTCGTCTGTTGTATCGGTAAGAGAGCAAATGGGGCGAGGGGTGGTGGAAACTGCCGATGGTGAAACCCTTTCAGCGGATAAAGTTCTGGTGGCTGCGGGTGGGTTCTCGGTCCAAAACGGTCTGTTGCCGCAACCGCTCGAAATGTCGGTTTATGCGCGTACAGTCGTGTTTTTTGAAGTAGATGAACTTGAGGCCGAACGCCTGGCGACGATGCCCTCAATGATCAATCAAGCCGCAGATATTTCCGAAAATACATATATGTTGCCGCCAATTCGTTATCCCGATGGTCGGATTTACCTCAAGATTGGCGGCGATCCTGTGGACATTGCGCTTGATGGCGGTGACGCGGTTGCGAATTGGTTTCGTCAAGGTCCGCGGCAGGATGTGGTGGACCATCTCACTCGGCGGATGATGTCGCTCATGCCAGACCTTCAGGTGAAGTCGACGTTTGCCAAGCCCTGCGTCACTTCGTTTTCTAAAAATGGGTATCCGATGATCGGATGGACGGCGTCGCCGCATATTGCTGTCGCGACGGCTGGATGTGGTGCAGCTGCAAAAAGTTCGGACGAAATCGGACGATTGGGTGCCGAACTAGTGCGGGATGGGCTTATAAGCACTTCCGGCTACCATGCGGACTTTTCGCCGAAGTTTCGTGTGGCGTGAAAAGGGCTGGCAATTCAGTTGTAAAGCCGTTATCCCGTGCCTCACCAGTTGGCCGGGCAGCCGCGCTTTACCAATGCCGAAAGGCGGTAAGGTGAGGAAAGTCCGGGCTCCACGGAAACACGGTGCCGGATAACATCCGGCGAGGGTGACCTCAGGGAAAGTGCCACAGAAAGCAAACCGCCTCTTGCAAAAGAGGTAAGGGTGAAAGGGTGGGGTAAGAGCCCACCGCGTTTCTGGTGACAGAAACGGCAAGGTAAACCCCACCGGGAGCAAAACCGAATAGGGATGACGCGGAGCTTGTCTCCAGCCTGTTTCCGGGTCAGTCATCCGGGTGGGTTGCGTTGAGGCGGCATGCAAATGTCGTCCCAGATGAATGGCTGCCACGTTCCGGTTCGCCGGAGCCTTACAGAACCCGGCTTACAGGCCAACTGGTTATTTTCTTTATCAGAATCAATCCGATTGAATTTATTGACTCTGATTGTCGAGTGAGTCTCGGCGGCGATTCTCAATATTTCATTAAGCTTGTTCGGATAACAATTTTTAACCCCGAAATGGGGTGAGTTTTATTTTGTTCCCATTGACGCCCAAGTTGTCCCATGGTATCCCAAAGACATACCGCAAGAGGTGATTTGAAGACCTCTTTTCTGCATTCCGGGCTTCCGCCGGGTTGGCGTGAATCGGGCTTGCGATCGGTCGGTCGTGCGGTGATTGGCTGGCGGTATTTTGGGGGCTGGATGAGCCGGTCCTTTGTGTTGGAAACGGCTGTATTGCGTCATGATCCGCTTCCTTTCGAACTCTGTGAATCGTATCGATGCCAAGGGGCGGGTTTCTGTGCCTGCGGCCTTTCGTGCGGTTCTGGTGGAAGAGGGGACGCAGGAGCTTTACTGTTTTCAAGACTTTGTGTTTCCGGCAATCAGCGTCGGCGGCCCTCAGCTTCTTTCGCGATTCGAGCGTCAGATCGATGCGGCCGATCCGTTCTCTCCGGAAGCCAATCAGATGTCCCTCCTCATTCATGGGGGTGGCGTGTTTATGCGGCTCGATTCCGAGGGTCGGTTGATGGTCACGGATTTTATTCGCGATTTCACCGGGATAACCGATCAGGTGGCTTTTGTCGGGCGGGGCGAATTTTTTCAGTTGTGGCGGCCGGAGGCGTTCGAGGAAATGCAGTCGGCAGCCCGGGAAAGCCGGAGACGTTGAACGTCGCGGCCAAGGCGGTACGGAGAATTGGAATGACGGTGGATCATGGCGGAGGTGTTGCCGATGCTGTTAGCGGACCGGTTCGCCATATTCCTGTTCTTCTGCCGGAGGTTCTGAAGGCGCTAGCGCCTGCTGAAGGGCAGGTTGTTCTGGATGGAACCTTTGGGGCAGGCGGATATACGACTGCCATCATGAATGCCGGGGCTGCCGTCGTCGCCTTGGACCGGGATCCGAATGCTATTGCTGCGGGGCAGGCTCTTGTGGCTGCCTCAGGCGGCAAGTTGACGCTCATTCATTCCAGATTTTCTGATCTTGCGATGCACGCGCCTGTCGGCGGGCTTGATGGTGTTGTGCTCGATATTGGCGTCTCTTCGATGCAGATCGATGAAGCAGAGCGCGGCTTTTCGTTTATGAACGATGGGCCGCTGGATATGCGCATGTCTGCTGATGGGCCCACTGCTGCGGATGTGGTGAACCGTATGAAGGTTGGCGATCTTATTCGTATCTTTTCATTTCTTGGCGAAGAGAAGCAGCCCGGGCGCATTGCGTATGCAATCGAAAAGCGGCGCGCAGAAAAGGCGTTCGAGACGACCCGAGATCTGGCCGGGCTCATTGAGTTGGTGACGCCGCGCAAGGCAAAGGACAAGATTCATCCTGCTACGCGCGTCTTTCAGGCTTTACGTGTTTTCGTGAATGACGAACTGGGGGAGCTGGCGCGCGCGCTATTTGCTGCCGAACAGGTTTTGAAGCCGGGTGGAAGGCTTGTCGTTGTGACTTTCCACTCGCTTGAAGACCGTATTGTGAAGAAGTTCTTCGCTGATCGTTCTGGGCGTACGGGTGGTTCCCGTCATCTGCCGCAGGTTCACGAAAAACCAGTGATTTTTGAGCCGATTGGCAAGAACGCGATTTCAGCAAGTGATGCAGAATCCGAGGTAAACCCTCGAGCGCGGTCGGCCAAATTGAGGGCAGGATTGCGCACCGATGCAAAGCCCGGCGCTGTCGATCTTTCCATTTTTGATCTGCCGGATCTGGCAAAATTTAGGGGCTGATTTGATGCTGCGAACATCTGACATTGTCATGGTTTCCGTCATGATCGCTGCCGCGACGGTGACATATTCCATCAAGCATCGGGCCGAAAATGCGTTGGAAAATGTTCACAAGCTGGATGCGGAAATCAAACTTCAGGAAGACACGATTGATTTGCTGAAAGCCGATTGGGCTTTGCTGACGCAGCCTAATCGTCTGGCCGGTCTCGTTCAGACTTTCCATGATGACCTTGGCCTCGAGCCAACCGATTCCACGCAGATTGTCGAGCCTAGCGAATTGCCAATGCTGCGCAGCGAGGCGCCCCACCCCATCACCGCTGACAATGGTGCGGATTCAATGACAACCGGATCGGTGAAGCCCTGATGTCGTTTCTATCTCACATGAAGACCATGAAGAGCCGGGTACGTTTTCCGGGGAGGGGCCGGAGCGGGGATCTGGCTGGCAAAACCTATACGGAGTTTGATGGACAACGGAAGCGGGCGGGGACACAGGCGCGCAACAGAGTGGCCCTGGTCATGGCCGGATTTGTCGGGATTTACGGCATCGTGGGCGCTCGGCTTGTGCAATATGGCATGTCCGAACCTGAAATTGTGTCCAGCATTGGACCTGCCGATAATTTGCTTGCTTCGCGGCCGGACCTGATGGACCGTAACGCTCAGGTGCTTGCAACCGACATTCGCACCGTTTCGCTATATGCCGAGCCACATAAGATTGTTGACCCTGATGAGGCGGTTGAAGACATTGTGTCGGTTTTACCCGACCTTGACCCGAAAGCTGTCTACCGCAAGCTGGCTTCGAAAAGCCGGTTTCAATGGCTCAAACGTCAGTTGACGCCCAAACAGCAAAGCCAAATCCTGGCGCTTGGTATTCCTGGCGTTGGCTTTCGGCCTGAGAAAAGGCGTTTCTATCCCGGTGGCCCGACCGCCTCGCATGTTGTGGGGCTCGTTAATATCGACAATCGCGGGATTTCCGGCATGGAAAAATATGTCGATAGTCAGGGACTGGCTGAGCTCGCCGCGCTGGGCATGACAAATGATGAGCGCCTGGAGCCGGTGAGGTTGTCACTGGATCTGCGCGTTCAAAACATTCTTCGCGAAGAACTGATGGCAGGCAAGGAGAAGTTTTCCGCCATTGCGGCAGGCGGCGTTGTTCTGAATGTCCACACAGGCGAAGTGATGGCTCTCGCATCGGTTCCGGACTATGATCCGAACAATCCCGTTGATGCGTTAAAGCCTGACCGGCTGAACCGGATGACGGCGGGGACCTATGAAATGGGTTCCACTTTCAAGACATTTACAATTGCCATGGGGCTCGACAGCGGCCTGGTGCATATGCGCGATACGTTCGATGCGCGGGCGCCGATCCGCATTGGTGGCTTCACTATCCACGATTTTCATGCAGCCCGCGCCGTTCTGTCGGTGACGGAAGTCTTTACGCATTCTTCCAATATCGGCTCGGCACGCATGGCTGACCTTGTCGGCATTGATGGGCACCAGGAGTTTTTAACGCGTCTTGGTCTCCTAACGCGGATGCAAACAGAGCTGCCCGAGGTGGCAACACCCACACAGCCCAGAGAGTGGAAAAAAATCAACTCTATGACGATTGCCTTTGGGCACGGTGTTTCAACCACTCCGTTGCAAACGGCCGTTGCTGCCGCTGCCCTGATGAATGGTGGAAAACTGATCCCGCCGACATTCCTGCCGCGCTCTGAGGAAGACGCTGATAAGCTTGCCACGCAGGTCGTGAGCCCTGAAACTGCCGCCAACATGCGCACGTTGTTTCGGGCGAATGTCATTGAAGGAAGCGGGCGAAACGCCGCCGTGTCCGGTTATGACGTTGGCGGGAAAACGGGAACCGCGGAAAAGGTTATCAACGGACGCTACTCCAGCTCGGTACGATTCAATGCGTTCTTGTCGGCCTTTCCGATCGATGATCCACAATATGTGGTTCTCGTGATTATCGATGAGCCCAAAGCCGAAAAAGCGGGCGCTGGCGTGACGGCAGGCTGGAATGCGGCGCCGATGGTGGGCGAGGTCATTCGCCGGAGCGCACCACTTTTGGGCGTAAAGCCGAAATTTGGCCATGATGGAGCAGCATTGCTCGTGTCGTATTGAAGTCTTTACTATCCGGATTGATCAATCGATTCGTCGATCAATGTGGGGCTTAAAATTGGCAATCACTTTACGCGCGCTTTCTGGCGGTGAATTTCCTGAAATTGAAAAGCAGATTTCAGGTCCAGTCGGAGACCTTTTAATAACTGCCGTGACGGCGGACAGTCGTCAGGCGGCCTTGGGTTCTCTTTTTGTCGCACTCCACGGCAACAGGGCAGACGGTGCTGCTTTTGTGGCCGATGCGGTCGCGAAAGGCGCGAGGGCTGTTGTGGTGCCCATGGACGTGGCGGTTGAGGCGGAGGTGCCGGTTCTCAAGGCCGAGAACCCGCGGCTCTTTCTGTCGAAGGCTGCGGCTCGATTTTTTGGACTTCAACCTGAAGTCATGGTGGCCGTAACAGGAACCGCCGGTAAAACATCGGTTGCCTCCTTCACGCGACAGATTTGGGCGCATGCGGGTTTTGCTGCGGCGATGGTGGGGACGACTGGTGTTGTTTCGCCGACGCGCAATGAATATGGCTCGTTGACAACGCCCGATCCGGTTTCTCTGCACAAGCTATTGGCCGAACTTGCCCGAGAAGGCGTGACCCATGCCGCGATGGAAGCTTCCAGCCACGGGCTTGATCAGTATCGGCTGCATGGTGTGAAGATGACGGCGGGCGCCTTCACCAACCTTGGCCGTGATCATATGGATTACCATCCGACCATTGAAAATTACCTTGAGGCGAAGCTGCGACTCTTTCGCGAGCTTCTACCGGCCGGTGCGCCTGCGGTTATTTTTGCCGATGACAAATATTCGCAGCGCGTGATTGATACGGCAGTTGAGTCCGGCCTTGAGGTGCGAACCGTGGGGCGTAAAGGCTCGTTTCTTACGCTGAAACGCGTTGAGCATTTTCGCCACAAGCAGACTGCTGAAATCCACTGCGATGGCGAGATTTATGAGGTCGATATCCCTCTTGCGGGAGATTTTCAGGTGGCTAATGCGCTTGTCGCTGCAGGGTTGGCGATTGCGACTGGCGTGACGCCGCCCATGGTAATGGCTGCGCTTGAGAAGCTGACTGGCGCGTCGGGTCGTCTTGAGCTTGTTGGTCATACTGATGATGGGGCGCTCGCCTACGTTGATTATGCGCACAAGCCTGAAGCTCTGGAAAATGTACTGACTTCGGTTCGGCCTTTCACAACAGGACGTGTTATCGTTGTTTTTGGCTGTGGCGGCGACCGTGACAAAGGCAAGCGGCCACTGATGGGGGAAATTGCCTCTCGGCTCGCCGATGTGGTGATTGTGACGGATGACAATCCGCGCTCGGAAGTTCCCGCGGAAATCCGGGCTGAGATAATGGCGGCAGCGCCTGGGGCGCTGGAAATCGGTGATCGCGGCGAGGCTATCAGATATGCCTGCGACATGCTGGAGACTGGAGATACCTTGATTGTGGCCGGGAAAGGCCACGAAGAAGGCCAAATTGTTGGCGACAAGGTGTTGCCGTTTTCTGACCAGGCAGAGATTGAGCATGCTTTGGCGGCGGCGGGGGAGCGTTGAATTTGACCTATCTATGGGAAGCGGATGCTTTTTTGACTGCTGTTGAAGGCCGACCGGTAGGCGGCATGCCAGCCGGAATAACAGGTATTTCCATCGATAGCCGGACAATTACAAAAGGTGAGGCGTTTTTTGCCATCAAGGGCGACCGGGTAGACGGTCATGATTACGCCTCGGTGGCGGCCGCCAATGGGGCGGCTGTTTTGGTGATCGCGGAAGCGCGGCTGCCTGCGCTTGGCCGCTTGACCGTGCCATTGATCGTGGTCGATGACGTGCTTGAGGCGATGGAAAAGCTTGGTCGTGCTGCGCGTGCACGCGTTAAGGGCAAGGTTCTCGCCATTACCGGATCCGTCGGTAAGACAACGACAAAGGAAATGATGCGGCAGGCATTGGAGCCATCCGGAACAGTTCATGCCTCTGTCGCGTCGTTTAACAATCATTGGGGGGTGCCGCTGACATTGGCGCGCATGCCGGAAGACACTGATTACGGTATTTTTGAAATAGGGATGAACCACCCCGGCGAGATTCGAACACTGGTCGCCATGGTTCGTCCGGATGTGGCTGTGATCACGACCGTTGCTGGTGCACATCTTGGTCATTTTTCAGGGCTTGATGACATTGCAGTGGCCAAAGCGGAAATACTGGAAGGCATTGAACCGGGCGGATATGCTGTTTTGAACAGAGATATTGCGCAGTTCGCTATTCTCGAAAGAGCTGCGCAAGATCACGGCGTGGTCAATATACTGACATTTGGCGCTGACGCCCGGGCTGATATCCGCCTTGCTGAATATGATGCGGCGGCGGATCATTCGGATGTTTGGGCCATCATCGATGGGCATGCGCGTGAGTTTAGCTTGGGTGCGCCAGGTCGCCATATTGCTGAGAATGCGCTGGCGGTTATCGGCGCGGTTAAATGCGCCGGCGGTGATTTGGATGCGGCAATCGGTGCGTTGGGGCAATTTTCCGCGGGTAAGGGGCGCGGCATGCAGCACATATTGTCACTCGGGCCGGGTAAAGGCGTGTTCACGCTTATTGATGAAAGCTACAACGCCAATCCGGCCTCAATGCGGGCGGCGATTTCGCTGCTGGCGGCTACGCAGGTTGGTGAGGGCGGACGGCGGATCGCCGTTCTGGGTGATATGCGGGAGATGGGCGAAAACTCGCGCCAGCATCACGCAGACCTCGCAGAACCGCTTATCGCAGCCGGGATTGGCGATGTCTGGCTCGGTGGACCTGACATGGAAGCTTTGGCGGAGGTCCTTGGCAATGCGTTGAATGTGACCTACAGAGCAGGCGCTTCTGAATTGGCCGAATATGCGGTGGCGAATTTGGAGGCAGGGGATGTGCTCGTGGTCAAGTCATCGCTAGGTACTGGATTTGGAAAAATCACCGCTGCGATCTTGGAAAAATTTAAACCGGTGAAGGAACCCGCGTGAGCGGCGTGATGGAATTGGGGACACGATTATGCTGATTTGGTTTGTGGAACTGTCCGACCAGTTCCAATTCTTCAACTTGTTCCGATACATAACCTTTCGGACCGGTGCGGCGCTGTTCACGTCGGCGCTGTTTGTCTTCCTGTTTGGCCGCATGATCATATCGTCGTTGCGTATCAGGCAAGGCAAAGGCCAACCCATCCGGGCTGATGGTCCCCAGACGCATTTCAAAAAGGCAGGCACGCCGACGATGGGCGGCTTGATGATCCTGGCCGGCATGGTCGTCTCGGCGCTTTTGTGGGCGGATTTGTCCAACGTCTATGTTGTCGCCACGCTGCTCGTGACGCTCGGTTTTGGGGCTATTGGCTTTTACGACGATTACCTGAAAGTGACCAAACAGTCAGATAAGGGGTTTTCCAGCCGGGCGCGCCTGGCCATCGAATTTCTGATTGCCGGAATTGCGGTCTATTTCATGATGCGGCATGCGGTGGCCGTTGAGGCGGCTGGTTCGGCAAACGCCACCTCGGTCGCCTTTCCCTTTTTTAAGGACTTCATGATCGATTTAGGTATCTTCTTTGTCCTGTTTGGCGCTTTTGTTATCGTTGGTGCGGGCAACTCGGTCAATCTCACCGACGGACTCGATGGGCTTGCCATCGTACCGGTAATGATTGCCGCTGCATCCTTTGGTATTATTGCCTACGTTTCCGGCAATGCCGTATTTGCCAACTACCTGCAGATCAACTTTGTGTCCGGAACCGGTGAGCTTTCCGTTGTGTTGGGCGCGGTTATCGGGGCTGGTTTGGGTTTTCTGTGGTTTAATGCACCACCTGCCGCCATTTTCATGGGGGATACCGGCTCGCTGGCGCTGGGCGGTCTGATTGGCAGTGTCGCTGTGGCGACAAAGCATGAAATTGTCATGGCCATTATCGGCGGGCTTTTTGTTATGGAAACCTTCTCGGTCATTATCCAGGTTGGTTATTTCAAGATGACGGGTAAGCGCGTGTTTCTCATGGCGCCGATTCACCACCATTTTGAGAAGCTGGGTTGGACAGAAAGTCAGGTTGTGATCCGATTCTGGATCATCGCTGTTGGCCTTGCCTTGCTCGGCCTGTCGACACTGAAATTGCGGTAGGCCGATGATCCCGGTCACGACGCTGAATGGCAAGCAGGTTGCACTTTTCGGATTGGGTGGTTCCGGTCTTGCAACGGCCCGCGCGCTGGTTGCAGGTGGAGCGAACGTTGTTGCCTGGGACGATAATCCGGCCAGTGTGGAAAAGGCCGCAGCCGAAGGCATTGCGACGGGTGATCTCAGAACCATCGACTGGAAGGCGCAGGATTGTCTTGTGCTCGCGCCGGGCGTTCCACTTACGCACCCCAAGCCGCATTGGAGCGTCGATCTTGCTGGATCGGCAGGCGTGGAGGTCATCGGAGATGTTGAGCTTTTCGTGCGTGAGCGCCGCGCTCTCGCGCCGGACTGCCCGTTTATTGCGATCACCGGCACCAATGGCAAATCAACAACAACAGCACTGATTGCCCATATCCTCAAAAGTACGGGACTTGATACACAGCTGGGCGGCAATATTGGGACAGCGGTGTTGACGCTCGACCCGCCGAAAGATGGCCGCTACTACGTTGTGGAGTGCTCTTCCTACCAGATTGACCTCGCCCCTTCGATCAATCCGTCAGCGGGCATTCTCCTCAACCTGACGCCGGACCATCTCGATCGGCATGGCACGATGCAGCATTATGCCGAGGTCAAGGCGCGGCTTGTTGCGGGTAGCAATACGGCCATTATTGGCGCGGACGACAGCTATTGTGTCGAGATTGCCGAACGAATTCATCGGGGCGGCGGGGCGGTCGTTCCGATTTCCCAGCGCAAAGTTCTTGACGAAGGTATCTATGCGGAGGGTAGCCGGATACTGCGTGCGCATGCAGGAACGGCTGAGGAATTGGCTGATCTTTCCGGCATCGAAACACTGCGGGGCTCACACAATGCGCAAAATGCCTGCGCGGCGGTAGCGGCTTGCCTTGCGATTGGCCTCGATGTTGAGGACATACGCGCCGGCCTTAGGACATTTCCCGGACTGAAACATCGTATGCAGCCGATTGGACAGCGTGGCGGTGTCACTTTTGTCAATGATTCCAAGGCGACGAATGCTGAAGCCGCAGCGCCTGCGCTGAAAAGCTATGACCGGATTTACTGGATTGCGGGCGGTTTGCCAAAAGAGGGCGGCATCAATTCTCTGCGCCCGCTTTTTGGTAAGATCGCGAAAGCTTATTTGATTGGCGAAGCTGCGCCGCAATTTGCCGCTACGCTGGGAAGCGATGTTCCGTTTGAAATCTCGGGCACGTTGAATGTTGCGGTTTCGCACGCGGCCGCGGATGCGGAGCTGGACCACTCAAAACCTGTCGTGGTTTTGTTATCCCCGTCTTGCGCAAGCTTCGACCAGTATAGAAACTTTGAGATCAGAGGTGATGCGTTTGTGGAGCATGTTTCTGCGCTCGATGGCGTGACAATGCTGATTGAGCCAAAAGTCGAGGATAGATAGCCATGGTAAGCCGTGCAGAACGGGGCAAAGTTGCGGACTGGTTCTGGACCATTGACCGGTATTTTTTGGTGGCCTTTGTCCTCCTTATGGGCATTGGCTTCATGCTGTCCTTCGCTGCATCTCCACCCGTAGCCGAACGGCTTGGGCTCGATACCTTTCATTTTGTACGTAAACATGCCGAGTTCTTGTTGCCCGCGCTTGCCGTGATGATTGGGGTTTCCTTCATGGAGCCGCGCATGGTGCGGCGGGCAGCGCTGATCATACTGATTGTCTCGCTGGCGATGATGGTCTTTGCGCTTTTCTTTGGCGTTGAGGTTAAGGGTTCGCGCCGATGGGTGTCATTGGCAGGTGTTTCAATACAGCCTTCGGAATTTATGAAGCCCGCATTTATTGTGGTCAGCGCTTGGCTTTTTGCCGAACATGCCAGACAGCCTGAAATTCCGGGCAATTTCTTCTCCATTCTGCTTTACGGTATTGTCGCCGTGCTGCTTGTTGCCCAGCCCGATCTGGGTCAGACTATTCTGACCTCGGCTGTCTGGGCGGGTATGTTCTTCATGGCTGGAATGCCGTGGTTCTGGATTGCCGTTCTGGGTGGTTTGGCCGTTGCCGGCCTTGCTGGCGCATATATTACGCTTCCTCACGTCGCCGGTCGTATTGACCGTTTTTGGACTGGTGAAGGTGACACGTTTCAGGTGGATACGGCGCGTGAGGCTATATTCCGCGGCGGCTGGTTTGGCCAGGGGCCGGGTGAGGGAACAATCAAACGCATTATTCCTGATAGTCACACCGACTTTATATTTTCGGTCGCGGCGGAGGAGTTCGGCATCATTTTCTGCATGGCGCTTGTTGCTATTTTTGCGTTCATCGTGGTTCGTGGATTGACGCATGCGCGCAGGGAGCGGGATGATTTCGTTCGGCTTGCTGTGGCCGGCCTCGTGCTTCTGGTGGGCGTTCAGTCTTTCATCAATATTGGCGTCAATCTTGAATTGCTGCCCGCCAAGGGTATGACCTTGCCGCTGATTTCCTATGGCGGTTCCTCAATGATCGCCATGTGTGTCACGGCGGGCTTCATTCTGGCGCTGACACGTCACAGACCGGAAAAGCGCGCGCGTGACCGTTCGCTTTTCCGCTTTAATACCAGGGTTCCAGCGGAGTAAGAATATGGATGGCAAAGGCATTGTCATGCTGGCGGCTGGTGGAACCGGTGGCCATCTTTTCCCCGCAGAGGCATTATCGCATGTTCTGAAAGCGCGTGGCTACAGCGTGCATCTCGTGACTGACGAACGAGCAGAGCGTTTTGCGGGCAAGTTTCCGGCGGATGCGATTCATATCGTTCCTGCTGCGACAATTGGATCGAAAAACCCTTTCAGCATAGGCAAGGCATCATTGACTTTAGGACGCGGGACCCTGAAAGCCCGAGGGCTTATGAAAAGGGTCAAGCCTCTGGCCGTTGTTGGCTTCGGCGGATATCCGACCGTCCCGCCGCTTCTGGCAGCCAGCGGACTTGGCGTTCCGACCCTTCTTCATGAGCAGAATGCTGTCATGGGGCGCGCCAATAAGATGTTGGCGGGGCGTGTCAGGGCGATTGCAGGTGGGTTCCTAACCGAAGATGATGGCGGGTATGGCGTAAAGATCGTTGCGACAGGCAATCCTGTGCGTCCGGCTGTATTGGCGGCGTCTCAATTGGATTATCAGACATCGGCTCCTTGTGGGGTGTTCAATCTTGTCGTTTTTGGCGGCAGCCAGGGCGCGCAGTTTTTTGCCTCAGCTATTCCTGCTGCCATTTGCCTTCTGGATGAGGCGGATATCAAGCGGCTTAAGGTGACCCAACAAGCGCGGCCAGAAGACATGCATAATGTTGTGGCGGCTTACGAGCGGTTATCCCTGAAGGCGGATGTTTCGCCCTTCTTCTCCGATATGGCTGAACGAATTGGTGCTGCGCATTTTGTCATTTGCCGATCCGGAGCCTCCACGGTTTCCGAAATCTCCGTTGTGGGGCGTCCAGCTCTTTTCGTACCTTATCCGCACGCGCTGGACCACGACCAGGCGGCCAATGCCGAAATGCTGGTGCAATGCGGCGGCGGTGAGGTCATGGAGCAGAAGGCGCTTTCAGCGGAAAGGCTTTCTGAAATCCTGCGGTCCGCCATGCGTGAACCGGAACGGCTGGCGACGATGGCGGCTGCCGCCAAAAGCGCCGGAAAACCAAATGCCGCAAGCTTGCTTGCTGATCTGGTTGAGGCTATTGCCTCGGGACAATCCATCCAAACATTCAAAGGTAACCGCAAATGAAAATGCCGCAGACCATCGGTCTTGTTCACTTCATCGGAATTGGTGGCATTGGAATGAGCGGCATTGCCGAAGTGCTGCATAACCTTGGCTACAAGGTGCAGGGATCAGATCAATCAGATAGCGCCAATGTTCAGCGTCTGCGCGATAAGGGCATTGACGTTTTTGTCGGTCACACCGCCGGAAATCTGGGTGAGGCGGAGGTGGTTGTGGTGTCTACCGCGATCAAAAAGGATAATCCTGAGCTGGTGGCTGCCCGCGAGAAGTTCCTGCCGATCGTCCGGCGCGCCGAAATGTTGGCCGAGCTTATGCGGTTTCGGAATGCGATTGCTATTGGCGGGACGCATGGCAAGACAACAACAACATCCATGGTTGGCACGCTGCTGGAAGCTGGCGGCCTTGACCCTACCGTTATCAATGGTGGGATCATCAACGCCTATGGCACCAATGCGCGCATGGGCGAGGGTGAGTGGATGGTGGTGGAAGCCGATGAATCCGACGGCACCTTCCTGAAGCTTCCCGCCGATGTTGCCGTTGTTACCAATATCGACCCAGAACACCTTGATCACTACGGAAATTTTGACGCTGTGCGTGATGCTTTCCGGCAGTTTGTGCACAATGTGCCCTTTTATGGTTTTGGGGTCATGTGCCTTGATCATCCTGAAGTTCAGGCGCTGGTCAGTAAGATAGAGGATCGCAAGGTTATTACCTATGGCGAGAACCCGCAGGCCGACGTGCGCTTTTCCAATATTCGTCACGAAGGGGCGGTTTCTATCTTTGACGTGGAAATCCGCCGCCGCAGAACAGGCCAACGTATTCTCATGGAAGGGTTGCGATTGCCGATGCCCGGCTTGCACAATGTTTCCAACGCCACGGCCGCAATAGCGGTAGCGCAGCGTCTTGGTATCTCACCGGATGAAATCCGCAAGGGACTTGCAGCCTTTGGCGGCGTCAAGCGGCGATTTACCTATGTGGGTGAGTGGAATGGTGTGTCGGTTTATGATGACTACGGACACCACCCGGTGGAAATCAAGGCTGTATTAAGGGCTGCGCGCGAGTCATGTTCCGGCAAGGTGATTGCCGTTCATCAGCCCCATCGCTATTCGCGTCTTCACAGTCTGATGGGGGATTTTGCGTCATGTTTCAATGATGCCGACACAATTATGATCTCGCCGGTCTATGCCGCAGGGGAGGAACCGATTGAGGGCGTAAGCGCAGAGTCTTTGGTAAGCCGGATCAAGTCCGCCGGGCACCGCGATGCCCGCGTTGTTGCCGGACTTGACGAGATTGCAGCCACAATCGCGCCCATTGCCAAGCCGGGCGATTTTGTTTTGATGCTCGGCGCGGGCAACATAACGGGCTGGGCTGCAACGCTGCCGGACGCTCTTGCAAAGGTTTTGGAACACAAACAATGAAACAGGTTGATGGAGAACGCTTGCTGGCCTCGCTGGGCGAGGGTGTGGAAAATGTTCGGGGCCGACTGACGCCGAACGCGCCTATGGACCGCGTAACCTGGTTTCGCGCCGGTGGCCTTGCAGAGTTGATGTTTCAACCGCATGACGTCGATGATCTGGTGACGTTTCTGGCCCTGCTGCCAGAGGACGTGCCAATTACAGTGGTTGGGGTGGGGTCCAATCTTCTGGTGCGCGATGGAGGCATTGAAGGCGTGGTTATCCGCCTGTCCGCCAAAGGGTTCGGCGATGTGGAGCTTGTGGATGGGAACCGCATTCGCGCAGGTGCTGTTTGTCCAGACAAGAATTTAGCGGCGATGGCGCTTGATCATGGTATTGGAGGCTTTGCGTTCTACTATGGGATTCCGGGGTCGATTGGCGGCGCTATTCGTATGAATGCGGGCGCCAATGGCGTCGAAACGAAAGACAGGCTGGTCGAAGCGCACGCTATCGACCGTGCTGGGAACCGGATCGTGCTATCGAATGCCGAGATGGGGTATGGCTACCGCCACTCTGACGCCCCGGAAGGCCTGATTTTTACGCATGCCGTTTTTGAAGGTGTTCCGCAGGACAAGGCTGAAATTCGCGCCGAGATGGACGCGGTGCGGCAACATCGCGAAACGGTGCAGCCTGTTCGGGAAAAAACCGGGGGATCGACCTTCAAGAATCCTGAGGGGCATTCCGCCTGGAAGCTCATTGACGAGGCTGGCTGCCGAGGGCTCATGAATGGTGGAGCCCAGATGTCGCCGCTTCATTGTAATTTCATGATCAATACCGGGCAGGCAACAGCGCACGATCTGGAATATTTGGGCGAGATGGTTCGAGCGCGCGTTCTTGAAAATTCAGGCATCAAGTTGGAATGGGAAATAAAACGGATCGGCAAATTCATGCCGGGCCAGACCATCGCGCCTTTTCTGAAGTCAGACTGACCGTTTATCAGGCCATTGTCTTTCGAGACCATTATGTGGCTTTGAAATAGCAGGCCGCATTCATTGTGCGTGCCAATTCACGACATGCCGTTCATTTTGAGACATGGTTAATTTTACTGAGTCGCTTCGATATCCAAAAAATCAAATATTCCGTTGTTATTAAATAATAAAAATTTGATTTCGTTTCGCCGGATGCGCGCCTTCTGGCCTGAAAATCCTGTCGCTGGTTAATAAAAGTAAACGCTTCATTAACCAATCTCAGTCCAATTTGGAGCAGTTGGTTCGAAGCGTGGACTCAGTTCCGTGCAAGCTCGACGTGGCAAGATTTGCTGGAGTATGGGGTCGTCAATGCAAGCAAAACACGTTGCTGTTCTTTTAGGTGGTTTCTCGTCGGAGCGGCCCGTCAGTCTGTCGTCGGGTAACGCCTGCGCCGATGCGTTGGAGGCGGAAGGCTTTCAGGTTAGTCGGGTGGATGTTGGGCGCGATGTGGCCGAGGTTCTTGCTGCATTGAAGCCGGATGTTGCCTTTAATGCGCTGCATGGCCCATTCGGCGAGGATGGAAAAATTCAGGGTATTCTTGAATATCTGCAAATTCCATACACCCATTCCGGTGTGCTGGCTTCGGCGCTTGCCATGGACAAGCAGCAGGCAAAGATCGTCGCAAAGGCGGCCGGTGTTCCGGTGGCTGAGGCGCGGGTTCTTGATCGGTTTTCCATCGGAAATGATCATCCAATGAAGCCGCCATATGTTGTTAAGCCGGTGGAGGAGGGGTCCAGTTTCGGGGTGGTTCTCGTTAAGGAAGATCAGCCTGCGCCGCCTCAGATTATTGGCTCGTCTGAGTGGAAATATGGCGATCGCGTGATGGTTGAGCGTTACATTGCTGGTCGCGAGTTGACTTGTGCGGTCATGGGTGATGTTGCGCTGGGTGTGACTGAGATCATTCCGCAAGGTCACGTCTTCTATGACTACGATTCAAAATATGTTTCAGGTGGCTCGAAACATGTTTTGCCAGCAGAAATTTCACCAAATATTTACCATAAAATACAACAATTGGCTCTGAAGGCGCATCAGGCGATTGGGTGCCGTGGCGTGAGCCGTTCCGACTTCCGCTACGACGACCGTTTTTCCGAGAACGGTGAAGTCATTTGGCTGGAGGTTAACACTCAGCCCGGAATGACGCCAACATCTCTTGTGCCAGAAATGGCCGCGCATGCGGGTCATTCGTTTGGTGAGTTTTTAACCTGGATGGTGGAGGACGCTTCGTGTTCGCGTTGAGGGGCAAAAAGGCTGATATGCAGCAGAGCGGGGATGCTGGTTTTGCGTCTCAGCTTTCGGTGCATTTTGTTTTGCCTTGGCCGTTGCGCAGGGTGGTGCGTGCATTTGCAGCGCTCGCCTCCGGTCGCGTTCGTATCCCCTCCCATTTGGGTAGTGTGTCGGTGGTTTCGGTTTTTGCCGCGACTGGTGTTTATGGAATGGTGTTGGGTGGTCACGCGCCATACACAGCCGAGGCTGTCGCTTCTGTGGCGGGTTTCGGGCTCAATAATGTTCGCGTTTCGGGCAATCTTGAAACGTCGGAAATCGATATTTTGCAACAGCTTGGCCTCAGCGGTTCATCCTCGACGATTGGCCTTGATGTCGGCGAGGCGCGCGTGCGCCTGCTTATGTTGCCTTGGGTTCGCGAGGCCAGCGTGCGCAAGGTTTATCCCGATACAATCGAAGTCAAACTGAATGAGCGAACTGCATTTGGTGTTTGGCAGCATGGATCCGATCTTTCCCTGATCGAGGAAAATGGAAGCGTGATTGCGCCGCTGCGTGACGCCAAATTTTCAGATCTCCCGCTTTATGTTGGTCGCGGCGCTGAATTGTCGGCCGCCGCTTTCGACAGGCAGATTTCCAACTGGCCTGAAATCAAGCAACGGGTAAAGGCTTATATTCGCGTTTCCAATCGGCGCTGGGATCTTAAGCTCAATAATGGCGTGCTTGTCCGCCTGCCGGAGGAAAATCTTGCGAGGGCCATGCATGTTCTTTCGACCATGGAAGGCGAGCAATCTCTTTTGGAACGCGATATTGCTGCGGTTGACCTGCGGCTGGAGGATCGGACGACTGTTGAGCTCACGCCAGGGGCTGCTGAGCGACGAGCAAAGGCCGTTGTGGACCGGGCCAAGATGCTGAAAAAACTGGAGCGGAAAATATGAGTATTTTCGGTTCTTCGCATTTTGGATTGCCTCGGTTGAGGCCGTTGTCATCCAAGCGGTCGCAGATTGTATCCGTTCTTGATATCGGTTCTACGAAATTTGTTTGCATGATCGGGCGTTTGACGCCCCGTGCGGAAAGCGAAGTTCTTCCCGGTCGCACGCATAATATTGAAATTATCGGTATCGGCCATCACAGGGCCCGCGGCGTGAAGGGTGGGGTTATTACCGATCTGGATGCTGCCGAAAGCGTTGTCCGACTGGTGGTCGATACAGCTGAGCGTATGGCCGGTCTGACCATTGACAGCCTGATCGTCAATGTTTCCTGCGGGCGTCTGGCCAGTGATGTTTACACCGCGACTATCGATCTTGGCGGACAGGAAGTGGCTTCGGATGATCTGAGCAAGGTGATCGCGGCGGCTGGTGAGCGCTCGCAAATGCTGGATCGCGCCATCCTCCATTCGCTACCGACCGGTTTTACGCTCGATGGCGAGAAGGGCATCCAGGATCCTATTTCCATGTTCGGCGAAATTCTGGGCGTGGACATGCATGTGGTTACCGCTGAGCGTCCGGCGCTTAAGAACCTGGAGCTTTGCATTAATCGCGCGCATCTCTCTGTTGAGGGCATGGTAGCGACGCCGTATGCAAGCGGCCTTGCGGTTCTTGTTGATGACGAGGCTGAGTTGGGGTGCGCTGCCATTGATATGGGCGGCGGAACAACGTCGATTTCGGTTTTTGCAGAAGGCAAGCTTGTTCATACGGATTCGATCGCTTTGGGCGGGAACCATATCACAACAGATCTGGCGCGTGGCCTTTCCACACGGATTGAAGACGCTGAACGTTTGAAAGCGTTGCATGGTTCGGCGATGCCTGTTTCTGATGATGATCGGGAAATGGTTTCCGTCCCGGGAATGGCTGAAGATGATCATTCGCAACCCGGTCAGGTGCCGCGTGCTCTTTTGAACCGTATCGTGCGGGCTCGCGCGGAAGAAACATTGGAAATGATTCGCGACCGTATTCAGCGTTCCGGTTTTTCGTCTGTCGTTGGAAAACGTGTCGTTTTGACTGGTGGAGCGAGCCAGTTGACCGGAATTCAGGAAACCGCTCGGAAAATTCTGACACGCAACGTTCGCATTGGCCGCCCACTCGGGGTTTCCGGACTTTCTCCGGCCGCCAAGAGCCCGGCTTTTGCGGCGGCAGTTGGACTTTTGATTTATCCGCAGGTTGCGGAAATGGAAACACATGCATCGCAGGGCGGGCTGATGACCGCATTTGCTGGAAATTCAAGTCGAATGGCCCGGATGGGGCAATGGCTGAAAGAGAGTTTTTGATTGCCCCGCGATGACCGGCGGGGTGGTCATAGAGAGACAACAGATTTGGCCGGGTGGCGAAGCGGCCTGAACCAGGAAGGAATGGTAAAATGACAATCAACTTGCAGAAGCCGGATATTACGGAGCTGAAGCCCCGCATCACCGTGTTTGGTGTTGGCGGCGGCGGCGGAAATGCCGTCAACAACATGATCACAGCCGGCCTGCAGGGCGTGGACTTTGTGGTTGCCAATACAGACGCGCAAGCGCTGACCATGACCAAGGCGGAACGTATCATCCAGATGGGTGTTCAGGTTACCGAAGGTCTTGGTGCGGGTTCGCAGCCTGAGGTTGGCCGTGCCGCAGCTGAAGAATGCCTGGACGAGATTGTCGATCACCTGAATGGCACGCATATGTGCTTCGTAACCGCCGGTATGGGCGGTGGAACGGGGACGGGCGCCGCACCGATTGTTGCTCAAGCCGCCCGCAACAAGGGGATTCTGACCGTCGGTGTCGTCACCAAGCCATTCCATTTTGAAGGTCAGCGCCGCATGCGCCTTGCAGAGCAGGGCATTGAGGAACTTCAGAAGTCCGTGGACACGCTGATTGTTATTCCAAACCAGAACCTCTTCCGCATCGCCAATGACAAGACCACCTTCGCCGACGCATTCGCCATGGCTGACCAGGTTCTTTATTCCGGCGTTGCCTGCATCACCGACCTGATGGTGAAGGAAGGCCTGATCAATCTCGACTTTGCCGATGTTCGTTCGGTGATGCGCGAGATGGGTCGCGCCATGATGGGTACAGGGGAAGCCTCCGGCGAGGGCCGCGCAATGGCTGCCGCCGAAGCTGCAATTGCCAACCCGCTACTGGATGAAACTTCCATGAAGGGTGCGCAAGGTCTTCTGATTTCGATTACCGGTGGCCGTGACCTGACTCTCTTTGAAGTGGATGAGGCAGCAACCCGCATTCGTGAGGAAGTCGATCCCGACGCGAACATCATTCTGGGTGCAACTTTTGACGAAGAGCTGGAAGGTATCATTCGGGTTTCTGTTGTCGCCACTGGCATTGACAAGGAACTCAATGGAGAGTTTGCCAGTCCAGCACCAAGCCGCCCCGTAAGCCGTCCGGCTCCTTCCATTACCACCAGCGCGAACACGTCGAGCCAGCCTGCGGCTGCACCGGTTGCTGCTGCACCTCTGCCTGTTGCACCGAAGTCGACGGTTGATCCGGTGGCGGAAACCATCCGCAGCGCTGAAGCTGAATTGGAAAAGGAACTGGAAATTTCACTTTCCAAAGCAGCGACTTCCGAGCCAGTTACGGAGACTTTCCGCCCGCAGAGCAGGATTTTTTCTGCGCCTGAGCCATCAACTGCTCGTCCGGCGCCGTCGCCAATGGGGATGAATGCAGCCAAGCCGACGGAAATGCCCAAGGCTGAAAAAGCGATTGCCTCCGCACCGGAAGAAAGGGCAGCCGAAATCTCTGCTCTGCCTGAGGTCAGTCTTGATCCTGAGCCCGTACGCATGCCGAAAGTCGAAGACTTTCCGCCGGTTGTTCGCGCCGAGATTGAAGGCAGGGCAGCTGACCTGAACGGTGTTAATGACGAGCGTGGGCCGATAGGGCTGCTGAAGCGTCTAACGACATCACTCGGCCGCAAGGAAGAGGAAGAGGCTGCATCGGACATGACCGGTTCAGCCCCACAGGCCGCCTCTGCACAGCGTCGCCCGTTGTCGCCGGAAGCAAGCCTATATGCGCCGCGTCGCGGGCAGCTTGATGATCGTGGTCGCCAGCAGGTTCAAAGCCGTCAGCCAAGCGCTGAGGATGAGCTGGAAATTCCCGCCTTCCTGCGTCGCCAGACCAGCTGAGCAAAAGCATAACATAAATTGTGAGGATGCCCCGGATGAATTCGGGGCATCCTTTTGTTTTTGTTGGTTATTGTTTGGGTGTGGATTCCGTTACAAAGCGTAAGAAACAGTGATTTGGATTGTGCACTGCACGCATATATCTTGAAATGGAGGGAGTCGACAGGGCGGACAGGTCCGTGCCCGGGCGGGTAAAGTTCGACAAACTCCACTCATCATGCCGGCGGGCTGATGAGCATGCGGGGACGCTAATGAAATTATTGCGCGCGGAGCAGCTTGTTTGGGCGAGTTTATTTGCGCGTTTTAAAATGGATTGCAGGCGGGTTTATGACTGTTGATTTTCTGGGCTTCCAAAACACGATTGCCAGACCGTTTACTTTGAACGGTGTTGGCGTGCATGGGGGAGGCGATGTCAGTGTAACGATGCACCCGGCTGAGGCGGGCAGTGGTGTTGTTTTCCGCCGCTTGCATGAAGATGGTTCATTCACTGAGATGAAGGCTGCGGTATCAGAAGTCGGCGGCACAAACCATTGCACGATGTTAGGCTTTTCCCGCGACACTTCGATTGCCATGATTGAACATTTGATGGCCGCGCTTTACGCGCTTGGTATCGACAATGTGCTGGTGGAAGTCACGGGTGCGGAAATTCCAGTGCTTGACGGGAGCTCCGCTGTTTTTATCGACGAAATCGAGGCGGTCGGCATACGCTCCCTCGGTGTGAAGCGTCGTTATATTCGTGTTACGCAACAGGTACGCATTTCGGAAGGTGATTCCTGGGCTGAATTTTTGCCGTATGATGGCACCCGGTTTGAAGTGGATGTGGAATATGACACGCCGCTTATCGGGCGGCAGCATTGGGAAGGAAGCCTGAACGCTGCGACCTTCAAAAAAGAACTGTCGCGGGCACGAACCTTCGGTTTCATGCGTGATGTTGAAAAGCTTTGGGCGGCAGGGCTGGCGCTTGGATCGTCGCTGGAAAATTCCGTTGTCATTTCGGATGACCACAAAGTCATCAATATTGAAGGCCTGCGCTACCCGGTGGATGAATTTGTACGTCACAAGACGCTTGATGCGATTGGTGACCTCTCGCTTGCCGGTGCACAGTTTATCGGCTGCTACCGTTCCTATCGTGGTGGTCACCGGTTGAACGCAATGGCGCTGAAGGCGCTATTGAATAACCGGTCAGCCTATGAAGTCGTTGAGGCGCCTGTGGCTGCTCCCAGGGTTGCGCCGCGGGAGTTTATCACTGTCAATGCACCTGAATTTTCACCCTGGATGGCGTGATCTGAATTCTAGCCGTGCTTTTCGCGTCAAATCTCCGTTATATGCCATAAATTTGCGCCAATGCGGTTACATGGCGTTGCCCTGCTGGCGGTTTTGAGGATAGAAACGCCCACCGGGTTCGTTATGCCGCTTGGAAAATTGGAATTTTGAATGGAAAAAGCGCGGGTGTCTGCAATGGGTAAAGGTGTTCGGTCTGTATGCGTGGCGCTCCTGCTCGGGTTCACGGGGGTTGCGCTTGTTGGCTGCAATACCGATCCTGATTTGGATATCACGAAGTTGGGGCTTGATGCTGACCCGCCGGAAACACTCTACAATCAGGGGCTTGCCAACCTGAATGCAGGGAAGCTTACCGAAGCTGATCGCAAGTTTCAGGCAATCGACAAATATCATCCCTTCTCTGAATATTCGCGAAAAGCGCTCTTGATGAGCACGTTCGTTCGCTATCGGCAAGGGCAGTTCGATGAGGCGGCCACGACTGCCAGCCGCTATCTGGCGCTTTATCCACAAGCCGAGGATGCTGACTATGCCCAATATCTGCTTGGGCTCTCATACTCCAAGAAAATTCCTGACGTGACGCAGGATCAGGCTTATTCGGTTCGCACGATCGAGGCGATGACCAAGCTTGTCGATAACTATCCGAAGTCCGAGT
>JBNLGT010000009.1:0-62650 GCA_050306195.1 Ensifer sp.
GCTGCTCTTCAAGCCGCTGTTCCTATAACATGGACTGTCAGAGTCAACAGAACGCCGCATAAACAAAAACCGCCCCACCGCGTCTTAAAAAGAGGGTAGGGCGGTTTGTATGTTAAGAATCCGGCTAATTATTAGGTATTCATAGAGTCGAAGAAATCAGCATTATTCTTCGTCTGTTTGAGCTTATCGATTAAGAATTCAATAGCATCCGTTGTACCCATAGGCGCCAGAATCCGGCGAAGAACAAAGATTTTCTGCAAGTCCTGACGCGGAATGAGTAGGTCTTCCTTTCGCGTCCCAGATTTAAGAATATCCATTGCCGGGAAGTTCCGCTTGTCAGCCACCTTCCGATCAAGCACGATTTCTGAATTGCCCGTACCTTTGAATTCTTCAAAGATAACTTCATCCATACGGCTTCCGGTATCAATCAACGCGGTAGCAATGATTGTCAACGAACCGCCTTCTTCAATATTACGCGCGGCACCAAAGAAACGCTTCGGACGCTGCAGCGCGTTAGCATCAACACCGCCAGTCAAAACCTTGCCTGAAGATGGCACGACAGTATTGTAAGCACGGCCCAGACGCGTGATAGAATCCAGCAAAATAACAACATCTCGCCCATGTTCCACCAGCCGCTTCGCCTTCTCGATAACCATCTCAGCTACCTGGACGTGACGCGTTGCTGGCTCATCGAAGGTAGAAGAAATCACTTCTCCCCGAACAGAACGCTGCATATCCGTCACTTCCTCAGGTCGTTCATCAATAAGAAGCACGATCAAATAGCATTCCGGATGATTGGCCGTAATGGAATGCGCAATGTTTTGTAGCAGAACGGTCTTACCAGTTCTTGGTGGCGCCACAATCAAACCACGTTGGCCTTTACCCAAGGGTGCAACGAGATCGATAACGCGCGATGACATATCCTTACCCGTCGGATTATCGATCTCCATCTTGAACCGCTCGTCAGGGTAGAGCGGTGTCAGGTTATCAAAATGAACCTTGTGACGAATATTTTCAGGGTCTTCGAAATTAATCGAATTGACCTTCAGCAGAGCAAAATAACGCTCGCCCTCTTTCGGTCCACGAATGGGACCCTCAACCGTATCCCCTGTCTTGAGCGAAAACCGTCGAATTTGAGAGGGCGAAATATAAATATCATCTGGTCCAGGAAGATAGTTCGCATTCGCCGACCGCAGAAAACCAAATCCGTCCTGAAGAACTTCAACCACGCCCTCGCCGATAATTTCGACATCCTGGCTGGCCAACTCCTTCAGTATCGCAAACATCAATTCCTGCTTGCGCATTACACTGGCATTTTCCACCTCCAAGGATTCAGCAAAAGCCAAGAGATCCGTTGGGGTTTTGTTCTTGAGGTCCTGAAGCTTCATTTCAGCCATAAAGTCACACTTATTATTTTTGGAAAGGAACGGGTTAATGACCGGGAAAACGCCTCAGAAGAAGCATTCCATGGGACAAGACATGTCCACCCGTAGGAAGATTTTGCGGAAAATAGCGATTCCTTCACCCTTGCGCAAGAGTAATCGCAAACTTCAGTCAATCAGGAGAACGGCTTGACGATGACCATGACCACAATCAGGATCATCAGAAGTGTCGGGACTTCATTTAAAACACGCCAATATCGCTGCGAGTGAATTCTTTCATCCCGGCCAAACGCATCTACCGCCCGCATCTGGTGAACATGCGCGACCGTCAACCCGACCACAAGTAAGAGTTTGATATGAAGCCAGCCGCCCTGGAAACCATATATAAACCATGCCATCCAGAGTCCAAAGAACCAGCTCAAAATCATCGCCGGCCACATGATCACGCCAAGCAAACGGCGTTCCATTACTTTGAATTTCTCCGACGCTTCTCCACCAACCGCGCTATCAGTGTGGTAAATGAAGAGCCTGGGCATATAAAGCAATCCAGCCATCCAAGAGATAACTGCAATCACATGAAGCGCTTTAATCCATAAATATCGCGACTGCTCATCAACGAAATAAAGCAGCATCGCCCCGGCTAAAAACAAACCAAGCGCAATCATAGCTCTCAGCCGCACCTTTGACGTTCCGCTGCCTTTAACCGGTGAAATAGCCAAGCGCTAAACTCCTCGAACCCTGTTGACCAGCCGAGTGACATTTTCTGGATCCGCTTGAGGCGTAATACCGTGCCCCAAATTGAAGATCAGAGGACCCCCACCAAGCGTCTGCAAAATACGGTCAATACCATCATCCAAGGCTGATCCGCCCGCAACAACCCTCATAGGATCCAAGTTACCTTGAATAGGACCTTCCTTCTGCAATTCAACGGCAAAGGACAGCGGAACCGACCAGTCAAGGCCAATTGCGTTAGCGTCTGTTCCAGATCGGTAATCCCGCAAAAGCAAACCCGCGCCTTTAGCAAAGGTAATAATTTTTGCCTCCGGCCTCACTGACCTGATCCGATCCACCATTCGGCGAACCGGGCGCACAGCAAACGCATCAAATTCGTCCTCGCCAAGAACGCCAGCCCAGGAGTCAAATATTTGTACCGCATCTGCTCCCGCGTCTATCTGCCGAATAAGATACTCGGCCGAGACATCCGCCAAAAAATCAAGGAGCTTCGCGAATAACGCCGGCTCCTTATAAGCAAAAAGCCGCGCCGGCGCCTGGTCGGGCGTCCCATGGCCCGCAATCATATAGGTCGCTACTGTCCAGGGTGCTCCACAAAAGCCAAGCAAGGTTGTGGCTACGGGCAATTCATCACGCAAGCGCGCCACTGTCTCAATAATGGGATCAAATGTTTTCACATCCAAATCAGCGCCAAGTCTCAAAATTCCATCAGCATCAATTGGATCCAAGAGCGGGCCACGCCCTTCCTCAAAACGAACATTCCGTTTCATCGCATCGGGAACGACAAGAATGTCGGAAAAGAGTATGGCGGCGTCAAAACCATATCGACGAATAGGCTGTAACGTCACTTCAACAGCAAAATCCGGAGAATAGCACAAGTTGAGAAAGCTACCGGCCTTCTCACGCGTCTTTCGATATTCCGGCAGATATCGACCAGCCTGTCTCATCAGCCATATTGGGGGAGGGGAAATAGTCTCTCCTTCAAGAACCCTTACGATCTTTCGGTCCTGTACAGATTCCAAGGTGAGCTCCCAATAAAATAGAAAAGATATTTAAAGGCTTCTATTTCTTAGAGTCGGTGAGGATCAAGGATTAAAATCAATTCAGCGCTTTTGCCGCAATTCACCGAAGAAACGGGTCGTGTCGAAAACGAAAAAGACGATAATGCTGAAATTGAGGATAAGCTGGCTTTCCTCAATGATTAACAAAACGTTAACGGCCATTTTCGCCGCGCCGAATTGTGGATAAGTGGTGTAGAAATTTGGCAATCCAAGAGTTTTCCCAGAAATCCACAATTAACGAATTTTTAACCCTCGAGAATCCGATTTGTGGAAAACTGAGTGGATATACACACACCCTGGTCTGGGACCGTTTCATCCACAGGGCCTCTCCCGTCTTTTCAACAGATAGGGAAGGATAACAGGGATAGAGCCAATTTTTGACTCGACTCGATAAAGAAACATCTTGAGCCGGATATCTGATTCGCAAAATTCTCTGTCGGGACATTGGCAAGCGGGTGTCCTGGCGTTATCTCAAACATCGGAGGGTTCAGATGCCTGCAAAATTGATTCTCGCGTCAGCATCACCATTCAGGAAGACACTGCTGTCTAACGCGGGCCTGTCTTTTGAATCAGTTCCTGCAGCAATTGATGAGCGGGAAATAGAAATACCGCTCGTTCAACAGGGCACGCCACCCGAGGGCGTAGCCTTGGCGCTCGCCGAAGCCAAAGCTCTCAGCGTTTCAGCACATTATAGAGATGCCTATGTTATTGGCTCCGATCAGGTCCTTTCTATGCAGGGCGTTCTTTTTCACAAATGCAGGACATTTGAGGAAGCTCGACAGCGTCTGTCTGATATGTCTGGCAAGACTCACTTTCTCGACAGCGCCGTCACCTTGTGTTTTGCCGGGAAAATTGTTTGGAAAAACGTCGCCCGCGCCGCCATGACATTTCGCGCATTAAGCGATAGCGAAATTGACGCTTATCTGCATGAAGCCGGCGATGCTCTATTTCAATCAGTCGGAGCCTATCAGTTTGAAGGGTTGGGCATCCGTCTTTTTGAAAAAATAGAAGGAGACTATTTTACGATAATAGGGCTTCCCATGTTGCCTCTCCTTTCTGCACTCAGACAGTTTGGACTTATTGATGCATGATTCACGTGAAACATGCGCCGGAAAGCCGAAGAAGAGCAAGGTTCGGCATAAAAGCAGAATGTTGAAATAGCCACATTAACTAAAGGCGTACCGGCTTGATTATTATAGGGCTCACAGGTTCCATCGGTATGGGCAAATCAACAACGGCCCAGATGTTTCGCGATCAAGGTATCGCGGTCAATGACGCTGACGCTGTTGTTCATGATCTATACGAAAACGAAGCAGTGACGCCGATTGCGAAAGCCTTCCCAAGTGCGGTTGAAAACGGCAAAGTCAACCGTCAGGCATTATCCGCCATATTGGCTGACAATCCGCTCGGCTTTAAGACGCTTGAAAAAATCGTACATCCTCTGGTCCGCATCAAAGAAACAGAGTTTTTGGAAAAGGAGAGGGCAGCAGGATCAGATATTGTCGTTCTCGATATCCCGCTTCTGTTTGAAACCGGAGCAAATGACCGGGTCGACCTTATCGTTGTTGTAAGCTGCGATGAAGATATTCAGCGGACTCGTGTATTGGCCCGGCCTGGAATGACAGAAGAAAAATTTGCCATGATAAAATCACGACAAACTCCGGATCGTGAAAAACGCGATCAAGCAGATTTTGTCGTTGATACAGGTTTGGGCATGGACCATGCCCGCGCCGAGGTTCGGCGTATCATCAAGGAAATAAGAGCCAAAGGTGGCCACTGAAAATGCGCGAAATTATCTTCGATACAGAAACCACAGGCCTCGATAATCAGGAAGATCGTGTCATTGAGATCGGCGGCGTGGAACTCGACAATCACTTTCCGACCGGTAGAACTATTCATATTTATATAAATCCAGGTGATCGCAAGGTGCATCCGGATGCATTGGCCGTTCACGGAATCACGGATGAGTTCCTGAAAGACAAGCCGCCTTTTGCAGAGGTAGCGCAGGAAATTCTCGATTTCTTCGAAGGAGCAAAATGGGTAGCCCATAATGCCTCGTTCGACATGGGCTTCATGAATGCTGAATTCGCGCGCCTCGGCCTGCAGGAAATTTCAGGCTCACTCGTGATTGATACGCTGTCTTTGGCGCGCCGCAAACATCCTATGGGTCCAAATTCGCTCGACGCACTCTGTCGCCGTTACGGAATCGACAACTCCCACCGGACCAAGCACGGAGCCTTGCTCGATTCTGAGTTACTTGCTGAAGTCTATATTGAGATGACTGGCGGCAGACAGGCAGCGCTCGGGTTTGGCGGTGTGGCAACCGTTGAGAAAACGGATCGCGGTGACGAGAATTTTGCGCCGTTGACCAAAAGAGCAAAGCCGTTGCCGGCGAGAATAACGCAGGCCGAGATCGACGCGCATCAGGCAATGCTTGAAGAAATGGGCGACAAGGCCACCTGGAACAAATACCGCCCATAAAAAACCCGGGTTGAGGCCCGGGTTTTCAGAAATTCAATATGCTATCAAAGCTCTAGTTGTTGACAGCCTGTACTTTGCCCTTCGCCTGTTCTTCGGCCATTCGCTGCGCAAACATCTGACCAAAATCGATCGGATCGACGAGTAGTGGCGGGAAGCCGCCATTGCGGGTGGCGTCCGCGATAATCTGCCGAGCAAACGGGAAGAGAAGCCTGGGGCATTCGATAAAGAGAACTGGCAACATATGTTCCTGCGGAAAACCGGCAACACGGAAAACACCGCCATAAACCAGTTCAACCTGGAATAGGGTTTTCCCATCCGTTTTGGCTGATGCGGATAGCGTCAACAGAACATCGTAGTCATTTTCAGCCAACGGATTGGCGTTCACATTTACGTTGATGTTGATTTCCGGAGGCTTTTCACGCGCCTGAAGCGACTGCGGTGCGCCCGGATTCTCAAATGAAAGGTCCTTGATATATTGCGCAAGGATATTGAGGCTGGGCTGCTGTTGTTGTGCGTCTGCACCGTTGCCGTTTGTCTTGATTTCATCCGCCATCAGGGCTGCTCCTTAGGAAAATTTTCGCGCGGTCTATCATTTCCGCCAGCGGCTTACAACCCTTGATGCCGGGCTGCTCTTGACCGTTTAGGAGTTGCGCCAGGGTGATTTGGGATCAGGATCCCGCCTGTATTCTTCGTCATCAAGATCGATCACATCTCCGGGCTCGCGTCGCGCGGCTCCTCCATCACGAAAACCAGAATCAAATGTAGTCTCTGAAAACTTGAAGGCAATTTTGGTTTTGAGAAAGCTCCAGGCCGCATCCCGGACAGCGGGGACAAAGAGCAGAAATCCAATCGTGTCCGTCACGAAACCCGGCGTAAGGAGTAAAATCCCGGCAAGCACAATCATGCCTCCGTGAACCAGCTCCCTCGCTGGCAAGCGGCCTGCCTGGTTCTCTTCAGTCAGCCTCCGCAGGATGGAGAATCCTTGAACGCGCAGTAGCAGTGATCCGATTGCCGCGGTTAGGAAGATGAGCCCAATGGTTGCCCAAAAGCCGATATACTGACCGGCAAGAATGAAAACCGAGATTTCCAATACCGGAAAAATCAGCAGGGCAAATGGAATGAATGAAAAGCGCATTTGGGTCTCCCTAGCGCTAAGTCTGGCCGGTTTTTTCTAAACCTTCAGAATTTTCTGCAATGACGCCTAACGCTAATATTTGAAACGTCTTTCGTGCAAGACTATATGGGTAGGAGAAAATGATTTGAAAGCGGTTAGGGGAAAATAGGTTTGAATGATTTTGTGACAATTTTCTTTCTGGTTGCGGCTGTGCTGATTTTCCTCCAATTGCGCAATGTGCTTGGGCGGCGGACTGGTAACGAGAAAACACGCCTTGATCCCTATTCAAGGCGCGAGGAGGCGCGTCAGCCCAGAGAGCAGGATAATATCGTTACGTTGCCCCCGACTGGCGTGCATGAGGACGAGCCAAATCCCTATGCTCGGGCGGATGATTTTGCCAAGCCTGAAACGGATATCAACAAGGGTATCCGCCAGCTCATCGACGCTGACCCTTCTTTCGACCCGAAAGAATTTATGAAGGGTGCGCGTATGGCATATGAGATGATCGTGATGGCTTTTGCTGACGGTGATTTGCCAACGCTGCGAAACCTGCTTTCGCCGGATGTCTACGAGGGCTTCGAAGCTGCCATCAAATCACGCGAGCAAAATGGGGAAACGATAAAGTCCAGCTTTGTCGGCGTGGATAAAGCGGACATGATGACCGCAGGTGTTGATGAGAGCCAAGCTAGCATCACCGTGCGTATTGTGAGCCAGCTGATCTCAGCGACTTTCGACAAGAATGGAACGATCATCGATGGCGATGAGGAAGAAGTTGCGGAAGTGAGGGATATCTGGACATTTTCTCGAGATGTACGATCTCGCGATCCCAACTGGAAACTCGTGGCGACCGCATCTGAACATTAATGAAGACAGGCTACGTTCTACGCCCGGTCGATTTTGCCAGTCTTCCGGGCTGGCAAACAGATGATCCAAGTGAACTGGTGCCAGCGCTGAGCAGATGCCAAAACCATATTCTCACGCAAAAGCCGTATAAGACAGGTTCTCTGGGAATTACCGCGCAGGATCTGCTGCCGGCAATGGAAGCCGCCGCAGACTTCTATCCAGAAACGGCCGCCGCCGCGCGGCAGTTTTTTGAATACCACTTCCATCCATTCAAAATAGAAAAAACGGACGGCCATCGCGGGCTGGTAACGGCATTCTATGAACCCGATGTAGAAGTTCGCGCTACTGCGGACGATGAATGGCGCCATCCGTTTTATCGAAGACCAGACGACCTCGTGGATCTCGACGACAGCAATCGCCCACTTGATATGGATACCACCTACGCATTTGGGCTTTTGAGGAATGGCAAGATATCGGAATATCCAGACCGCCGAGCTATCGATCAAGGTTACTTGAAAAATCGAAGTTTGGAGATTGCCTGGGCAAGCTCACGGGAAGATGTCTTCTTTGCTCATATTCAGGGCGCTGCCCGACTGAACTTTCCAGATGGTGAAGTCAGGCGTATTACCTATGCCGCGAAATCGGGGCACCCATTTTCAGCAATTGGTCGGAGACTGATTGATCTAGGAGAGATCGATCCTTCCGGAATATCCATGCGCGTGATCAGGAAGTGGCTGCGCGATAACCCTAATCGCGCTGATGAAATCTATTGGCATAACCGGTCCTACATTTTTTTCAGGGAGGTTCCGGTTGGTGTTCCTGAATTGGGCCCGGTGGCGGCAGCCAAAGTTCAAATGTCACCCGGTCGGGCGCTGGCGGTTGACCGCTCAATCCACACATTCGGGTCCCCCTTTTTTGTAGCCAGTGAAAGCTTAACGCGGCTGGATGGAGACAAACCTTTCAGGCGGCTGTTGTTGGCGTTGGATACCGGGTCGGCTATTATCGGCCCTGATCGCGGTGATATTTTTACCGGCAGCGGCGAGGCGGCAGGTGATTTGGCGGGCTCAGTCAAAAACGAAGCGGACTTTTACATTTTCGTCCCAGGAGGAATAGCGGACAAAATCATGAATAAGGCTTGGCAATCGGCATGACTAAAAAAGGCATGTCTTCAGAAGATCGAATTTTGTGGGGCAAAGTCGCCCGCTCCGTTCGAGCATTGCCCGGCCGCCTGGAGATGCTTGATGGTTTTGAGGCGCTGCTTGCCGATCAAAACGATAGCGAACTCGTTTCAAACAAACGAAAGCCAAAGAACAAGCCGACGCAGACATCTGCCCCCCAAGCGATACAACAGCAGCCCGCTGGCCGCCATCATCCTATTGAACGACCGGTAACACGGAAAATTTCCAAGGGGCGTTTGCCCCTGGAAGCGCGAATTGATTTGCACGGTCTCGTTCAAAGTGAGGCCCATGCCATGTTGCACTCATTTCTGGTGCGGGCACACGAGCGCGGTATGCGCCATGTTCTTGTTATTACCGGCAAGGGCTCGTCTTTGGGGAGCGATGGTGCGTTAAAACGGGCCGTACCTTTATGGTTTTCCAAACCGGAATTCCGGTTTCTCATTTCCGGCTATGAAATGGCGGCGCGAAATCATGGTGGTGAGGGCGCTCTTTACGTGCGGCTCAAGCGCAACCTGGGAGATGGTCCATGACGCCTTTTGGGGAAGTCATGCGCGACATGCGCAAACAGCGAGGAATATCGCAAAAGGAAATGGCGGCGGCCATTGGCGTATCACCCGCCTATCTCTCAGCGCTCGAACATGGTAATCGCGGTGCGCCTTCCTTTGATTTTGTGCAACGCGTTGCCGGATTTTTCGGTATCATTTGGGATGATGTCGAAGAACTCATCGATATTGCCGCGGGCTCCCATCCCAGAGTGGTCATCGATACGGCTGGCCTGGATGCGCAATTCACCCGCTTTGCTAACCGTTTGTCGCGGGAGATAAAGACTTTGAGTTCCGACGATCTAACTGAGATGACGCAGGTTCTGGACCGGGCGCTTCAGCGAAAAAAGACAATATAGCCATTCGGGGCCACGCCGGACGGTAGAGTATCCCGTATGGGCCCTAAAACAGCGTTGTTTTCGGGGAAAAGGCGGGCGCAGGCTTTGGAATAGGGTCCAAAAATCCCTATAGTCTAAGCGAATATAAATGGGTGATTCGCAGACGATGTTTGCGTTTATCATCAAAGCCGCCAAGGGCCGTCTTAAAACGGCAAGCTGGTCGGCCCATTACGGAAGACGGAATTTATGAGCGACACGCCAGAAGTCGAAAACGGTGCTGAATACGGCGCCGATTCCATCAAAGTGCTGAAGGGTCTTGATGCGGTGCGCAAACGCCCCGGCATGTATATTGGCGACACCGATGATGGCTCCGGTCTTCATCACATGGTCTACGAGGTTGTCGATAACGCAATTGACGAGGCGCTGGCTGGTCATGCCGACCTGGTGACTGTAACGCTGAACCCCGAAGGGTCGGTGACAGTCACAGACAACGGTCGCGGCATTCCAACAGACATTCACTCCGAAGAAGGTGTCTCCGCAGCTGAAGTCATCATGACGCAGCTCCACGCAGGTGGTAAGTTTGACCAGAACTCCTACAAGGTTTCGGGCGGGCTTCACGGTGTGGGCGTTTCCGTGGTGAATGCGCTTTCCGTGTCGCTTTCGCTGAAAATTCGGCGTGGCGGCAAAGTTCATGAAATGAGCTTTACCCACGGCGTTGCCGATGGTCCGTTGGCCGTCACCGGCAGCTACGAGGGCCGGTCAGGAACGGAAGTGACTTTTCTTCCGAGTTCCGAGACGTTTTCCATGATTGAGTTTGACTATGGCACGCTTGAGCATAGGCTTCGCGAGCTGGCCTTCCTCAATTCCGGTGTCCGCATTGTTTTGACCGACCGGCGTCACTCCGACATTCGCGAAGAAGAATTGATGTATGAAGGCGGGCTGGAAGCTTTCGTTCGCTATCTCGACCGCTCAAAGAAGGCGCTTGTTGAAACCCCGATCGCCATTCAGGGCGAGAAGGACGGAATATCCGTTGAAGTGGCGATGTGGTGGAATGACAGCTACCACGAAAATGTCCTTTGTTTTACCAACAATATCCCCCAACGCGATGGGGGCACGCATCTGGCCGGTTTTCGAGGAGCTCTGACCCGTCAGGTGACTTCATATGCCGAAACATCCGGCATTTTGAAAAAGGAAAAGGTTTCCCTGACCGGCGATGACTGCCGCGAAGGCATGACCGCGGTTCTTTCGGTAAAGGTGCCAGACCCCAAGTTCTCATCTCAGACCAAGGATAAGCTTGTTTCCTCTGAGGTTCGCCCGGTTGTTGAAAGCCTCGTCAATGAGGCTCTTGGGACATGGCTGGAAGAAAACCCAGGCGAGGCGAAAATTCTGGTTGGCAAGGTTGTGGAGGCTGCCGCAGCCCGCGAGGCCGCCCGCAAGGCTCGTGAATTGACCCGCCGCAAGGGCGCACTCGATATTTCCTCGCTACCTGGCAAACTGGCCGACTGCTCCGAGCGTGATCCAGCGAAATCCGAACTCTTCCTGGTCGAGGGTGATTCTGCTGGCGGCTCCGCCAAACAAGGCCGTTCGCGTGAAAGCCAGGCCATTCTGCCTCTTCGTGGAAAGATCTTGAATGTCGAAAGAGCCCGTTTTGACAAGATGCTTTCAAGCCAGGAAATCGGCACGCTGATCACCGCGCTTGGAACATCCATTGGCAAGGATGAATTCAATCCGGAAAAACTGCGCTACCACAAGATCATTATTATGACCGATGCTGACGTGGACGGCGCTCATATCCGAACATTGCTTTTGACCTTCTTCTTCCGGCAGATGCCGGAACTGGTGGAACGCGGCTCCCTCTATATCGCACAGCCGCCGCTTTATAAGGTGTCGCGCGGAAAGTCGTCTCAATATCTTAAGAACGAGAAAGCGCTGGAAGATTATCTGATCAATTCCGGCCTTGAAGATACGGCGATTGCACTGGCAAGCGGCGAGGTGCGCACTGGCCAGGACCTCCGCGAAGTCGTTGCCGACGCTCTGCGTCTTCGATCGCTGATCGATGGGCTTCATTCCCGTTATGATCGTTCGGTTGTTGAGCAGGCGGCTATTTCGGGTGCCTTCGATGCAGAGATCGTTCAGGATCGCGCTGACGCTGAAGCAACCGCGGCCCGGGTTGCGGCCAGGCTGGATCTCATAGCTGAGGAAACGGAGCGGGGCTGGGAAGGGCGCGTCAACGAACAGGGTGGTCTTGTTTTTGAACGTACGGTTCGCGGTGTCAAGGAAGCTGCTGTTCTTGATATGGGTTTGATCGGGTCCGTTGACGCCCGTCATATCGACCAGATGGCTGACCGTCTGCAGGAGATCTACGCTGAGCCGCCGGTGTTGAGGCGGAAGGAAGAACAAACGTCTATCACCGGCCCTCGCCAGCTTTTGGACATGATCTTTGCGGCAGGGCGCAAGGGTATTGCCATGCAGCGCTATAAAGGTCTGGGCGAAATGAATGCGGAGCAGCTCTGGGAAACAACGCTTGATCCCAATGCACGCTCACTTCTGCAGGTCAAAGTTACAGATGCGACCGATGCGGATGGCCTGTTTGCACGCCTCATGGGCGATGAAGTTGAGCCGCGCCGCGACTTCATCCAGGAAAATGCACTCAGTGTTGCGAACTTGGATATTTGAAATAATATCAGTAGCTTAAAGGGCCGGATTTCCGGCCCTTTTTTATTTCGCAATCAGCCTGCCTTTTGCAGCAAGTTCTGACAGCGGTTTACGGGCATTGGGATATTCGGTCTTTTGTCGCTCTTCCTGGAGCGTGGATTTATCGCCAACTTTCCCAATTGCCACCGCCACATGAAGATGTGCATGTTCAGGGGCATCCAGAATTTCCGCGGCCGCTTGCTTTTCCACCCCGCCCATTGCGTGCGCATGATAACCCGCAATTTTGGCTTGAAGCGCGATCGACATCCACGCAGCGCCCGCATCAAAAGCATGCGTGCCGATTTCACGCTCCTCATCCGCGCCGGGTGGTGTCAGCTTGCTGAGCGAATAGACTAACACAAGTGCCGAAGCGTTGGGCGCCCAATCCTTGTTAAAACCTTTCAGGACGGAGATTATCATTTCCCACTCAGGGGTGCCGCGCAATGCATAGACAAAGCGCCACGGTTGGTTGTTGTTGGCTGAAGGCGCAAATCGGGCGGCTTCGAGGATCGTGAGAAGGTCACTTTCCGGCATGTCTTCGCTTGAAAAAGCGCGCGGAGACCATCGGGTTCGAAAAAGATCGTCGACCGGAAAGCCCGTAGGGCGGGTATCTTCATATAGCATTGGTGTGTCTCATCTATCTGTAAAGAAGTGTTAATTTGCGTGCAGCTTTGCAGTGCCAGTTAAATTGGAAATCCCCCAAGGTGCGGCCCCCGCTGGGGTAGCAACAGTTTCGCGCCAGCAGCAAACCTTACGTTCAGTTGGGTATCGCATGACGGGAATGGAAGATTGTTCACCCAAATTTTATTGCTCTGCAACAAAAACATGCTAGTTTGCCTTCCCACGTTGCAGTGCAAAAAGCCGAGCGCTTTTGAATTCTGATTTGCACTGCCGATCTGACACAAGGAATGCATTTCCATGTTCTACCAACTTTATGAGTTGAACCACGCAATCGTGGCGCCCTGGCGGACAGCGGCAGACGCTATGCGAATGGTCTACAGAAATCCATTCAACCCCCTGTCACACACGGCATACGGTCGAGCGGTTGCGGCCGGTTTCGAGGTGTTTGAAAGAGCGACACGTAGGTACGGCAAACCGGAATTTGGTCTGGACACCACAATCATTGACGATGTGGAAGTGTCTGTTCATGAAAAAACCGTTTGGTCCAAGCCGTTTTGCAATCTCAAACATTTTGAACGCGTTTTGCCGCCGCAACATCCAACCGACCCCAAGATTCTTCTCGTTGCCCCCATGTCCGGCCACTACGCCACGCTTTTGCGGGGGACAGTTGAAACGCTTCTTCCGTCTGCGGAGATTTATATTACCGATTGGGTCGACGCACGCATGGTGCCGTTGACAGAAGGCACCTTCGATCTCGATGATTATATTGACTACGTCATTGAAATGATCAAGTTTTTGGGACCGGACACGCACGTGATGGCAGTTTGCCAGCCATCGGTCCCGGTGCTGGCGGCTATTGCCGTCATGGAAGAGCGGGAGGATCCTGCCTCGCCTGCATCCATGACCCTCATGGGTGGCCCGATTGATACGCGCATCAAGCCCACGGCTGTTAATGAACTGGCCCAAAATAAACCGATAGATTGGTTTGCAGATAATGTCATCATGCAGGTTCCGTGGCCGCAGCCCGGCTTCATGCGCCCTGTCTATCCCGGCTTTTTGCAGCTGACCGGTTTCATGTCGATGAACCTCGATCGCCATATGACGGCGCAAAAGGACTTCTTTGTCCATATGGTGAAAAATGATGGCGATTCTGCCGAAAAGCATCGTGACTTTTACGATGAATATCTGGCGGTTATGGACCTGACGGCAGAATTTTATCTGCAGACTGTCGATGTTGTCTTTATTCAGCATGCGTTGCCGAAGGGTGAGTTGAAACACCGTGGCAAACTTGTTGACACATCGAAGATCAAGACAGTTGCGTTGATGACGGTTGAAGGGGAAAACGACGATATATCGGGTGTAGGACAGACAGAAGCCGCGCAGACGATCTGCACCTCTATCCCCGATAACATGCGGCTTCACTACATGCAGCCAGATGTCGGCCATTATGGGGTTTTCAATGGGTCCCGTTTCCGCAAGGAAATTGCGCCGCGCATTTTGAACTTCATGGCGGAAAACACAAAAGAGGCTGTGAGAAACGTCAAGAAGAAGCCCCGAGTTGTACATGGGATTTTTGGGGGAAGCGAAAAATAGGCGCCGATTTTCCTCATGAAAATCAGCACTATATCCGATTGCTTCACGAATTCTCTTGAAGCCGCCCTTATTGGTTACCACATCGTTTGAAGTGAGGCGGCATAGTGCCGTCTCCTGTCAAACGAGGGTACAAACCCATGACTCAGTCAACCTGGATCCGGCCCGATTGGACGCCTGCCACAATTGCATTGATGGTGTTAGGCTTCATGGTCTTCTGGCCGCTCGGGCTGGCAATGCTGGCCTATATACTTTTTGGCGAACGGCTTCAGGAGTTCAAGCGCGACGCCAACAGGGCTTACGACAAAACCATGCGTAGACATCATCACAACGGGTTCGGGAGAACCGGTAACGCTGCTTTTGATGATTGGCGCAAGCAGGAACTGGAGCGTATCGAAGAAGAACGCCGCAAGCTTGATGAAGCAAAGGCGGAGTTCGACGAGTATCTTGCTGAATTGCGTCGTGCCAAAGATCAGGAAGAGTTTTCACGCTTCATGCGAGAGCGTCGGCAGCAGCGCGACGACAGAACGCAAAACGCCTGAACGCATCCAAGCTTTTCGCCGGCCTTTAAAAAGGCCGGTTTTTATTGGCGCGTATCCCGCTCGAATCGGCTATTCAAAGCGCATGTTTTTTAAGAAGCGTCCCACTGTCGCAAGGCCCGCAACACCGGTTTCTACCGGACGAACGGTTGCAGTTGCTGGTCGCGAAGTGCCATTGACGGTAAAGCCCGATAAACGAGCGACGCGTTTGACACTCAGAATTGAGCCGGGCGGGCGCGCCCTTAAAATGACGGTGCCGCTTAACCTGCCATTTCAGGAAGTTGATAATTTTCTGGAACGAAATCATGGTTGGCTGACGAAGAAATTTGAAAAGCTGCCTTTTGCGGCGGGCCTGGTGGATGGCGAAACAATATCCATTCGCGGCAAAAGCCATAAAATCGTCAGAACCGGTAAAATGCGGGGTGTAACCGAGACAGGCGAATTAGCCGGATGCGCGGTTCTCTTTGTTGGTGGCGCGCCGGAACATCTTCAAAGGCGAATACGTGACTACCTGAAAAAGGAAGCGAGAGCTGATCTGGAGCCTCTGGTGGCGCGCCATGCGGCCGAAAGCGGCAAACATTATACAGCGCTGACTTTAAAGGACACCAGAAGCCGCTGGGGCTCATGCACCCATGATGGACGTTTGAATTTTTCCTGGCGCATCGTAATGGCGCCTCCCTTTGTTCTCGACTATCTGGCAGCGCATGAAGTGGCGCATCTGACCGAAATGAACCATGGGCCCAAGTTTTGGGCGCTGTGCGAAAAACTGTGTCCAGCAACCGATCGCGCCAGAGCCTGGTTGAAACAACATGGATCGGCGCTCCACGCAGTCGATTTTGGTTAGCCAGGCCGTTTGGTCATGAATATGAGAAAATATGCTTCCCGCCTTGAACGAGCACTGCCATGCAGAGCCCTATCGAGTGCA
The DNA here is from genome assembly GCA_050306195.1 of Ensifer sp. Taxonomy (GTDB): domain Bacteria; phylum Pseudomonadota; class Alphaproteobacteria; order Rhizobiales; family Rhizobiaceae; genus Ensifer_A. Next base: position 16,041 of record JBNLGT010000009.1, read on the forward strand.
TTTTAGCTCGACTCTGGGCCAAATTCGTGCGAGTGCGAGCGCCATGACATTCTCGATCAAGATATGCGGGTTAAAGACGCCGGAAGCGATCATGCGCGCCGTGGATCTCGGCGCAACGCATGTCGGGTTTATTTTCTTTCCCAAAAGCCCGCGCAACATAGAACCTGCCGATGCCGGAAGGCTTGCCGATCTGGTGCGGGGCAAGGTCAAGACCGTCGCGGTTACGGTTAATGCGGAAAACGACGATCTTGATGAAATTATTGATCTTTTAAACCCGGATATCTTGCAACTCCATGGCAGCGAAAGCGCCGAGCGTGTTCTCAACATGAAGGCTGTTTACGGTCTTCCGGTCATGAAGGCGTTCTCGGTTAGCACGCCTGACGACCTCAAAAAGGTCGAAGCCTATGAAGGCGTAGCGGACCGCTTTCTGTTCGACACAAAAGCCCCAAGCGGCTCCGAGCTGCCCGGTGGCAACGGCATATCCTTTGACTGGAACATTCTCGAAGCGCTTGACGATAATGTTGACTACATGCTTTCCGGCGGGTTGAACAAAGACAATGTGGCCGATGCCATCAAGTTGACACGGTGTACGGGAATTGACGTATCATCGGGCGTTGAAAGCGCTCCGGGCGTCAAGGATATTGCCAAAATAGACGCTTTCTTCGAGGCCGCGCACAAGGCCATTGATGGAATGCGAGCCTGACCAGTGGCTTCAAAACAGACTTGAGTATACGGAGTTTGATGTGAACGAGACGCCTAAACCTAATACATTCCGGTCCGGACCGGACGAAGATGGTCGCTTTGGTATCTATGGTGGGCGGTTTGTCGCCGAAACACTGATGCCCTTGATCCTCGATCTTGAAACGGAATGGAACAGGGCGAAAACGGACCCGGAATTTCAGGCCGAGCTCAAAGCATTGGGCAAGCACTATATCGGCCGCCCGAGCCCGCTTTATTTTGCTGAGCGCCTGACGGAACATCTCGGTGGCGCAAAAATCTATTTCAAGCGCGAAGAGTTGAACCACACGGGCTCGCATAAGATCAACAATTGTATTGGGCAAATTTTGCTGGCCAAGCGCATGGGCAAGACCCGCATCATCGCTGAAACCGGCGCTGGTCAACACGGTGTGGCATCCGCAACGGTGGCGGCGCGTTTCGGGTTCCCTTGCGTTGTTTATATGGGTGCAACTGACGTAGAACGACAGGCTCCGAATGTCTTTCGCATGAAGTTGCTTGGCGCGGAGGTAAAACCGGTTACGGCAGGCAGCGGAACGCTGAAAGACGCCATGAATGAGGCGCTGCGCGACTGGGTCACAAATGTTGATGACACCTACTACCTGATTGGAACAGCAGCGGGTCCGCATCCTTATCCTGAACTGGTGCGTGATTTTCAGGCCGTGATTGGGCAGGAAGCCAGAGAGCAGATTCTGGAAGCCGAAGGCAAGCTGCCGGATTTGGTGATCGCGGCAGTTGGCGGCGGTTCCAATGCGATCGGTATTTTCCATCCCTTCCTCGACGATGAAGGCGTGCAGATCGTAGGCGTTGAAGCAGGCGGCAAAGGCCTTTCTGGCGAAGAACACTGTGCATCCATCACTGCCGGCTCCCCCGGCGTTTTGCATGGCAACCGCACTTATCTGCTGCAGGATGGCGACGGCCAGATCAAGGAAGGTCACTCAATCTCTGCTGGTCTTGATTATCCTGGCATTGGGCCGGAACATTCCTGGCTTGCCGATTCAGGCAGAGCTGAATATGTGCCGATCATGGATGAAGAAGCGTTGGAGGCTTTCCAGCTTCTGACCAGACTTGAAGGCATCATTCCTGCTCTTGAACCAAGCCATGCGGTCGCCGAAGTCATAAAGCGCGCGCCAAAAATGCGCAAAGATCAGGTTATCGTGATGAATCTTTCGGGCCGCGGCGACAAAGACATCTTCACCGTGGGCAAAATTCTTGGCATGGGGCTTGGTGAGTAATGACAGTACGTATGGAAAAACGCTTTGCCGAGCTGAAGGCAGAAGGACGCCCCGCTCTGGTGACCTATTTCATGGGCGGCGATCCTGATTTTGAAACATCGCTGGGAATCATGAAGGCCCTTCCAGCCGCGGGCGCTGATGTTATCGAACTGGGAATGCCGTTTTCTGATCCGATGGCCGATGGACCAGCAATTCAGCTTGCGGGTCAACGCGCCCTGGCCGGTGGTCAAACGCTGGCCAAGACAATCGAAATGGCCCGCCTTTTTCGTGAAGACGATCAGGATACGCCCATTGTCATGATGGGATATTATAACCCGATCTATGTCTATGGCGTTGACAGGTTCCTCGACGACGCGCTTGCCGCGGGTATTGATGGTTTGATCGTCGTTGATTTGCCAGCCGAAATGGACGACGAGCTCTGCGTTCCCGCCGTGGAAAAGGGTATTAATTTCATTCGCTTGACCACGCCAACGACAGACGACAAACGCCTGCCGCGTGTTCTTCAGAACACCTCGGGCTTTGTTTATTATGTGTCGATGAACGGTATTACCGGTTCATCGCTGCCGGATCCGTCGCTGGTGTCCGGAGCAGTATCACGCATCAAAGGCCACACCGAGCTTCCGGTTTGTGTCGGCTTTGGTGTGAAAACGGCAGAACATGCGCGCCTGATCGGCGCCAATGCTGACGGCGTTGTGGTCGGAACGGCGATTGTGGCCCAGGTTGCTGGGAGCCTGCGCGATGGTCAGGCAACAGCGGACACCATAGAAAGTGTTGTCACATTTGTCCGTGGTTTGGCGAGCGGCGTCAAAGCTGCCCGCATGGCTGCTGCCGAGTAATATTCTAGGAGAGATCAGATGAACTGGCTGACCAACTATGTCCGTCCAAGAATCAGCTCCATGCTTGGGCGCCGTGAAGTTCCGGAAAACCTCTGGATCAAGTGTCCGGAAACCGGTGAAATGGTGTTTCACAAGGATCTGGAAGAAAATCTCTGGGTGATCCCGGCTTCCGGCCACCACATGAAAATGCCTGCATTGGCCCGTCTGGATCAGCTTTTCGGCGAAGGCCGCTATGAAATGCTGCCTCAGCCGAAGGTCGCACAGGACCCACTGAAATTCCGTGATTCCAAGAAATATTCGGATCGGTTGAAGGACAGCCGCGCCAAAACAGATCTGGAAGATACGATACAAGCTGCCGTCGGAGAATTACAAGGCCTGAAAATGGTCGCGGTTATTCATGAGTTCGGCTTCATGGGCGGTTCGCTCGGCACCGCCGCCGGCGAGGCGATTATTCAAGCCTTCGAACGCGCGATTGCTGAGAATTGCCCTCTGGTCATGTTCCCCTCATCCGGGGGCGCGCGTATGCAGGAAGGCATTCTTTCCCTTATGCAGCTGCCGCGCACAACCGTTGCCGTTGAAATGCTGAAAGAAGCCGGTCTTCCCTATATTGTTGTCCTCACAAATCCGACAACGGGTGGGGTTACCGCCTCTTATGCAATGCTGGGCGACATTCATATGGCCGAACCCGGCGCGGTGATCGGTTTTGCTGGACGGCGCGTGATTGAACAAACGATCCGCGAAAAACTGCCTGATGATTTCCAGACATCGGAATATCTCTACGAGCACGGGATGGTGGATATGGTGGTTCATCGCCACAAATTGCCAGATACCCTTGCGCGCGTCCTTAAAATGCTCCTGAAGCTTCCGCCTGAGTCTGGTCCGACAGCGTTGATTGCCGACGCCTCGGAAGAGGCTGTTGTCTAAAAACGAGCTTTTCTAAGATGACCAATACGCTTGAAACCGGCGAGGCGGCCCGTGAAATCGACAAATTAATGGCGCTTCATCCGAAGGGCTTTGATATGTCGCTCGATCGCATATTGCGGCTCTTGGAAAAGCTTGGCAATCCGCATCTGAAATTGCCGCCTGTCATCCATATTGCCGGTACGAATGGAAAGGGTTCAACAACCGCTTTCTGCAGGGCGCTTTTGGAGGCAGGCGGTTTTTCAGTCCACGTCGATACCTCTCCGCACCTTGTAAACTGGCACGAACGTTATCGTATCGGCAGGAAAGGCGAGCGCGGACAATTGGTATCCGACGCTGATCTTGCCGACGCGCTTCGCCGTGTTGCTGCCGCCAATGAAGGCCAGACAATTACCGTCTTTGAAATATTGACGGCGGTCTCCTTTCTTCTTTTTTCGGAAAAGCCGGCTGATGCCGTCATCGTGGAAGTTGGCATGGGCGGTCGCTTTGATTCAACCAACGTTGTGCCAAACCCCGCCGTTTCAGTGATAATGCCCATTGCTCTCGATCATCTGGCCTATCTGGGCGATAAGGTTGAACTGATTGCGGCCGAAAAGGCGGGTATTATGAAGTCTGGATGCCCGGTTGTTGTCGGCTATCAGGAATTTGACGCCGCGCGCGAGGTCTTGGTTGAGACCGCCGAGCGTCTTGGTTGCCCGTTGGCTGTCTATGGGCAGGACTTTTTGGCCCATGAGGAGTTTGGCAGGCTCGTCTATCAGGATGAATTTGGCCTTGCCGACCTGCCGTTGCCGCGCCTGCCGGGGCGTCATCAGTTTTCCAACGCTGCGGCAGCCATTCGCGCGGTAAAAGCGGCAGGCTTTCCCGTCACGGACGCCATGATGGAAAAGGCCATGGTCGACGTGGAATGGCCCGGGCGCATGCAACGGCTTTCAAGCGGCAATCTTCTTGCGCATTTGCCGGTGGACAGCGAACTCTGGATTGACGGCGGGCATAATCCAGGGGCTGGTCAGGTGATTGCCGAGGCGCTTGCTACGCTGGATGAGCAGAAGCCGATGCCGGTGTATATGGTCAGCGGCATGATAAACACCAAGGATGCGACCGGCTATTTCAAACCCTTTGCAGGCTTGGCGCATGGTGTACTGACTGTGCCAGTCTCAAATTCCGATGCCTCGGTTGATCCCGTGGCCTTGGCGGCGGACGCAGCCGACGCTGGCCTTCCCGCGGAGCCCCACGGCAACCTCATCAGCGCGTTACAGGCCATTAAATTAAAGACTCCAAATGGACAACCGCCTCGTGTCCTGATTGGCGGCTCGCTCTATCTGGCCGGCGAAGTTCTGAAACAGAACGGCACAATACCAGACTAAAAAAGCCCGGTGAATGGCCGGGCTTTTTGATTCTCAGATAAGTAAGGCCGATCAGGATGCGCCGCTGATCCAGGCGGAAAGCTGGGACTTGGGACGAGCACCGGTCAGCTGATCTGCCATCTCACCGCCTTTGAACATGGCAAGCATGGGAATACCGCGCACGCCGAACTGAGCAGCAAGCTCGGGATTTTCGTCCACATTCAGCTTGGCAATCTTCACCTTGCCTTCAAGCTCGGTAGAAAGTTCTTCGAGTGCTGGCGCGATCATGCGGCAAGGTCCGCACCATTCAGCCCAGAAGTCAACGACGACAGGTTCCGCTGACTGGAGTACTTCATTTTGGAAATTGGCATTGTCGACTTTAACTGTGGCCATGGAAAGCTCCTCGGTGGAATCGCTGGAATTTGCTACATGATGTATGCTGTTCGTCAGATATTTCAATACCTATGAGTCACTTTGCACGCGTCAACCTGTTAAGCTGATGTTCCATTTCATTCTGGTCGAGCATGAAGACGCGGCCGTTAGACGTATAAATCAAACAGCATTCAATTGACCGGCCGGGATAGAGCGGCTTCAAAATCTCGCGGTAAATGGCCATCTGGGTACCATGATCTTCAGGAATAGCGGCCTGATTTTCAGGTGCGTTACGGTTGGTCTTGAAATCAGCGACAAGCACGCGATTGTCATCAACCGCCAGTCTGTCGATGCGGCCTGAAACGGCAAAATCACCATTTTCCAGAGTGAGAACGCCCATGACATTTACCTCAGCCTGCGCCGTATCCGCGAATATCGGAAAAAGTCTCTCATCGTTAAGAACGGCAAAAACCTTATCCTGAAGATCTTGCCTTACGCTCCGATCAGCAAAGGGCAGGGCCGAACGTAAATAACGTTCTGCCGCCGATTCCCGTCTGCCCGGCTCCATGTCAGGGAGAACCTGAAACAGTCGATGTACCGCGTGACCAGTCTTCAGTGCAACATTGGCATCGACCGACGACTTACCAAACAATCTCGAACCCGCTGCTGATCCGTCTTCACGATCAATCAGCGCGCCTGCGCCTGATGGAGAAAGCGGGCGGGGGAGATCCGGCTTTGTAGGCAGTGGATGAAAGAGGGAAGCCGGCAAAGGTTCATGAAGTTTGGTCGCACCAGACTTCTCCGTTATTGGCTTGCCTCGGTCATGGCCGGGAACACGCCATTTCAAGCCCGCCCACCTGTTGTCACCGGTACCAAACTCGGCTGGCGCGCAGCGTTCCGTATCCTCTTCAAGCGCGCGCCAGACCATGTTGTGCCATGAATCCGGGTTTTCGCGTGTCTTACGATAACCGCAAATAATCAAATGATCTGCGGCGCGTGTCATCGAAACATAGAGCAAGCGGCGGTATTCGTCTTCTGCCGACAGTTTTCGTTTCTCTGCATCGGCTGCAGTGACGGCCGTATTGGTCTCACTGGTGGAAATCCACAGAGGGACCTCCGCCGGTCCGTTTTCTGTTTTGACAAAACGGAACTTCGCGAGATGGCTTGCATTAAAAGCCGCGCCGCCGTCGTCCACCATAAATACAACCGGGGCTTCCAAACCCTTCGACGCATGCACAGTCATAATACGCACTTCGTTGCGCGCCTTGTCTTGCTCTCGTTTGATCGACGGAGGATCTTGATCGAGAAGGGATAGAAAAGATTGAAGGCCGGGCAGCCCGCTGGCTTCATAGCTCAGTGCTAAGCCCAAAAACTCATCAAGTATATCGGTGACTTCAGAGCCGAGACGGGCGAGGAAGCGTCGCCGTCCGCCCCCCGCCCCAAGAACCGAGGCGTAGAATTCAAAAGGATTTTGTCCGCGCGCTGCGTTAATCCAGCCAGTCAGCTTTTCGCACAACCTAGCAAAGGGCGCTTCGCCGCTTTGCCCGAGGCGATTCAGCCTTTCCCAAAGACTTTCACCCTTTTCACGGTAAGCTGCTGCAGACAGAAGATTTTCTTCGCTTAACCCTGCGAGAGGACTTTTCATCAACGAAGCGAGAGAAAGATCGTCTTTTGGCAAGACCGCGAAGCGGCCAAGCGCAATCAAATCCTGAACGGCAATATGATCCGTCAGCAGCAATCGATCGGCGCCTGCAACGGGAATGTCGCCGCGCGCCTTCAGAGCTCTGGTGAGGGCATTGGTAAAACCACCACGTTTTCGCACCAGAACCAGGATATCGCTGGGATCAATGCGACGGGATTCCCCCTTTTCGATAATGGAGCCATCGTGCAGCAGTTCAGCGATCGTATCAGCGATGCGTCTTGCCAGGAGGGCCGGAGGAGTGCTTTCCGGCGTTGCGTCAAAAGGTTCTGTCCAGTCGGCTTCATCCGGCGTTTGCTCGGGGGCAATCATTTCCCAGACGTCGACCGCTCCGGCGTGGCCCACTCGGCTGGATTGATGAATAACATCTCCGCCCTCTGCAGTCAGACCCTTTGCATGGTCCGGGCGCGCAAAAACCTGATCGACCGCAGAAAGGACATCCTGCGTGGAGCGGAAGGAAAGCGGCAGCCTTATGTCGGAAAACACAAGTTGTGCGCCTTCCGCCTTTATGCGGACATCCCGGCCTTCTTCAGAAAAGCGTTCCGGCCGCGCGCCTTGGAATGAGTAGATTGATTGTTTTTCATCGCCCACCGCAAATAATGTACGGCCCTGGCCACGAGCGGTTTCACCGGTCAGGAATTCTTCTGTGAGAGATCGCACCACCGCCCATTGCAAAGGGCTCGTGTCCTGCGCTTCGTCGACCAAAACGTGGTCGATACCCTGGTCCAGTTTATAATGAATCCAGGGCGCGGCATCATCTTTTGTCAGAAGATCCGCTGTCTTGGAGATCAGATCGTCAAAGTCCAAATGCCCTTGACGTTTCTTGAGCTCCTCATATTCGCTGTTTAACCGGCGTGCGAGTGTGATGGCGGCCATCGAAGCCTCGAAAAGCCTCACTGTTTTGAGCCGGTTCAACCTTTCCAGAATCTGGGTTTGAGCAGCCTCAATGCGCTCTGGTAATGAGGGATCGGCATCCAACATGGCTTTTGAAGCGATACCGGAAATAGCTTTGGCCTCGTGCTTAGCGGTCAGGAACGCCTTTACCAGCTTACTGAAAGCCTCTTCGCCCTCGCTGCGAGTAGCTTGAGCGAGTAGTGTGGCAACATCTTTTGGCTTTGCTCCGCCCTTGTCATGCGCAAGCTCGCGGAACGCCGCAAGTTCTGTATTGCTGAATCCGGCTATGGGAAAGATCGAGCCGTAGATATCGGCGACGGATTCTTCCGTCCTCAAATCCAGTGCTTGCCGCACAACCCGCTCAGAGCCACCGTGATTATCGCAATATTGGTGAAATCGAACGAGGGCTGTGTGGCTCTCTACAATCTCCGAAAGCAATTTTTCCAAACCGGTGTCATCACCCAGGAGGAGCGCAGTCTCAAACGCTGCCGCGAGCTCTGTCTCCTCCGCACTTGTTGTCGCCATGAGCAGGCTGCGTCTTGCCTCTGAAAGCAGCGCGGCAGCGGCCCTGTCGTCAAGCACGCTGAAATGTCCCGCAACATTGGCTTCCAGTGGAAACTGATGCAGCAATGCTTCACAGAATGCGTGGATAGTCTGGATTTTCAGCCCGCCAGGCGTCTCAAGCGCCCGGGCGAATAGCTGCCGGGCAGGGGAGAGCAATGCATCGGCGGTGGGGCGGCCCTCCATTCTTGCGATTTCGGCCGCCAAAGCATCGTCGTCCAACGTCGCCCATCGGGAAAGTGTCTTTAGTACGCGATTAGACATCTCCGATGCTGCAGCCTTGGTATAGGTGAGGCAAAGAATGGATGAAGGGCGAGCGCCGGAAAGTAGCAGGCGGATCACGCGTTGGGTAAGTACATGGGTCTTACCGGATCCCGCATTGGCGGAAACCCAGGCAAAGCGCCCCGGATCGGATGCCAAGGCCTGCTGCTTGCTCGTCCAGTTCAACCATTCAGTAGGGCTTTCTGGAAGCGTGGCCTTGTCACTCATCGCCATCCTCCCCGGCTGCTTCCGCAGTCGACCATTCGGCAACTCGGGCAAGGTGATCAAAATCGCCAAAGCTGCCGAGGCTTTCCGGCAACAGCCGGGAAATGAAGCCGCGTTTGCCGCTTTTCAGCAGTGATACCAGCTTGGAAAATTCACGTAGGGATTCTTCGGCCAAAATGTCCGCCGACTTGATGTCCTGTGAACTTCGCGACGTCGACCCGTCATTGTTGACGGTTTCGCTCTTGAAGCGCTCTCCGGGTCTGAGCCGGACATAAATCAGATTTTCCGTCTGGTGCGGGCCGATCCTTTCAAATGCGCCGCCCGCCAGTGCAGCTGCTTCAAGCGCCAATTGTGGATCAAGTAGGCTGCGCGCCTGTTTAACCGAGGGCGACGAACCGGTTTTGTAGTCAATGATGTCAGCAAGGCCGGACGCCTTGATGTCAATTCTGTCCGCGATACCCGAGAGTTGCACACCTTCGGGCAAGTTAAGAAGCGCCTTGATTTCGGTAAAGGACTGGAGGTTCTCTGATTGCCGTATGGCTTCCCATTTCAAAAAGGCGCGTGCTGTTTCCGCAAATCGAGGACGCCAGACGGCCTCAACATGTGCTGGGAGCTTCGCCTCGGCAAATGCCCCATCCATGATAGCACTCATGGTTTTCCACGCGTCAGGTGTATCAGGCGCACACCCGCTGCGAATGAATTGGTCAAAGATCGAGTGATAGAGACTTCCGCGCTCTGCTACGCCCGGATCGCTATTGAACGGCTCAAGAGGGTCAAGGCGAAGAATGCGTCGCGCATATACAGAATAGGGATCACGCCTCAGGCGCCCAACTTCGGAAAACGAATAACGTGAAGGAATAAGCGCGGCATCGGGTTTAGGTTCTGGCCTCTCGGCGGATGCGCGCCGTTCGGATAGATCGAGTTGTTTGGCGTGATGAATATAACGGTTGCCCCGTTGCCGCATCTCTTCCGTAAGTGACTCGCCACAAACGGCTTCAAGTCGTTGCAAAAACCGTGAGGCAACAGAAGGCGCACCATCCTGGCGCATTGAGCGGCTATAAATGACCCGGCGAATCCCATTGGCCATTTCGAAATCATGCGCCATTTGACCGGTGCGTCGTTCAGGTGGCTCTAGGCCGAAAGCCATTTTCATGGATCGGGACAGAAAAGGGCTGTTTTCAGTCTTGCCTGGCCAGATACCCTCGTTCAACCCTCCCAGAACAACAGTGTCCACGTGTTGAAGACGCGCTTCCATCGTTCCGAAAATAAAGACTCGTGGATGCCGCATTGCTCTCGGCTTCACGGTTTTTCCCGCTGCAATGGCCTGTGCAATTGCAGACCATTCAGGGCCGGTAACGTCAAGGCCTGCTTCAGCCTCCATGATGCCCGAGAGCAGGTTGGCCAGTTCATTGCCCGCCTCACTGTCCCACAAGGTGACCAGTTCACCTTTGGCGTCGGCTGCAATGGCCTCTAGAACCTCACCGGTTTTAGCTGCCCAATCCCGAGTTGTGATTGGGGAGGTGCGGCTCCCAGAAGCAAGAACATGAGCTGCAGTCAGCGGGGTCACCGCGTGTGAAACGCGCAGAGCATAACCCCGCAAAAATTCTCTTTTTTCCGCGTTGAGCGAAGGCCGCCACCGTGGTTCGAAGCCGGCCTGTAGCTGTTCCGCCAACCGTTCTTCCAAAAGCGCCGGCAGGTCAGAAATGTTGCTGACGCCGGTACCGCCACGCAAGGCGTATATTTCAAGAAGGCTGGCCGCCTCTTGCACCGCATTCGTCTCCATGCCGAAAGTGGCAAGGGGATGTTTTAAGAGCGACGCAAGGACAACCGGATCTCCGGGGAAAAGAGTGGCTTCCAGAACCAGTCGAAACAGGCTGCCTTGTGGTGTCGCGTAGAACGGGATGCCGGCAGAATCATCAGCGCTAATCCCAAATCTTTCAAGCTCGGTTGCCACACGTCGCGCAAGGGTGCGATCGGGCGTTATCAACGCAACCTGGCTTTCACCAAATTTGCCTTCTTCCTCAAGGGCAAGCCGAAGCGCGATGGCTATGGACTGCGCTTCCTCTCGTTCATTGGCAGCTTCCATGACAGCGCAATTTTTAAATGCGGTTGAGAGTTCTTGCTCACTTACGTGAGCGCGCTGTTCAGGCCAATTGCCGGTGGCGCGCGATGGGGCAAGCGCAATAGAGATAGTACGGCCCCGGTGCGCCGATAGAGGGTCACGAGACCCAAGTTCCACAATCTGATCCCTCTCGATCTTGAGCTGCTTCAGCAACGAGGCAAGCCCAAATTGTGGATGGCTGAATATCGCCGGATCGGGTACACCGCCAACAGCTGTTTCATGCAGCATTTGCCAGTGGTCGGCCGCCATGTCCTTGTCCAATCCAGGAAGAACCACAGCGCCGTTTTCCAGCGATGCTATTGTATCAATTAACTTGGCAGTCGCGGGAAGGGAGCCTGTAGAACCCGCCACGATAACCGGGCCTTTGTGCGCTTGTTTTGAAAGCCGTCCGGCTTCGGACAGCAATATTGCGTCGCGGTGGCGCGTCGGTGATGAATAGCCAAGTTCTGACAATCGCGCGGGCCAGTAGCTCGAGGCAATTTTCAGGAATTCTAGCGTCAATTGCCACCAAATTGCGTGGTCGCCTGCGTCGATGTTTGATAGTGAGGACCAATCGAGGCCAGCCGTTTCAACATCCCCAATTAGCGACAAAAGATCTTTCGCCAGCCATACCGCATCCGCAGGGCTTGCAGGCGCTATGATGGCGTGGCCCGCATGCAGATCGGTAATAGTGGTCGGGAGCCTGTTGCGCCATGCGAGTATGAGCCGCGCCAGTTCCAAAAGGGCGGTCGTATTGGCAACGGGGGCGGCCATATCAATGACACCCGGCAAGTCGTCTTCGAAATATCCGGCATCTTCGTCCGTTTCACCAAGCGGACGGATGACAGGCAGGATCGCCGACCGGTTGCCGCAAAGGCTGGTGAATTCCGAGCGCAACACGCGCGCGGCGCGGCGTGTTGGCACGTAAATGGTGGCCGCAGCAAGCGCATGAGGCTCTCGGGTGTCAAACTGAAAACCCGGAACGATGGCTCCGCCCATTAGACTTTCAGCGAGAAGGCGCAAAAAAGGTTGGTCTGGAGATATTGTAAATATACGCTTACCATGACTTGCCATGGCTCACGTTCCGCCAAAGCGGGTAACTGCCCGTTCAGCTGGCCCAATTGCGTCAGGCGTTCCAACCGTGACCCAGTGACCTTTCAACTCCATGCCAAAAAGCCGCCCGTTGCTGATGGCCCTGTCAAAATAAATGTTCAGATTGAATGCGTCGTTAGGCGCGTCATCGAGAAATGACGGCATCATCGCAATAGCACCGGCATAGACAACAGGATTTTCTTGGCCATCGGAATAACGGGTTAAACACCCTTCCGACGACATTGAGAAATCAAGTGTACCGTTATGTCCGGTTGTGTTTTCGTTTTTAACGCAAAGAAGGGCCATATCCATGCGTTCAGGATTAAAAAAGGCAGCTAGTTTTTCTAGGTTTGAGGGCTCGTTTGGATCTTCTCCAATCCAGAACAAATCCGCGTTCATAACAAATATGGGCGAGCGGGGAAGTAGCTTCAGCCCTTTCGCCAGCCCGCCGCCGGAGTTCATCAATGCAGCGCGTTCATCGGAGATAATGATTTGAGGGTCCGAGCGTGCGGCAAGGTGGGCAAGCATCTGATCTGCGTGGTGGTGAACATTGACGACTGCAGATTTGACGCCTGCTGAAGCCAGCGAATCCAGCGAATAATCAATCATCGGCTTGCCCGCGATTTTAATCAGCGGCTTGGGCATGGCGTCGGTAAGAGGCTTCATACGGGTGCCAAGTCCCGCAGCGAGCACCATAGCGTTTTCGATTTTCATCCGTTTTTCTACGCGGTCATGATTCGGCTGGGAGGATTCCAGCCTTTATTAGCCAAGCTTTCAAGGGGGCCAGTGCCTCGTGTTCGCACGCCACCTCCAAATGCCAGAGTGTACGCGGCATATGCCGCATGTAGGCAGGCATGTTGTCGCGTTGCAACAGTCGCACCCACAGCCCGTTCAGGCGGCAGGCGCGTTGCGCCGACATAATAGACCAGCTCTTCATAAACGCAGAACGGTCAAACGGTCCCTGCTTAGAACGAGCATTGATATACGTTTCCAGAAGGTGGTCCATCAAAGGACGTTCGACGGTCACACGCGCATCCTGAGCAAGCGATACGACATCATAGGAAGAAGGACCTATAATTGCGTCCTGAAAGTCTATCACCCCGACTTTTCGAATATCTTCGCGCTCAGCAATCCATAAAAGATTTGGTGAATGATAGTCGCGCAGGATCATTGCCTTTTCGGTATCTTCAAGCTGGGTGAAGAGGCTGTCCCAGATGGACAGATAATCCGCCCGTTCCTCATCGCTTGCCTTGGCGCCATCCCGCTTCCAGGGAATATGCCAGTCGAGCAGCAATTCCACCTCATAGCTTAAAGCTGCCCGGTCGAACGACGGCACCTCGTGGAGCTGCATATCGTCAATCGGTAAAGTCTTGAGATAGGGGGTGCGGTGAAATTCGGCGAGACAGCGCATAGCCATCTCATAGCGATCGGCTATGGGTTTGCCTTCGTGGTCCAATACGCCTTCGCGGCCAAGATGTTCGATCAACAGGATACCGTTATCCAGATCTGTCTCATATATCTGTGGCGCAGAGAGACCTTTCTGGTTCAAATACCGGCCGACAGCAACAAATGCGCGCACGTCTTCGGCCAAATGAACAAGCTGGGAATAGGGCTTTCCGTCCCGAATTGGAGGACCGTTGGGTCTGGCCGGCGAATCCATCAGAACATATCTATCATTGTCCGACGTCGTGATGATTTCGTATGCGCGAAATGAGGTGTCCCCCGTCAAAAAGCGGCGTTTGGCGCTGATATAGCCGTGGCTATTCAGAAACGAGCGAATTTCCAGTACTCGTCTTACGCGCCCCAGCAAAACATCCGGGCCGCTGATTTTGGCGCGCCTGCCGTTTTCTTCCTCATTCAGAACGATCTCGATGCAATGTTTCGGAAGGGTGTTTCCTGCCTGTTCCGGCCACTCGATCAGCGCAATGCCGTGTTCCAGAGCATCGTCGAGCCCCAATTCATCCATTTCGCTTTCATCGGAGAGCCGGTAGAGGTCGAAATGCGCTACGGGAAGTCGCAGCTCATAGGTCTGGACAAGGGTGAAGGTTGGGCTTGGCACCTCTAGAAAATCATCGTCGGCCACGGCCCTGATAAGCGCACGTGCAAGCGTTGATTTTCCTGCACCCAATCCGCCCGTAAGCGCAAGGCAAGCGCCTTTTCCCAGTGCCAGCGCCAGGTCTTCACCGAGCTGCTTTGTTGCAGCTTCATCAGGCAAAAACAGGGACAGCGTCTCCATGACGTCTCACTTCGCGAGGGAAACAGCAGGCGTTGTTTCGCTTTCTTCCTCAGGCATGGTGGCGGATGGAATACGGCACGTCACTTCTGTCCCGCGGCCTTCGATGGAATCGATAGAAACTTCGCCATGGTGAAGGCTTACAAAGCTTTCCACAATGGAAAGCCCAAGCCCCGCACCACTACGATTCCCATGCGCTTCAAAGCGGTTGAAAACCTTGTCGATGACGTCCTTTGGAATGCCGGGACCCTCATCGATAACTTTGAAGAAGAAGTCATCGCCATCGCGCCAGCATTTTAGCTGTATCGAGCTACCTTCGGGCGCAAAACTGGCTGCATTGTTCAGAAGTTTTACAAAAATCTGCTTCAGGCGTTGGTGGTCGGCGACAATCGAACCGAGTTGCTGCCCGGCGGTGATTTGCAGTGTTACATTGCCCTCGTGGAAGCGGTTGGCAACCTGAGCCGAGACCTCATCCAGGAGATCATCAATAACAACTTCATCATAGTCCAGCCGCATGATACCCGCATCAACGGTAGCAAGGTCGAGAATGTCGTTCACAATTGTCAGAAGGATCGCGGAGGATGCCGAAATATGCTCGATATATTCCGCTTGCCGCTCGTTTAATGGTCCGATACCCGCTGTCTTCAGTAGATCTGTAAAGCCAATAATGTTGGTCAGCGGTGATCTTAGCTCGTAGGAAACGTGTTGAACGAAATCATTCTTGATTTCATCCGCTTTGTGCAGGGCCGCATTTTTCTCGGTCAATGCGCGTTCCGCGAGAACACTATCGGTGACATTAACGAATGTCAGCATTGTCTGGGCATTGGGCAGAGGGGTTACTGCGTAGTCGAGCACAAGACCTGTGGTTAGCTCCAGCTTACCATCACAGCTGGCGCGTTCATCGTCAAAGCTTGTAATGATCTGGCCAAATCGCCGCCATCCATCCGGTTGGTCATAGGAAGCAGAACAGGCCTGTTCGATAGCCCTGATGTGGGTACCTTCCGCTGCGGCTTCCGCCGTAATGCCCCAGATGGCGCGGAATGCAGGATTGGAAAGCTTGATCTTTCCATCGGGGCCAAAAACGGCGACGCCTTCAGCCAGATGGTCGATCGTTTCCTGCTGCACCTCAAGGAGAGAATTATACTGGGTTTCCAGAGTCACTTGCTTGGTCAGGTTTTCAAAAACCCACGTCGCGCCGCCTTGCGGATGAGCATTGGCGAAAACCCGCATTGTTTGGCCATTTGGCAAATACCAGATATCGGATTGACTATCGACAGCGTGATAGACCGACAGCGCATTTTCGCGCCAGGATTTCCAGTTCAACTGTTCAGGAAGCTTGCCGTTGTCGCGCAGGCGATCGAGCAGTTCTCCATTGCTCGGATGTGATTCCAGGAATGTCAGATCCAGGCTCCAAAGGCTTTGGAACGCCTGATTGTAAAACTGTAAATGCTGTTCGCTATCGAATATGGCGACTGGCGTCGCAAGATGATCCAGCGTTTCGGCGTGGCTCTTGAGCGTGCGGTTCAGCTCTTCGCGAATCGCTTCGACATTCGACACGTCGATCGCCATGCCTGCGGTGCCGCCTGGTGTTTTGATCTCCGCAATCTCGTAGAAGGCCCGTTCTCCCTTCACGACGGTCGAAATACGGTCATAGTAAGGGCTTTCAGGGGTCACGGAAGAACGGATTTTCTCGCGCGTTGCCGTCGAAAGAAGCTCCTTATGCTCATTAATCGCTTCCTGCGGGTTACGCGCTTCAACAGCCTCACTAAAGGCTTCGTTGACCCACAGAAGAGACCCGTCATTCGACCGCTGCCAGACCGGAGCCTCAATTGAGTCTAGTAGGCTTTGGAACATGGAGATGGTGGATGAAAGCCGGTCTCGTTCGATTTGCAGCTCGGCAAGTTCCGCACGCAGATTACTGAGTGCGACGAAACGTACGAATGCCCGTCCGCCGGACACACGCCCTTGCGCCTCGATCACTTCAGCGCGTTGTGTTTCAACAACAATGTCGAATCGAACGCCTTTGGCGCGCAATGCATCGATAGCGGCTTCGAGTTCTCCTGCCGAGCGGGGGTTAAGCCATTTGCCAAATGCAAGGAATTCGCTGTGATCCTTGGGCGCACCAGTTTCGACCGGCAAATGGCCCAATATCTCCCGCTGGCCACTCATGGAATCCCAAATAATGATGCGGCGGTTTTTGTCGGCAATCAGCGCCTCATAGCGGGAGATTTTCTGGCTGGCCTCACTTAATTCATCCTGCACCAGACGGTTTTCCGTTTCTGCCGCTTTTCTGCGTCTGGCCTGCCAGACCGCGGAAATTAACGCTGCCGACAGCACGCCCGCCAATAGCGAAAATCCGGCTACACTCGTAGATGTGATTGATGGTCCAAACAGACCTGCCCCGCTGGCCGTGTGTGCATTCACAGATGTCAGAATGGTGCCGGAAGTCAAAAGTAGCCCAAACCGACTAAAACTCGGCCGCCCCGTCGGCCGTTGCCCGTCAAGGTTCACCGGCCGCTCTCCAAAAGCCACTGCTGCATTGCGGCTTTTAAAGCCGGTTTCAATTCCAGAGTCCATACCCGGTCTGTCTCCGTCTTGTTGCCGCAAATCCGACAAGACATACCAAATCAAAAGACCGGATTTCCCGCACAATATCCGGCGAATCACACTGTTAGACAATACTTGCTTCGTGATTCTGCGGGAAGTGATTTGGAACAAAAATATAGCCGCCACTGATTTTGGAAGTGGCGGCTACCATATCTGGTATAAACTGATCTTCAGATCAGTAACGGTAGTGTTCCGGCTTGAACGGACCTTGCTGACCGACGCCGATATAGGCGGCCTGTTCTTGTGAAAGCTCCGTCAGCTTGGCGCCAAGCTTGCCAAGATGAAGGCTGGCAACCTTTTCATCGAGGTGCTTGGGCAAGACGTAAACATCATTCTTGTAGTTCTCTCCGCGTGCGAATAGCTCGATTTGGGCCAGAACCTGGTTAGAGAAAGATGCTGACATCACGAATGACGGGTGGCCTGTCGCATTGCCAAGGTTCAGAAGGCGTCCCTCGGAAAGAAGAATCATGCGGTTGCCGCCGGGAAATTCGATCATGTCGACCTGCGGTTTCACGTTGGTCCATTTCATATTGCGGAGTGCGGCGACCTGAATTTCATTGTCGAAATGGCCGATATTGCCGACAATCGCCATGTCCTTCATGGCCCGCATATGTTCAATGCGGATAACATCCTTGTTGCCGGTCGTGGTGATGAAAATGTCCGCCGTTGGAGCAACGTCTTCAAGCGTAACAACTTCAAAGCCATCCATTGCAGCCTGCAGGGCGCAAATGGGGTCAACTTCCGTCACCTTGACGCGCGCGCCAGCGCCACGCAGCGAAGCTGCTGAGCCCTTGCCAACATCGCCATAGCCGCAAACAACAGCAACCTTGCCAGCCATCATCACGTCGGTGCCGCGGCGGATACCGTCGACCAGTGATTCTTTGCAGCCATATTTATTGTCAAATTTCGACTTTGTGACAGAGTCGTTGACATTGATGGCCGGGAAGGGGAGCAGGCCCTTTTTCGACAACTGATAAAGACGGTTGACGCCAGTGGTGGTTTCTTCCGTTACGCCCTTGATGGCTTCGCGTTGTTTGGTGAACCAGCCAGGGGAAGCTGCAAGGCGTTTTTTGATCTGGGCGAAGAGAACCTCTTCTTCTTCAGAACCGGGATTGGACAGAACATCCTCGCCTGCCTCGGCGCGCGCACCGAGAAGGATGTACATGGTGGCGTCGCCACCATCGTCAAGGATCATGTTGGTGAAACCGCCATCGGCCCACTGGAAGATGTTATCGGTATAGGTCCAGTATTCCTCCAGGCTCTCGCCTTTCACAGCAAAAACCGGCACGCCGGATGCGGCGATAGCCGCTGCTGCATGGTCCTGAGTGGAAAAAATGTTGCACGACGCCCAGCGAACGTCAGCGCCAAGGGCAACAAGCGTCTCGATCAATACGGCGGTCTGGATCGTCATATGCAGCGAACCGGATATCCGCGCGCCCTTCAAAGGTTTGTCTTTGCCAAATTCCTCCCGGCAGGCCATCAGACCGGGCATTTCAGTTTCCGCAATTTCGATCTCTTTGCGTCCGAAATCAGCAAGGCCGATGTCGGCCACAACATAGTCTACGTTACTCATTCTGTTTCTCCAGATCGTGCTGCTCGGACCGATTGCCCAAAGACAGCGAATATGTGGCGTCGCGCCAGTAGCATCGGCCTGAATATCGAAATCATCGATTTTCAGGAGACCCGAGGTGTAGCTTCAATAGCTCGGAGCGACCGTTGTGCGTCCGAATGGGCGCACGGAGCTCTAGCCAAGCCATAACAGGGCGCGCGCACTATTTCAATAAAGATATAAAGAAGTCTTTATGTGGTTTTGTTGTTACTCGCCTTCGCCGAATTTATCGGCAACCAGCGCCTCAAGCGCGTTCAGCGCTTCGCAAGCCTGGTTTCCTTCGGCGGCAACGGTGATTTTACATCCAGGACTGGCTGCCAGCATCATCAGCCCCATAATGGAGGTGCCGCCGACGGTCATGCCATCTTTGGAAACTGCAATTTCCGCTTCGAACCGCTCCACAACCTGAACAAATTTGGCCGAAGCCCGCGCGTGAAGCCCGCGCTTATTGACGATCAAGAGTTCACGCGGTTCCGCCATCAATGCGTCCATTATTTTCCGGCCAGCAAACTGCTTGCAACATTGATATATTTGCGTCCTGCCTCAGCCGATTCCTGAAGGGCCTTGGCCATGTCGTTTTCCGAGCGGACACCGGCGAGCTTGATAAGCATGGGCAGGTTGACACCTGCGATAACCTCAATCCTTCCCGCAGACATGACAGAAATGGCAAGATTGGAAGGTGTTCCCCCGAACATGTCGGTCAATATAATGACACCGTCACCACTATCCGTTTCTTTTACCGCATCCAATATATCTTGACGGCGCTGGTCCATATCATCTTCTGGGCCAATCGATACGGTTTCAAGCTGTTCTTGTTGTCCCACCACATGTTCCAGCGCGAGACGAAATTCCTCCGCCAGCTTTCCATGTGTTACAAGAACCAGTCCAATCATGCCGCATATGCTCCATATTTTCCTCCGAACGTGAGTTGCCGCTGCAACGCAACAAACCCATCGTCGGTAGCGGGGCATCTTGGCAAGGAAAAATGGAAGTTCAAGACAAAATTATCTGAAGGTTACAGAATAATGCCATCTTTTGGACGTTAACTCGCCCGGTTTGCGGCAATTCGCTCCAGGACAACCCAGGGTTCATTTATTGGAAAGGGCAAATACAGGAGCGGCAAGGCCCCTAGATCGCCGATAGCGCGCACCTGGTTTCCAGGTGGGATACGCTCGCCCGTCCCTTTTGGCGCCAGCTGAACAGCAAAATGCAGGATGCTTCGGCTGACGGAAATCGCTGACACGATACCTGCGCCGCGAATTTCCATCAGGCCTGCGATAGATGGCGCAGAGCGTGCGACAATCCGCCCGCCGATCGAGGAAACAAAAACCTGATCGTCGGCAACCAGCGCAGCATAATGCCTGCGATCAGCCGCCTGCGAAATGATGGCGAGTGCGGCTGCGCTTTTGCCGCTCCCTGATGGGCCAAGAAGTAGAAATCCCTTGTCTTTCACGACTATCGCTGTGCCATGAATGTTAGGTTCAGCGCTCACCATTCGACTCCGCGGGAAGGGAGAGTATGAAGCGTGCCCCTGTAATGGTGCCGTCGGCAGAAACCATATTTTCGGCCCTCAACGTGCCTCTGTGAGCCTCGGCGATTTGTCGACTGATAGAGAGACCAAGACCTGAATTCTGCCCAAAATCCTCGCCGTCGGGTCGGTCGGTATAAAAGCGCTCGAATACGCGCTCAATATCTTCTGCTCGAATGCCTGGCCCATTGTCCTCAACATAAATTCTGCAGAAGCCACGGGACCGGGTTAGCTTAACAGTAATGTGCCCGCCGGTTTCGGGGACAAAGGATCGCGCGTTTTCGATGAGGTTGGTTACGACCTGGCCAATACGAAGGTCATGCCCGGTTGTCTTGAAGCCCGCTTTACCCGCCTTGGCGCTGTCAACAACCAGCGAAAGCTGAACAGATTTTTTTGAGCTTCGAATTTCACGTGAAATGCTTACGAGGTCGTTGAGCAGTTTTTCCAGGTCAACGGAGCGGGAATCCGCCCGCGCCAATTCGGCATCAAGTCGTGAAGCATCGGAAATATCGCTGATGAGCCTGTCCAGCCGACGCACGTCATGTTGAATAATGTCTGTCAGTCTCTTGCGGGATTCATCATTGCGCGCAAGCGGCAGCGTTTCGACAGCGCTTCGCAATGAGGTCAGGGGGTTTTTCAGTTCGTGGCTAACATCGGCTGCGAAGCTCTCAATGGCGTCAATGCGATCATAAAGCGCCGTTGTCATGTCCCTCAGGGCGATAGACAGATTTCCGATTTCGTCGCGTCGGCGGGAGAAGTCGGGAATTTCTTCACGCGCCTTCGCGCCCCTGCGCACCCGAACGGCGGCGGCGGCAAGGCGACGCAGCGGATTGGCAATGGTGGAGGACAGGAGCATTGAAAGCGCCACGTTTACCAATGTCGCAATGCCAAATACACGCATGATAGCCAGACGTTCGGCATGAACAATCTTGTCGATGTCGCCTGCCTGAGTGGAGAGCAGAAGAACACCCAAAACCGCACGGAATCTTTGAACTGGAACTGCAACTGAAACGATCAACTCACCCTTTTCCGTCGTTCGAACGACCGCCCCGCGAACACCGGTCAATGCGTTCATGACTTCTGGATAAATTGAACCGTCGCCGCCGGGCGACTCTTTGTAAACAGGCAAACTGCCGGGCTGCAAAAGCCTGTTAAACCAAGCACTCCACCGGTCCGAGAATGAGGATTTCTCGTCATCCAGCGGCGCCAGATCATAGCGTAGAACCTGCGCCCCGGTGTAAAGATGTTTGGAATCGAGGATCAAGCTGGCGTCGGCGTCATATATGCGGGCCCGGGTTCGCGTTGGCGAAATCAGACGCCTCAAAATGGGGGCCACCTTCTGAGGAATGATTGGAAAGCCTAAATCCTCATCATTCGGGATCGGCGTTATGCTCTGCCCGGCCTGGAGCTCCAGTAGCTTTTGTGGATCGATAGTAATGGAGTTCGTGTCTACAGAGGCTGAAGCGGAAATGGCGCCGGATATAATTTCGCCCTGGGTCAGCAGGCTTTCTACACGGGCATCAATCAGGCCCTCACGAAACTGATTGAGGTAAAGAATACCGCCAACCAGAACGACCAGTGCCGTCAGGTTGAAAAAGACAATTTGCCGGGTCAGGCTTGAAAAAAGAGCGTTGCCGAAGATACGGCGCGCGAGAACGAATGGGCGCGATATAAGGCGCGCCTTGCCACGCTCGGCAGCTCTGCTGCCGGGCAAATCCGTGTCATTGTCGCTTACATCGTCGGCCAAATCCAGGAACCCGTTCACCATTGGCGGGTCGTCAGGCCGCCTCGCGGAAGCGATAACCCACGCCATAAAGGGTTTCTATCATGTCGAATTCGACGTCAACCAGTTTGAATTTCTTGCGAAGCCGTTTGATATGACTGTCAATGGTGCGGTCATCGACATAGACCTGCTCATCATAGGCGGCATCCATCAGGGAATCGCGGCTTTTAACGACACCCGGTCTCTGCGCCAGTGACTGCAGGATCAAAAATTCGGTTACGGTCAGCGTTACCGCTTCGCCTCGCCAGGTGCAGATATGACGCTCTTCATCCATAACCAGTTGCCCACGCTCCAGAGTGCGTGCCTGTTCAAGTGCACCATTTTTCGCGCCACCCGCCGCCGCCGACTCGCGATTGGCGATGCGCCGGAGGACCGCTTTGACACGCTCGACCAGGAGGCGCTGAGAAAACGGTTTGGTAATGAAATCGTCCGCGCCCATCTTCAGACCGAACAGCTCGTCAATCTCTTCATCCTTTGACGTGAGGAAGATGACAGGTATATCCGATTTTTGCCGCAAACGACGCAAAAGCTCCATGCCGTCCATACGGGGCATTTTGATGTCAAAAATGGCAAGCTGCGGCGGTCGAGCAAGCAACCCGTCCAGTGCCGACGCGCCATCGGTATAGGTTTCGACCCTGTACCCCTCTGCTTCAAGCGCAATTGATACCGAGGTGAGGATATTGCGGTCATCATCCACCAGCGCGATAGTTTGCATTTCGTTCATCTCCAACATCATCGGTGTATGTCTCCTGCGGTGGAAAAATGTCAGCCCCATTCCTCTCGCCCTGCAAGCAACATTGCTCATGAGGATAAAGGTGGAACAAATTGTGGCAAGATCAAAAAAATTCTCCGATTTCAGCCACACGTAAAAAATGGCTTTTGACCCAAGCCAAATTCTTCGAGCGAAAAATTAAAACGATTTATATTTTTGGGTTAATAATTAAATCGATTAAATAATTGAATTAATTATAAAATTCCAATTTTGGCATATTGCCTTTCAAAAAAAACCATGCCTATGGTCGCCGCATATTGAACCCTGTTGGAAGCAAAGGAATTGGGTCATGGAGGAATTGGGTGTACGCAACCCCAAGGCGGGCATCGGCGCAATCGGTTTCAGAAAATTGAAGACTGTGCGCTACAATTTTCTGGAGGCGGCTCTTTATGAGGATGCCATCCGTAACGGTGAGGCAGAGCTGACGGCCGATGGCGCGCTGCGTGCAATCACGGGCCATCACACTGGCCGCTCCGCGAAAGACAAGTTCGTTGTTCGCGACGAAAAGACCGAAAATAATATCTGGTGGGATAACAACAAGCCCATGTCGCCGCGTCATTTTGAGCAGCTGTTTGACGACATGCTGGCTTATGCGGAAGGCAAATCGCTTTATGTTCAGGACCTTATTGGTGGCGCAGATGCTGACAACGCGTTGCCGAGCCGCATTATAACGGAATTTGCCTGGCATTCGCTCTTCATCCGCAATCTCCTGATCCGCCCGGAACGGGAAGCGCTGGAAAATTTCGAAGCGAAATTCACCATCATCGACTTGCCCGGCTTCCGCGCCAACCCGGAACGCCATGGCTGCCGCACGGAAACGGTTATCGCCTGCGACCTGATCAACGGCGTTGTTTTGATTGGCGGCACGGCCTATGCCGGTGAGATCAAGAAGTCTGTCTTCACCGCGCTCAACTATATGCTGCCTGCCAAGGGCGTTATGCCCATGCATTGCTCGGCCAATGTAGGGCCAGAGGGCGATACAGCCGTATTCTTTGGTCTCTCGGGCACCGGCAAGACTACGCTGTCTGCCGATCCGGCACGTACGCTGATTGGTGACGATGAGCACGGTTGGGGCGAAAACGGCGTCTTCAACTTCGAAGGCGGCTGCTACGCCAAGACAATTCGCCTCTCGGCCGAAGCGGAACCCGAAATCTACGCGACAACCAAGCGTTTCGGTACGGTGCTTGAAAACGTCGTACTTGACGAAAATCGCGTCCCGGACTTCGACGACGGTTCGTTGACCGAAAATACCCGTTGCGCCTACCCGCTGCATTTCATTCCGAATGCCTCGGATACCGGCACGGCTGGTCATCCGCGCACCATCATCATGCTGACGGCCGACGCATTTGGCGTTATGCCTCCAATTGCGAAACTGACCCCCGAACAGGCGATGTATCACTTCCTGTCCGGCTATACGGCCAAAGTAGCTGGCACCGAACGCGGTGTAACCGAACCTGAAGCAACCTTTTCGACTTGCTTCGGAGCACCTTTCATGCCGCGTCATCCGTCCGAATACGGCAATCTGCTGCGTGATCTGATTGCCAAGCATGAAGTGAACTGCTGGCTGGTGAACACAGGCTGGACTGGCGGCGCGTATGGCATTGGATCGCGCATGCCGATTAAGGCCACGCGCGCCCTCCTGACAGCAGCTCTGGACGGTTCGCTCTCGCAGGCCGAATTCCGTAAGGATGAAAATTTTGGCTTTGAGGTTCCGGTTTCGGTTGATGGTGTCGACGGTAAAATCCTAGACCCGCGCTCGACCTGGAGCGATGGCGACGCCTACGATGCCCAAGCGCGCAAGCTGGCTGACATGTTCATTGCCAACTTCGCCAAGTTTGAAGCCTATGTTGACGGTGGTGTGCTGAGCGCTGCCCCCGGCGTCGCGTTGGCCGCTGCCGAATAAATCTATCAAACATGGATTCACGTGAAACCCGGCGTTTTCTGCGCCGGGTTTTTTCGTTATGACGGAACCATGGCAAGCAATGATCTGCACATTAACGAAAAAATCGTCATCGCCGGCTGGGAGCTGAGCGAGCAATTTGTGCTGGCTGGCGGACCAGGCGGGCAGAATGTCAACAAGGTCTCCACGGCAGTTCAGCTCTTCTTCAATTTGCGCGGATCGCCAGCATTGAGCGAAACGGTAAAACAACGGGCGGCAAAAATTGCAGGACGGCGGCTTTCAAAGGACGGCATTCTGCTGATTGAGGCGAGCCGCTTTCGTTCGC
This sequence comes from Ensifer sp., assembly GCA_050306195.1. Taxonomy (GTDB): domain Bacteria; phylum Pseudomonadota; class Alphaproteobacteria; order Rhizobiales; family Rhizobiaceae; genus Ensifer_A. Next base: position 41,073 of record JBNLGT010000009.1, read on the forward strand.
AGGATCGTAACCGGGAAGACGCGCGGGAGAGGTTGAAGGAGCTGCTTCTTCAAGCTTTGGAGCCACCGCCGCCGCCGCGAAGGAAGACCAGGCCGACAAAAGGTTCGGTCGAACGACGACTCAAGGAAAAGGCAGGTCGCGGTGAAATCAAGAAGTTGCGTGTGCGGCCTCGCGATGATTGATTTTGCGTTTTTTGTAACTCGGGCAGTGTTGCGTGTAGTGACAAAATAGATAGCGAAAAGAAGTTGCATTTCATGCAGCGTTGGCATCAGATAACAGTAGATTGACTTACGGGAGAAACGACAATGGGATTTTTCAGCTTCATCAAATCAGCGGGCAAAAAGCTTGGTATCGGCGGAGAGGAAGAAGCGCCGGAAGCAAGCGCGGTTAAGAAGGAGCTGGAATCACACGGCCTCGGAACCGAATCAGTTGAGGTGGAAGTGGTTGACGACAAGGTGGTCCTGAAAGGCGCGGTCAAGGATCAGTCCATCTTCGAAAAGGCCGTGGTCGCAGTCGGCAATACACTTGGCATCGCCACCGTTGAAGCAAGCGACCTGAAGGTTGCGGGCAGTGACGCCGCAGAACCTGTTTTTCATACAGTCAAGAAGGGTGATAACCTTTGGAAGATTGCTGAGGCGCAATATGGCAAGGGCAACGGTCCCAAATATGAACAGATATTTGAAGCCAACAAGCCGATGCTTTCCCATCCAGACAAGATTTATCCCGGTCAGGTTCTTCGTATACCACCGCTCGACTGACGTGTTATGCGCCGGGAGCCAACAATGTTCAGCCGTCGTCTTTTTTTGATTGCGTCTGCGGTTTTAACACTTCCGGCTTCGTCTGTTTTTGCCGGCGAGATTTATGAGCCTAAAAGAGGATCGTCTGAACGCAAGGCGATCCTCGATGCCCTGCGACCGGTCATGGAGGCGCGAATGCGCGGGCCGGTTGAATTTGTCATCCGCAAGCTGCGCGTCGAAGACGGATGGGCATTTGTTGTCACCGATCCACAAAGGCCGGGTGGAGCCTCAATCAATATTCGCGAAACCGCCTTTGCTGACGAAGCCGATTATATGGACGGGCTTACCACCTACGCCTTGCTTCGCCATAAGAATGGCGTTTGGCACCTGTTTGACCATGCGATTGGCCCGACTGACGTATTTTACGAGATCTGGCCGCAGCAATTCGGTGCGCCGCGCGCATTATTGGGCTTACGGTGAGCGGATTTGGTTTTTGAGCTTCCCGCAGGCGTCAAACATATTCCCGCCTATCTCGACAGACCCGCGCAAGAAAATCTGGCCGAAATCATACGCGACATAGTCAGGCAGGCGCCGCTATATATGCCTTGTATGCCACGCACTGGACAACCGATGTCGGTTCGCATGACCAATTGCGGTGAGTTGGGTTGGTATACCGACAGGACGCAAGGATACCGCTATATCGCGCATCATCCGGAAACGGGTGCGCCATGGCCCCCCATTCCACAGCCGCTCCTGGAAATCTGGCACGAATTTTCAAACACCGAAAAGGCCCCCGAGGCCTGCCTCGTGAACTTCTATGCCCCAGATGCCAAGATGGGCTTGCACGCCGATATTGATGAAAGAACATTTGATTTTCCGGTCATCTCGGTCTCCCTCGGAGACGATTGCCTTTTCCGGATCGGTGGTCTGGCGCGAAAGGACCGCACGCGCTCCTTTCGCCTCTGCAGTGGCGATGTCGTCGTCATTGGCGGCGAAAACCGAAAGGCATTCCATGGAGTTGACCGGATTTACCCCGGAACCTCCGAATTGCTGAAAAACAGCGGAAGAATCAACCTCACACTGCGCCGGGTTAATCCGTAACGGAGGATCAGAGTTTTCGAAGCGCCACTTCTTCAATCAGGTGGTTGACGCCCTTGCGGAGAATAAGGTCAGCGCGCGGCCGGGTCGGAAGAATGTTTTCCCGAAGGTTTTTCAGGTTTGTATTATTCCAAAGGCCTTCGGCGATAGACAGCGCGGCATCCTCGCTAAATTGCGAATAGCGATGAAAATAGGATTCGGGATCTCTGAACGCGGTCTGCCGAAGCTTCATGAAGCGATCGACATACCATGAGTGGATGAGCTCCTCTTCGGCATCGATATAGATCGAGAAATCGAAGAAGTCGGACACCATCGGTACGATCTTTCCATCGGCAGGCAGATCGCGGGACTGCAGTACATTGATACCTTCGAAAATCAGGATATCAGGCCGGTCGATGGTCTGGAATTGATCAGGAAGGACATCATAGGTGAGGTGCGAATATCGGGAAGCTCGAACATTCTCCTGGCCGGCCTTGATAGCGGACAGAAAGCGAAGCAGCGCGCCAATATCGTAGCTTTCGGGAAATCCCTTCCGGTCCATGATATTCTGAGCTTCCAGAACGGCGTTAGGATAGAGAAAGCCGTCCGTTGTAACGAGATCAACTTTGGGGCTGGAGGGCCACCGTGCCAAAAGCTGTTTCAGAATACGGGCTGTGGTTGACTTGCCCACGGCGACAGACCCGGCAATGCCGATAACGAAGGGCGTTTTGGTTACATTGTCCATGCTGAGGAAACGCTTGCGCTGCTCAAAGAGCATTTGCGAGGATTCCACATGGGCAGACAGCAATCGCGACAGCGACAGATAAATACGTTTGACTTCGGAAATATCGACCGGATCGTTGAGCGAACGCAAGCGATCCACTTCTTCTGCAGACAGCGTAAGGGGCGTGTCAGCGCGAAATTGTGACCACGCCTCGGCTGTAAAAAAACGATAGGGCGAATATTCCTTTGCCTGGAAATGATCCAGCGCTTCCATTTCCCCGATCATGTCCGCAACAGCGTCCATTTAGTCCTTTCGGCTTGCCTTTTCCGCAAGGCCTGACTGACGGGTCCGGCGCTGCAACTCTTCCAGTACTTTATCTAAAGGGATTCCAGCAATTTTCAATACGACAAGCAAATGATAGAGCAAATCCGCTGACTCTTTGACAAGCTCGGCATCATTTGAAGTAACAGCCGCAATAACGGCCTCAACAGCTTCTTCGCCCAGCTTCTGGGCTGCTTTCTCCTGGCCCTTTGCCACAAGCTTGGCCGTCCAGGACTCGTCAGGCGAAGCACTTGCGCGTTCAGCGACAATCTTCTCCAGATCTGAAAGTGTGAAATCGGTCATGTTACTCTCCCGGCGGGTCCAGCCGCATCGCAACGCCGTGGTCTGCCATATATCGCTTGGCTTCACCGATCGTATATGTGCCAAAGTGGAAAATCGAGGCCGCGAGCACAGCCGTCGCGTGGCCTTCCCTGATGCCGTCGACCAGATGATCGAGTGTTCCCACGCCGCCAGATGCAATAACCGGCACGGATACACTGTCCGCAATCGTGCGTGTCAGCGCCAGGTCGTAGCCTGATTTTTGGCCGTCCTGGTCCATGGAAGTCAGCAGCAATTCACCCGCGCCGCGTTCCACCAGCTTGTGTGCAAATTCCACAGCGTCGATGCCCGTGGGTGTGCGACCACCGTGGGTGAAAATCTCCCAACGTGGTATTTCACCTGGAGCGGAAACCCGTTTCGCATCAATAGAGCCGACAATGCACTGATTACCGAACTTGTCGGCAGCCTCGGCCACAAAGTCGGGATTTTTGACGGCAGCGGAGTTGATTGAAACCTTGTCCGCCCCCGCCAAAAGCAATTTACGAATATCGGCAGTCGTACGAACTCCGCCGCCAACCGTAACCGGCATGAAGCAATGTTCAGCCGTACGTGCGACAACGTCAAAAATGGTGTCACGGTTGTCTGAAGATGCAGTAATGTCGAGGAAGCAAAGTTCATCTGCACCTGCTGCGTCATAGGCCTTTGCCGATTCCACAGGATCGCCGGCGTCAATCAGATTGACGAAGCTTACGCCCTTGACGACACGACCATCTTTCACATCAAGGCAGGGTATAACACGGGCTTTAAGGGTCATCGCACACCTTCCTTGGCCGCCCGAATGATGGCCAGCGCCTGCGCCGGGTCAATGCGACCGTCGTAGAGCGCACGGCCCGATATCGCGCCTTCCAGCTTTTCAGCATCGGGCTGTACCATGCGGCGGATATCGTCCAGCGAGGCCAGGCCCCCGGAAGCAATCACCGGAATGGAAACGGCGTCGGCCAATTCCAGAGTCGAATCCCAGTTGATGCCCGTCAGAATACCATCGCGGTCAATGTCGGTGTAGATAATCGCCGAAACTCCCGCGCCCTCAAACTTTTTGGCAAGCTCTATGACGCCAAGCTCGGACGCTTCCGCCCACCCTTCAACCGCCACCTTGCCACCCTTGGCGTCGATGCCAACTGCAACCTGACCGGGGAACTTCCGGCAGGCTTCAATGACAAGATCGGGGTCACGCACGGCGACGGTGCCGAGGATCACCCTTGTCAGCCCGCGCGCGAGCCAGCTTTCGATATGCTCGAGCGTGCGGATGCCACCGCCGAGCTGGACCGGATTGCGCGTGGCCTTGAGGATCGCGTCCACCGCAGCCCCATTCACGCTTTCCCCGGCGAAAGCGCCATTGAGGTCCACCACATGCAACCATTCGAAGCCTTGATGTTCGAAGGCAAGCGCCTGTGCCGCAGGATCAGGATTGTAGACGGTAGCCTGGTCCATATCGCCAAGCTTCAGGCGAACGCACTGACCATCTTTCAAATCGATAGCAGGAAATAGGATCATGGCTTCCACTTCAAGAAATTGGTGATGAGAAGGTGGCCGAGGCGTTGGCTCTTTTCCGGGTGAAACTGGGCGCCTGCCTTGTTGCCGTCCGCGACAAACGCTGTCACCGGCCCGCCATAGTCGGTGGTGGCGATCACATTTGCCGCATTCTCAGCTTCAATATGGTAGGAATGCACGAAATAGGCGTGCAGCCCGTCTTCGCCCGTCGGTATGCCATTAAAAAGCGGATGCGGGCTGTGAAGGTCTAATGTGTTCCAGCCGATCTGCGGAATTTTAAGATTGGGATCAGATGGCGTTATCATTTTCACATCGCCCTTGATCCAACCAAAACCGTTCGTCGTGGTTTTTTCTAGACCCCGCGTCGCCATAAGCTGCGTGCCAACACAGATGCCCAGAAAAGGCTGGCCTCGGTTTTCAACGGCCTCCGCAATAGCCTCATACATGCCGGTTAGGGCATCAAGGCCCGCTCGGCAATCAGCATAAGCCCCGACACCCGGCAACACGATGTGGCTGGATTTCGCCACGATATCCGGATCATCAGTCAGGATGATCTCGTGCCCAAGTCCGGCTTTGCGGACATCACGTTCGAATGCCTTTGTGGCCGAGCGAAGGTTTCCTGAACCGTAGTCGATGATGGCAACACGCATCAGGGCCGTCCTTTATCATAATCCATCAAACCGAGTGCAAATGCGCCTTCGGTCGATGGTGTTGGTTTTTGGCTCCGGCCCAGCGCATGCGCTGTCTTGCGCGGGCGCACCGTTGCCGCGCCTCCATAAAACATTGCTTCCGCATCGCCAAGGCTTGATGCAACAATGATCGCTTGCTGCTGCCAGCCCGCCTTTTCCAAACGGTTGGCCAGCCAGTTGCGTGCTTCAAAGCCCCAGAGCAGACCAAGAAACAGCGAAAACGCAGATGCAGGTAATTCGAAACGCGGATCGCGGGTCATGAAGAACACGCCGGATTGAAGTGCAAGCAACACCAGCGCCTCGACATAGAGCCTCTTGCTCAGCGCCCAAACGAAGGGAAAAAGAGCGGCCCAAAGGGAAAACCCGTCTTTGATGAAACGGTTTTTCTCATCCTGGACATCACCGCCGGGCGGCGACAGAACAATATAGCTGGCCATTTCAGGGGCTTTCGGAAAAGTCCGTCAGACCAGCATTCCCTTTGTAGAGGGTACGCGGGTCGCCTGACGGGGATCAATCTCAACGGCTGTGCGCAGAACACGCGCCACCGCCTTGAAGCATGTCTCAGCAATGTGGTGATTATTCGCACCATAATGATTCATGACGTGCAACGTGATTCCGCCGTGTTGAGCGAGCGCCTGAAAGAACTCGCGCACCAGTTCGGTATCGAATGTGCCGATCTTCGGCGCACTGAATTCCACATTCCACACGAGAAAAGGACGACCGGAAAGATCGACAGCGGCTTTTGTCATGGTCTCGTCCATCACGAGATCAAGCGAGGCGTAGCGTGTTATGCCGCGACGCTCATCAAGCGCTTTGGCAATTGCCTGGCCGATAGCAATGCCGGTGTCTTCCACCGTGTGGTGGTCGTCGATATGAAGGTCGCCCTTGGCGACAATCTCCATGTCAATCAGCGAATGGCGGGAAAGCTGGTCCAGCATATGGTCGAAAAAGCCTATACCGGTCGAAATTTTCGAGATGCCGGTGCCGTCCAGATTGACCGAAACGGAAATCTCCGTCTCGTTGGTTTTCCGCGAAATGCTGCCCTTGCGGGCCGTCGTCGCAACAGACATTTTCAAACTCCACTACTCTTGCGCCTTCCCATATCAGGCAGAGGTAAAAATATCCAGAAGATCAATGTGATGAAATCATTCCCGGTGCTTATCGGACGGCCGTCCCTTTGCATTCGGCAGGATCATGCCTAAATAGGTTTCGAATACGAAGTGGCAAACGCTTTGAAACGGACGGAATGACCCCATGAGTGAACATAATCCATTTGGCACCATGCACGCCACCACGATCATTACAGTGCGCAAGGGCGGCAAGGTTGTCATGGCCGGTGATGGCCAGGTGAGCCTCGGGCAAACGGTCATGAAGGGCAATGCGCGCAAAGTGCGCCGCATTGGCAAGGGCGATGTTATCGCCGGCTTTGCAGGCGCCACCGCAGATGCATTCACGCTTCTTGAAAGGCTGGAAAAAAAGCTCGATCAATATCCAGGCCAACTCATGCGCGCAGCTGTCGAGCTTGCCAAGGACTGGCGTACTGACAAATACCTGCGCAATCTCGAAGCCATGATGTTGGTTGCGGACAAGGATATCACGCTCGCAGTTACCGGCAATGGCGACGTTCTTGAGCCGGAACACGGAACAATGGCCATCGGCTCCGGCGGAAACTACGCCTATGCTGCCGCGCGGGCTCTGATGGACACGGACAAGAGCGCCGAGGATGTCGCTCGGCGCGCCATGGAGATCGCGGGCGAAATCTGTGTCTACACCAATGGCAATATCGTTATGGAAACGATGGATGCCGCTTGAAACTGGCAGGATACGATTTACCCCACTGTCCGCAGAGCATTATCCTTTGCTCAACGCGTGGCTCAAACAGCCCCATTGGACTGAATGGTGGGGCCCGGCGGAGGAGGAGTTCGGTTATATCCGCGACATGGTTGAAGGCCGGGATACAACACGCCCATTCATTTTCGAAATAGACGAAAAGCCGTTTGGCTATATTCAGTACTGGTTTGTCGGTCACCACCAGAACGAAGACTGGCTGGAGAAACATCCCTGGCTTCGAGCGTTACCGCCGGAAACGATCGGTGTGGATCTATCGATCGGTGATGAAGCTGATATGTCTAGGGGGGTGGGATCAGCTGTTCTGACGGCGTTTGTCAGGAAACTGCAGGCTGATGGATATGAAAAGATTATTATTGACCCCGACCCAAGAAACAGGCGCGCGATCAGGGCGTACGAAAAAGCAGGCTTTGAGCCTGTGCGCGAGCTTGAAGGGCTGAGCGAAGACACCCTGATCATGCAATATGTAGATAGCAAAAACGAGAAAACATCATGACCACCTTTTCCCCACGCGAGATCGTATCGGAGCTGGACCGCTTCATTATCGGCCAGCATGAGGCCAAACGCGCCGTCGCCATCGCACTCAGAAACCGTTGGCGTCGGCAGCAGCTGGAAGACGACCTGCGCGACGAAGTCATGCCGAAAAATATCTTGATGATAGGCCCGACGGGTGTCGGCAAAACGGAAATTTCTCGCCGTTTGGCCAAGTTGGCTGGCGCGCCTTTCATCAAGGTGGAAGCGACGAAATTCACCGAAGTTGGCTATGTAGGCCGCGATGTTGAATCGATCATCCGTGATCTCGTCGAAGCCGGTATTATGCTGGTTAAGGAAAAGAAGCGCGCTGAAGTGCAGGCAAAGGCGCATAAGAACGCCGAAGAACGTGTGTTGGACGCCCTGGTTGGCTCCACAGCCTCACCGGCAACACGCGATAATTTCCGCAAGAAACTGCGGGACGGTCTGCTGGACGACAAGGAAATTGAAATTGAGGTTTCAGAAACGGCCGGTCCGGCAGGCGGGTTTGAAATCCCCGGAATGCCGGGCGCCAATATCGGCGTACTCAATATTTCCGACATCCTTGGGAAGGCAATGGGCAACCAGCCGAAAAAGAAAATCCGAACGACAGTGCTCGAGTCCTATCAGGATCTGATCAACGATGAGTCGGATAAGCTAATCGACAACGAGCAGATCAACAGAGAAGCGTTACGATCTGTCGAGAATGATGGCATCGTATTTCTTGACGAGATTGATAAGATTGCCGCCGGTGATGGCCGCATGGGCGCCGGTGTTTCACGTGAAGGCGTGCAGCGCGACTTGCTCCCGCTTGTAGAAGGCACAACCGTCGCGACCAAATATGGCCCCGTCAAAACCGACCATATTCTTTTCATAGCCTCGGGCGCTTTTCATGTCGCCAAGCCGTCAGATTTGTTGCCCGAACTTCAAGGTCGTCTACCGATCCGCGTGGAGCTGAAAGCCCTAACGAAAGAGGATTTCCGCCGTATCCTCACCGAAACCGAGGCGAGCCTGATTCGCCAATACAAGGCGTTGATGGGTACCGAGGGCATCAACCTGGAATTTACCGAGGATGCCATTGATGCCCTGGCCGACGTTGCCGTGCATCTGAATTCCAGTGTCGAGAATATCGGCGCACGTCGGCTGCAAACGGTGATGGAGCGGGTGCTGGATGAAATTTCTTTCACCGCGCCGGATCGTGAAGGCGAAGAAGTGTTGATTGATTCCGACTATGTACGCAAATCGGTTGGTGAACTGGCCGCCGACACGGATCTTTCCCGTTATATATTGTGACATTCTCCACGCAGGGTGGATCAATTTTAGGTCATTCACCTCTAATTGCGCCCGCTGGTTCTCGACTCCGGCGGGCGTTTTTCATAAAGCTTGTGGCCCTGAACGGTTCTGCCCCGATTATTGAAATTAAAAAAAGTCGGTGAGGTGGAACATAAAACACGGTCCTGTGCCGTTATTCCCGTGACAGTGATTTGCGGAGATAAAAGTGAGCTTTGTGCGGTCAAAATTCGTCGCAGTAATTGCGCTTTGCCTGGTTGTCTTTTCGGGCGCCCATGCGGCCGGTATGCGTGTTGTGCCCGAGGGAAACCGTTCGGCTTCGCAGCCCAAAATTCCGGGGGCGTCCTATCGGCGCACGTCGGCGGGCAAGACGACCTTCGATCTCAAGTATGAAAAAGTCCGTGATCTTCTGGCCGAGGATCGCAAGCTGATTTCAAAGATCAAGTCTGTTGCCAAGACCTACGGTATCGATCCGATCCATATGATCGGCGCCATTGTTGGCGAACATACCTACAATGTCGACGCCTACGATCGGCTCCAGACTTATTATATCAAGGCTGCGACCTATGCGGGGTCTTCATTTCGCTTTGCCTATGACGGCGAAAAAGTGTCCGACTTTGTTGAACGGCCGCAATTTAAGATTTGCGCTGACAAGACGGATTCGTACGAGCTTTGGAGCTGTCGGGAAAATGTCTGGGAAAAGGACTTTCGCGGCAAAAGCGTTGAGGGCAAGATTTTCCCCAATGATCGTTTCAGCAAGATATTCTTTCAACCCTTCTATGCTGGCCAGACTTTTGGCATAGGCCAGATCAATCCGCTGACCGCACTGCAATTGACCGATATGGTCGCCCGCAAGTCCGGTTATGGCAAGCTTAATGAGAAAAGGGCTGCCGACGTTTATGAAGCCATCATGAAGCCGGATATTTCGCTCGCCTACATGGCCGCGGCCATACGGAAGTCGATCGACATCTACCGCAATGTGGCGGGTATGGATATTTCCAAAAATCCGGGTCTGACAGCAACGCTTTATAATTTGGGAAACCCGGATCTGCGTGCTGCCGAGCTGGCGGCCAAAAACAAGCGGCGCTCCAGTCCGGTCTGGCCTCGTGAAAATTATTATGGCTGGCTTATCAATGACAAGCTTGATGAGCTTGAAGGCCTTCTCTAGGTCCAAGGGTTCATATTATTGATTCCGTGACTTCGGAGACCATATTCGAAGGGTATCCAAAACGGAGCGAAAGAATATGGATCAACGCGCTGCGCCTTTTGAACCAGCTGCCCCGATTCCCCGGAACCGACCGCCGAGTGCGTTGGACGTTGTGCGCGTTACGATGCGCAATCCGCTCGAGCTTTGGGGTGAGCCTAGCTACAACGAACCCGTCATACAGGCCAAATTCTTCGGCCAGCTTCTAACGGTTGCCAACCATCCCGGCCTTGTCCGGCATGTATTGGTCGACAACGCAGCCAATTACGGCATGCAACTCGTTCGCCAGCTCGTTTTGAAACCTATTCTTCGCGAAGGGCTGCTGACAGCCGAGGGAGAAAACTGGAAGCGCAGCCGTAGGGCGATGGCGCCTGTCTTCACACCGCGTCATGCGCGTGGCTTTGCAGAACAAATGTTACATCAGTGCGTGCAATTTGCCGATGACCTGGAAGTCGACGCAAGGGCCGGCGTCGAAGTGGATGTATCGGCGGCAATGACTCAGCTTACCTACCGTGTTCTGGCCGACACGCTGTTTTCGGGCGATATAGCCGAAAGTGACGGTGATCTTGGCACTTTGATAGAAAACCTGTTGAAGACGATGGGCCGGGTTGATCCCATGGATCTGCTACAGGCTCCCCCTTGGGTTCCTCGGCTCCTGCGCCTCAGGGGACTCAAGACTTTGCGTGTCTTCCGTGACATGGTCGCCCGTACAATGGAGCAGCGAAAGAACAAAATCGCCGATGGCGCAAATGTTCCCGATGATTTCCTGACGCTACTGCTCGGCCTCGAGGGTGAAACCGGTTTGAGCCGGGATGAGATTGAGGACAACGTTCTCACATTCATTGGCGCGGGTCATGAAACAACTGCGCGCGCGTTGGGCTGGACGCTCTATTGCCTGGCAGGCAGCCCGCAATTCCGGAAACTGGTTGAAGAAGAAATTGACAATGTCGTCGCCAGCGGAGCAGACCCGGTAACCTGGCTGGAAATGATGCCTCATACCCGCGCAGCCTTTGAAGAGGCCATGCGGCTTTTCCCGCCTGCATCCAATATTGGGCGAGCGCCATTAACGGACGATGTCTGGACGGATGAAAACGGCAGGCGCTACGAGCTGCCTGCCGGAGAGGCCGTTGTCGTTCTGCCCTGGGTTCTTCACCGCCACAATCTCTATTGGGAAAACCCGCGCCAGTTCCGGCCCGAGCGTTTTTTGCCGGGCAATCGTGAGAAGATCGGCCGGTTTCAGTATCTGCCCTTTGGCGCTGGCCCGCGCATCTGTATCGGGGCAGCTTTCGCCCTACAGGAGGCGGTCATCGCACTGGGAACATTGCTGCGCCGGTATCGGTTTGATCTGACAGACAATACAAATCCCTGGCCGGTTCAGCGATTGACCGTGCAGCCCGCAGGGGGAATCCCGCTCAAAATAAGCCTGCGGAAGGACTGATTACCCCTGTTGAAACAGAAGTCGCCGGGCATTTCTCCAGTGAAGCATGCCCGGCGTGTTGGCTGTTTCAGTATTGCGATGAATTACCGGCCATCATTTGCCCCATCCGGGGCAGTTTGTACGGCATCTGGCTTTTTGATTGTCTCAATGCGGGTGCATGTTGATTCCCCGACATTTTCACAAGGTTTGTAGATAACGATCTCACTGCCCGCGCCATCGTCCCACAAAACCTGAACGGCCACCGTTTTCGCCTCTCCGGGTTTCAGGCTCAGATAGATATATTCCGCGCCATCGGGCAGGTTGAAAGGAAGTTGGGGATCGCAAGCCCCGAGGGGAAAGACTTTGTCCAATGCGTCTGAATTGATGGAGTAGCGTATTTCAGACAGACGGCAGTGCATGGACTGAAGTGCGGTGAAATAGACGAGTTGCTGACCGGCGTAATTGCGGAACTGCACCCAGCCCGTGTTCTTGTTCGCGTCCAGCATCGCGCGGTAAATGGATGCGTCCGGCAGTGTTGGCTTGTATTCGTCGTCGGCGCGCGCGTTTGATACCGCCAGTGCTGAAGCCAAATAGGCAGCCGCTGTGAACCCTCCCAGGAATCTGACAGTCATTTTTCATCCTCTCTTTCAAGTCCCACTCGCAAGGCAATAGCATATGACGGACCTTGGCAATATGATTTGGGTTACAGAAATACCGGTTATTATTTCCAATTCTGCATAAATCTTTGGAATTTTTTCCAGATTGACCGAATTGCGCTTCTGCGAGAGATTGCGACCAAGACTAAGTCGGCAGGAGAATGATAATGGCGATGATTGAAAAATACGGATTGAAGATCGATTCTGAACTTCACGATTTTCTCTTGAACGAGGCGCTGCCGGGCACAGGCGTTGATTCGGAAAGTTATTTCAGCGCCATGGCTTCGATTCTTGGCGATTTGACACCGAAAAACCGCGCACTTCTTGGAAAGCGTGATGAGATGCAGGCCAAAATAGACGCCTGGTACAAGCAGAATGGCGCGCCCTCCGATATGGCGGCTTACGAGGCATTTCTGAAGGATATCGGCTACATGGTGCCAGAGGGCGGGGACTTTCAGATCTCGACCGAAAATGTGGACCCGGAGATTGCTGAGATTGCAGGCCCCCAGCTTGTTGTTCCTGTTTCCAACGCTCGCTACGCGCTGAATGCCGCCAACGCCCGCTGGGGTTCGCTCTACGACGCTCTCTACGGCACCGATGCGCTCGGAGAGCCGCCCAAGGCTGGCGGCTACGATCCGGAACGTGGCGGCAAGGTCATCGCCTGGGCGCGTGATTTCCTCGATCGGTCTGTACCACTCGATGGTGAAAGCTGGAGCGTTGTGCAAGGTTTCGCCGTAGTCGATGGGTCTCTGACCGTTAACACGCCGAATGGAATCACGAACCCGGTCGACGCGGGACAATTTGCCGGCTATCGCGGCACACCGGAGAGCCCTACGGCGATTGTTCTGACACGGAACAATCTCTACCTGATTATCGAGATCGATCCCCAATCCCCAATCGGCAAGTCGGACCCGGCAGGTATTGCCGATATCAAGCTTGAATCGGCGATCACCACCATCATGGATTGCGAGGATTCTGTCGCCGCAGTTGATGCCGAGGATAAGGTTGGTGTCTATCGCAACTGGCTTGGCCTGATGAAGGGCGACCTGAAGGAAGAAGTCGCCAAGGGAGGCAAGACATTTACGCGTGTTCTTAATGCGGATGTCGAGTTTCTCGATCCCAACGGTGATGCCGCGTCACTCCCCGGACGCTCCCTCATGCTGGTGCGTAATGTCGGACACCTCATGACCAATCCGGCCATTCTTGGCGCGGACGGCGAGGAAGTGCCGGAAGGCATTATGGACGCGCTGGTCACCGCATTGATCGCATTGCACGATGTGGGCTCCCATGGTCGCCGCGCCAATTCCCGCGCGGGTTCCATGTATGTGGTGAAACCAAAGATGCATGGACCCGAAGAGGTCGCTTTCGCCTGTGAAATTTTCGATCGGACCGAGCAGGCCCTGGGTATGGCGAAGAACACCATAAAAATGGGTATTATGGATGAAGAACGCCGTACCACGGTAAACCTGAAGGAATGCATTCGCGCAGCATCTGAACGTGTCGTGTTTATCAACACCGGTTTCCTTGATCGCACAGGCGATGAAATTCACACCTCCATGGAAGCCGGCCCGATGATCCGCAAAGGCGATATGAAACAAGCCGCCTGGATTTCTGCCTATGAAAACTGGAACGTTGACGTCGGGCTCGAATGTGGGCTTTCCGGTCGCGCACAGATTGGCAAGGGCATGTGGGCTATGCCTGATTTGATGGCGGCGATGCTGGAACAGAAGATTGGTCACCCAAAGGCTGGGGCCAATACGGCCTGGGTTCCCTCGCCAACGGCTGCAACCCTGCACGCAACGCATTATCATGCGGTTGATGTTGCTGAGGTGCAGGCCAGCTTGCGGTCGCGGTCAAAAGCTCGCCTGTCGGATATCCTCTCCGTGCCTGTTGCGCCAAGACCCAATTGGTCGCCGGAAGAAATTCAGGCGGAATTGGACAACAATTCTCAGGGCATTCTGGGGTATGTTGTCCGCTGGATTGATCAGGGGGTTGGCTGCTCGAAGGTGCCAGATATCAATGATATCGGATTGATGGAAGACCGCGCCACCTTGCGCATTTCTTCTCAGCACATGGCCAATTGGTTGCATCACGGTGTTGTAACTGAAGATCAGATTGTTGAGACAATGAAACGGATGGCCGCCGTTGTCGACCAGCAAAATGCAAGCGATAGCGCCTATCGGCCAATGGCGGGCAATTTTGATACGTCCATCGCTTTCAAGGCTGCCCTTGAGCTGGTGCTGAAGGGGCGTGAACAGCCGAATGGCTATACCGAACCGGTGCTGCACCGCCGCCGTCGGGAACTCAAGGCAAGTTAGATATCAAGAAAAAAGGGCCGCTCCAGAATTAAGCGGCCCTTTTCAAATATAGGAAATGGCTAGAAATCCTATTGCAGGACGACAACCTTGGCGCTCCGCCCCGGCTTGACCCGAGAATAAAGATCAATGATGTCCTGATTGATGAGACGTATGCAGCCAGACGATGCCGCCGTGCCGATGGATGACCATGCAGGTGTACCGTGTAAACGAAACAGGGTGTCTTTGCCCTCTTCGTTATAAAGGTAGAGTGCGCGTGCGCCTAGCGGATTGCTTAAGCCGGGGCCCATTCCGTTTTCGACGTATTTTGCAACCGTCGGCTTGCGGCTAGCCATCTCTTTCGGCGGATGCCAGGTTGGCCATTCCTGTTTCCATGCAACATAGGCGGTGCCCTCCCAGGCAAAGCCCTGCTTGCCAACGCTAATTCCGTAGCGGACTGCTTTGCCGCCTGGCAGCACGTAATAGAGAAAACGATGAGGCGTATCGACAATGATTGTTCCAGCCCGCTCATTCGTGCGGTAGGAGACAACTTGCCGATGGAACTTCGAGTTCAGCTGCTTGATCGGAATAGCCGGCAATGTGTAGCCGGAATCTTTGGTAGAAACATATGCGTTCTTGAAGACCTTCGATGAAGATGCAGACGCGCTTTCATTCGAAGTGGAGCAACCCGCAGCGAAGGTCATTGCGGAGAGTGTAAAGATAACGGCTGTTGTGCGCAGGCGCATGATATTCTCTAATATGAGGAACCATCTCCGGACCTATGCCGGACGTCGAACGATTTACGTCGAAGGTATGACCCTTTGCAAGAGGATCGTTTATCCGTCGGCTGGGCGCGCGAGCAATTTTGGGTGATCTGGCTTTTTTGCAACAAGTTGGGCGATAATAGGCGGCATGACGATTCTATCACTGCATGACAAAAATCCGCTTCAGGATGGCCGCCAATCGGAACGCGCCCTTATGATCCGTCGTGGTATGCAGCGTCTTCTGCATTCCATGCGCTATTCAATCCTGCCTGAATTGTCATTGCCCAGTGGCAGAAGGGCTGATCTGGTCGCCGTTTCAGTAAAGGGTGAAATCTGGATCATCGAGATCAAATCCTCGATCGAGGATTTTCGAGTCGACCGGAAATGGCCCGATTATCGTGACCATTGTGACAGGCTCTATTTTGCCACGCACAAGGATGTACCGCTTGAGATTTTCCCTGACGACTGCGGTCTGTTCCTGTCCGACGGTTATGGAGCGCATATGATCAGGGAAGCGCCCGAGCACAAACTGAGCGGCGCGACTCGCAAATCCCTGATGCTGGATTTTTCGCGGACAGCCGCCCAGCGCCTGATGTTGGCCGAATGGGCTGCAGAGCGCGAAGGCAAAACACTGGAAGCGGGTGAAGAATAAGATGCGCCCATGTGCCTACTTCGGTGCGCGCTTCGCCAATATGCGTTGGAGCGTCCTGCGATGCATGTTAAGTCGGCGTGCAGTTTCTGAAACATTGCGGTCGCACATCTCATAAACGCGTTGAATATGCTCCCAGCGAACCCGGTCGGCCGACATGGGATTTTCAGGCGGTTCAATTTTTTCGCCTGAGGCGCGAACAAGAGCGGCAAAAATGTCGTCAGCGTCCGCAGGTTTTGCCAAATAGTCTTCAGCGCCAAGTTTCACCGCGTTGACTGCCGTTGCAATGTTGCCGTAGCCGGTTAGCACGATGACACGAGCGTCTGGGCGCTTCTTCCGGATCGTTTCGATGACATCCAGCCCGTTTCCATCGCCAAGCCGCATGTCAACAACGGCATATTTCGGCGCGCTGGCCTTTGCCTTGGCGTGGCCCTCAGCGACAGATTCGGCTGTGTCTACCGTAAATCCGCGCGCCTCCAGAGCACGCGCCAATCGCCGCAAAAACGGACCATCATCTTCGACAATAAGCAGTGATGGATCAGGGCCGATTGTGGCTTCATCTCCCACCATGACATTTTCAGTTTCATTCATTGTTGTCTTCTTCCGTAAAGGCGCCGTCTTTGGTCTTGTGATTGTTCAATCTGTCGTCCATTCGGCTTCTTGGCCACTCGACAGTCACTTTTGCGCCGTTATCTCCGTTTGTGAATGTAAGCCTTGCGCCGGATCGTTCAAGCAGCGTCTTGGCGATGAAGAGACCCAGCCCCAGTCCGCCTGCACTGTCATATTGGCTCCGTGAGGTAACATAGGGTTCGCCGATCCGTTGCAATATGTCGGATGAATAGCCCGGACCGTCGTCCTCGACCGCAACGAGAATTGTTTCAGGATCATACGAGGTGGTTATCGTAACGCGCCCGGACGCATAGTCGACCGCAT
Source organism: Ensifer sp. (assembly GCA_050306195.1). Lineage (GTDB taxonomy): Bacteria > Pseudomonadota > Alphaproteobacteria > Rhizobiales > Rhizobiaceae > Ensifer_A. The sequence continues at coordinate 58,016 of JBNLGT010000009.1, forward strand.
TTTCAATCAGATTGCCCAGCCCGTAGATAATGCCCGCATTGCGCCGAAAAACCGGTTCGTCGGCACGCGGCGAGCGTTCCACGAATTCCAGCGCGATTCCGAACTCCCGATAGGGGGCAACGGTTTCCTCCACTAACGATGAAAACGGCAATGATCTGAGGCCTGCCTCGTCTTCTGTCGAAAGTGTTGTTAGCCGTCGCAAAATATCCTTACACCGCTCACTCTGGCTTCTGAGCAGATGCAGGTCCTCACTAAAACGCTCATCATTTCCGAGCGCACGCTCCATTTCCTTCGCCACGACGCTGATGGTTGCCAGCGGAGTCCCCAACTCATGGGCTGCCGCCGCCGCCAGCCCGTCCAACTGCGAAAGATGGTTTTCACGCTGGAGAACAAGTTCGGTGGCGGCCAGCGCATCGGACAGTTGCCTTGCTTCCACTGAAACGCGATAGGCGTAAAAAGCTGCAAACGCAGTCATGGAAAGAATGGCGAACCAGATGCCTGTCAGCATGACGGCAGGCATGAGGAAAATGTCGTCTTCGTACCAGGGAAGCGGAAAGGGCGAGAAGGCCAGAAGCGAAATGAAGAGCAATAGCAGCCCTCCCAACGCTACCGTATATCGTATGGGCTGCGAGGCCGAGGAAATGATAACGGGCACGCAAAGCAGCGGTGCAAAGGGGTTGGTCAGGCCCCCTGTTATATAAAGCAGGCCCGCCATCTGGCTGAGGTCAAAACCTAGCAATGCGAGTGTTGGTCCGGGTTCCAGCCGATATGTTGCAGGATAGCGCAGCGCCAGAATCGAATTCAGGATCACCAGCGCCAGGATAAGCGTGGCGGCTGCCAAAAGAGGCAAATGAAAATTGAGCCAGACATGAACAAGGACAACTGTAAGCGCTTGCCCACCGGCAGCCAGCCACCGCAGCCTGATAAGCGTCTGGAGCCTTATGCGGCCGCCAAGGCTGAAGCTTTTTGCTTCGCTGGAAATCAGGTCTGTCATTCGCAGACGTCCTTCATCAACTTCCTCGGGGTTTTGCCCGATGGGTCGCCTCGGCTCGCGCAGGGTCTTCGGGCCAAACGTGTTTGGGATAGCGGCCTCGCATCTCGGCCCGCACATCCTTCCACGACCCAGCCCAGAAGCCGGGCAAATCTCGCGTGGTTTGGATGGGCCGATGCGCCGGCGATGTCAACTCCAGAAGGAGCGGCCACCGGCCGCCAGCAATGGACGGATGTGTTTGCAGACCGAAAACTTCCTGAACGCGAACCGACAGCTTGGGTTCATCACCATCGTACGATATGGGGTGCCTTTGCCCCGCCGGGGTTTCAAAATGCGTTGGCGCGAGTTTGGATAGATCGCGCTGCAATTCATAGGGCACCAGGGACATAAGCCCGTCTTTCAAGCTTCCCTGTGTCACCTCGTCAAGGCTGCGTTGGCCTGACTGAAATGGTACGAACCAATCGTCAAGCCTATCTAGGAGAGCTTCATCTGAAACATCCGGCCACGGCGTGCCTATACTGCGGTGGAGAAAGCCGATCCGCTCGCGCAGCTGTGCCGTCTCCTTGCTGAATTTGATCGCTTTGAGCCCGAGTTCACGCACGCCATCGGCAAGCGCCGCTGCTGCAGCTTCTCCGCCGGGTGTGGGGAGCGGCTTTTCTTCGAAAGTGATTGCTCCGAGCCGGGTTGACCGGCGCGCCCTGACTTGCCTGCTTTGCTTGTCGAAAAACACCTGCTCTCCGGAAATGATGTCTCCGGGCCGCCGTTCCTCAATATCGGCGCGTGTAATGGTGGCCGCGGATACGATACGCGCCTTTCCAGCCTTTCCTATTGCTTCCGCAACAACGATAAGCTCCGAACTGGCCAGCGCGTCTTCTGGCGAAATTTCCCCGCCACGGCCATTCGCCATAACATATCGCCCGTGTCCGCCACGTTGAAATGCAATTCGGTCGGGAAAGGCGTCAATCAACAGCGCGCCCGCATGTATGGGCAGGCTTCTGGTTTGCTGTCCGCCAAATGACGCGGCAATCTTGAGTGCAAGACCGCGTGCTGCTTCTCCACGCTTACTCCGATCACGCTCGAATGCCTGTAACCGCAGGTCGAGATCGATGCTATTGCCACCTAAGCCCTGCTCGCCGAGGAGGACGGCGAGCTTGGCAGCCTCACGGGCTTCCCCCCGCTTGGCCGCCGCTGACACCATGGCGGCCAGCCTCGGAGGCAGGCCCGACCCCCGCATCTTTTTGCCCTTGGCTGTAATACCTCCGCGTTCATCCAGCCCGCCGAGAGATTGTAAGAGCGTGCGCGCCTCATTAAAGGCTGCGGTCGGCGGGTGGTCTGCAAGCCGCAGTTCGTTAGGGTCTGTTACCCCCCAGGACGCCAGATCGAGAACGAAACCTGATAGATCTGATGAAAGAATTTGCGGCGGCGTATGAGAAGGCAATGCCGCTGTCTGGCCGGAATGCCACAACCGCACTGCAATGCCTGCCTCCGTACGACCCGCTCGGCCCGCTCTCTGATCGGCCGCGGCGCGAGATACGCGAACCGTTTCAAGCCGGGTCATGCCTGTCACCGGTTCATAAACGGGTAGGCGCTGCAAACCGGAATCGATGACAATACGAACGCCGTCGATGGTAATGGAGGTTTCGGCGATCGATGTCGCGAGGACAATCTTTCGCATGCCCTGAGGCGGTGGACGGATGGCCTGATCCTGTTCCTGCTGGGAAAGATTGCCAAAAAGCGGGACGATGACCGTATCGGGACCGAAGGCGCCTTCTAACCTTTCGAAGGTTCTGGCGATTTCCCCTTGACCCGGAAGAAAAGCCAAAATGGATCCGCTCTCGGTTTTGTGAGCATTCACAATGACGCGCGCCATTGTGTCTTCTATGCGCTCTGATTGCGGCCGGGTCTCGTAGCGAATGTCGACCGGAAAACTGCGTCCTGCACTTTCGACGACAGGCGCGTTGTTCAGAACAGTTTTAGTTTTTTCAATATCCAGCGTCGCAGACATGACTATAATGCGCAGGTCCTCGCGAAGCGCCTCCTGAACATCCAGGGCGAACGCCAGTCCCAAATCGGCGTCAAGGGAGCGTTCGTGAAACTCATCGAAAATGACCACTCCAACATCCGAAAGCGCCGGATCATCAAGTATCATGCGGGTAAAGACGCCTTCGGTCACCACTTCAATACGCGTGTTGGCCGATATCCGGCTGTCGAGGCGCATGCGATATCCGACCGTTTGTCCTACCTGCTCACCAATTAGGTCAGCCATGCGATTGGCAGCTGCACGGGCGGCAAGGCGTCTCGGCTCGAGGAGAATGATCCGCTTATCCGAAAGCCATTCGCAATTCAGGAGGTGAAGAGGAACGAGCGTGGTTTTGCCTGCACCGGGAGGGGCGCACAAAATGGCCGAGCGTTTTTCGGCGGTGATAGCAAGCAAGGTAGGCAGGACATCTTCCACGGGGAGTTTCGTGGATACAAGTGCTCGTCCCTTGTCTGTCATTGTGCCACTCCGTTGATCGAAGCTTTTCCGATGAGAACGGCTTTGCGTTTTTCTGATAAGATTGCAAGAGGAATGGCGCATCTGGCTTGTTTGGCTGGTTGAGATATTGGCGAGCAGGTTGGGGGATTTGTGGAATCGGCTGATTCCAGGAGGGGTTTTGCGCGTAGGCCTGCATTTCTGGGCAGAAACTGGGGGTCTTGAAACGGCAAATTTCGCGACGAATATAAAAGCTGTTTATTTTCAGTAGCTTGGAAAATAATGACAGTTTTTTGAAAATCGCTGTTGACTCAAAAAGGGCGCTAGGCTTATAAGCCGTCTCACTGACGAGGGCGGCGGCGCTGCTGGCGACGACTTCCTTCGCTCTAGAGAAATCCTTTAAGAGTTACGACAGTGACTTTGGCCTGGGACGGAGTTTTGGGTCTGGATTTTGATTGACGGGATTGAATGGTTTCGTCTGTTCTTTGACAATTGAATAGGTAAGAAAGAGAAACGTGGGCGGCAGGTCTTGTAGGACCGGTTTACCGGTCCTGAATAAGAGACTTTGGCGGTCACGTTTTATAAGAGACTAACACTATGTCTTCTTGATGCTTTTTGGCATTGATTGAAGATGAGTGTGAGTTCTCGTCGATTCAGACGTGACAAGTAAAAGCCAAATGATTGAATTCTCAACTTGAGAGTTTGATCCTGGCTCAGAACGAACGCTGGCGGCAGGCTTAACACATGCAAGTCGAACGGTCCTTCGGGACAGTGGCAGACGGGTGAGTAACGCGTGGGAATCTACCCATCCCTACGGAACAACTCCGGGAAACTGGAGCTAATACCGTATACGCCCTTCGGGGGAAAGATTTATCGGGGATGGATGAGCCCGCGTTGGATTAGCTAGTTGGTGGGGTAATGGCCTACCAAGGCGACGATCCATAGCTGGTCTGAGAGGATGATCAGCCACATTGGGACTGAGACACGGCCCAAACTCCTACGGGAGGCAGCAGTGGGGAATATTGGACAATGGGGGCAACCCTGATCCAGCCATGCCGCGTGAGTGATGAAGGCCCTAGGGTTGTAAAGCTCTTTCAACGGTGAAGATAATGACGGTAACCGTAGAAGAAGCCCCGGCTAACTTCGTGCCAGCAGCCGCGGTAATACGAAG
>JBNLGT010000010.1:0-61901 GCA_050306195.1 Ensifer sp.
ACATCGCCTTTATTCTCCTCGCCATCACGATCATTTTCTCATTCATCCTTATTCAGGGGCGCTACGGTCGGCTTTTTGCAGCCATTCGCGAAAACGAGCCGCGAACGGAGATGCTGGGCTATAATGTACTCGCGGCCAAGCTCATTTCCTTCACAGTGTCCGGCACAATCGCCGGAATGGCGGGAGCAGCCTACGGCATCCTTTTTGGCTATATTGGAGCTACATTTGTAGGTATCCAATATTCCATAGAGGCTTTGCTTTTCACGCTTCTGGGTGGCGCAGGAACGTTACTGGGGCCGCTGCTCGGCACCATGCTTATGACCATACTGATTGACCGGCTCAGCGAAGTGACCAGCGCCTATTTCCTTGTCCTTGGGCTGATCCTCATAGCTTTGACACTCTGGTTCCCCAAGGGCCTGCTTGGTTATGTAAAGGAAAGGTGGTTGCCATGGCTGACGTAACCTTTCTAAAGACGCATGGCCTCAAACGTTATTTTGGCGGCATCAAGGCCGTCGATGGTGTTGATTTCACTCTGGATAAGGGTGAGATCCGCGCCATCATCGGGCCGAACGGCGCGGGCAAATCGACCTTTGTGTCGCTCCTTTCCGGCCGAACGGAAGCGACGGAAGGTCAGGTAGAGTTTCTCGGCGAAAATGTTACCCACCTGCCCGCCTATAAACGCGTGCGCCGCGGCATCGCCTATACGTTTCAGATCACCAACATCTATAAGGACTTCCCGGTCATCGAGAATATTGCCATCGCGGTCCAGAGCCGCCTGAGCAATAGTGGCGAGACATTTGGCGCGGCGCGCGTCCGCCAGCAGGCAAACGACGTTCTCGGGCGTGTTGGCCTTGACGAATTCGCGGACCGAAAGGCTGGTGAGCTTGCCTATGGCCATCAGCGGCTTTTGGAGGTGGGAATGGGCCTGGCGCTTCAGCCAAAACTGCTGATTTTGGATGAGCCAACCCAGGGCCTGTCCGACAGCGAAGTCGCGGACTTCTGTACTCTCGTCAAGGAAATTGCCAAAGACGCCACGGTTCTTCTGATTGAACATAATATGGATGTCGTCATGGCGCTTGCTGACCGCATTACCGTTCTTAATCAGGGCAAGATACTTGCTGAGGGCAGCCCGGAGGAAATTCGCGCCAACCGTGCCGTGCAGGACGCCTATTTGGGACGAGGAGACGAATGATGACCCAATTGGACGTCATTGGCTTCAACACCTATTATGGCGAGAGTCAGGCTTTGCGCGACTTCTCGGTTCAGCTTGAAGGCGGCAAAGTGCTTTGCCTGCTTGGCCGCAATGGGGCGGGCAAGACCACCGCATTGAAATCCATTATGGGTATTGTTCCACCACACAGCGGCAAATTGCTGTTAGACGGGACAGAGCTGACGGCGCTACCGCCGCACGAAATTCCACGTCACGGCATCGGCTATGTACCCCAAGGGCGCAGGCTCTTTTCCGAACTCACCGTTCGCGAAAATCTGGAAATCGGTCTCCTTACGCGTGGATCCGGCAAACAGGCGCTGGAACATGCGTTGAGCTATTTCCCTGTCCTTCGGGAACGTATCCACCAGATTTCCGGCACGCTTTCAGGTGGTGAGCAGACGATGCTGGCCATCGCCCGCGCGCTTTGCATTGAGCCCGCCGTATTGATGCTGGATGAACCGACCGAGGGGCTAATGCCGTCAGCCATCGCGGCGATCCGCGACGTGGTGATCAAGCTGCGCGATGACGGCAAGGCGATCCTGTTGGTCGAGCAGCGTGTGGACGCGGTCCTGCCCATTGCCAACCACGTTGCCTTCATGGACCATGGAACGGTGCAGGAAACCGTCGAGATCGAGACGTTGAAGAACAATCCCGCACTATTGCAAAAATATGTCGGCGTTTAGGACAGCTGTTCCACAGGTCGGTTGACCTTAAAATCATACGCTCAGCCTGACGGATCACATTCTCCCTATAACCGAACATGTCCCTGTCCAGGCCATTCGCAGTGCTATCATATCATCTGTAGCGTATCTTGTTCCAACGGTGCCCCAGAAGCGACAGGATTCAGCCGCGCGCCAACGTGGGGTCACCTCCCTCGTATTGCGCAGTCAAATTCACAAACTCGCCGCCTCTGGCAGCTTTGAGATGATTGAGGGCATGAACCTGGCCCGTCATTTCGAGCGCATCGCGGTAGACAGGGTCATGCCAGCCTTCGATGTCGATTGCGCCCCGGTAACCAGCCAGACGAAGTTCCGATATGATGTCGGTCCAGTTGCTGTCGCCAAATCCGGGTGTCCGCATGAAAACAAAGGGGACCTTGCCGAAAATCCCATGCTCGCGGATCACGTCCCAACGAACGGTCGCGTCCTTGCCGTGGACGTGGAAGAATTTGCTGCCCCATTTGCGGATTTGCGGCAGCGGGTCGATGAGATAGACCAGTTGGTGGCAAGGCTCCCATTCCAGCCCGAGATTATCATCCGGCGTTTCGTTGAACATCAGCTCCCAGGCATCCGGGTTGTGTGCGATATTCCAGTCACCACTCTGCCAGTTGCCGTCCATGGCGCAATTTTCAAACGCAATCCTGATGCCCTTGTCAGCGGCGCGCTTGGCAAGCTCTGACCAGATTTCGCGATAGCGCGGCAGGCTGTCTGGCAAAGGTTGGCCACGCAACCGACCAGTAAACCCGGCTATGCAGGTCGCACCAAAATGATGGGCGTTATCGATACAATCTTTCCAACCCTGAAGCGTCTGACGATCAAGGTCCTCCCCTTCCAGGGGATTGCCGAACATACCAATTGTTGAAATCGTTATGTCGCGGTCGCCAATCGCATCAAGACAACGCTTGCCCAGCTCGGCCAGATCCTGCCCGCCGGTTGTCTGCCAGAAAAACGGCTCAAAGCTCTCGAAACCCATATCACGGACTTCTTCAATGCGTTGCGGGGCATTGCGCTCCGTCGCGTTGATCATCGTGCCGATACGTATGTCTTTTACCGGATTGCTCAATTTTCCACCTGTTTTTCAAATGCTATTCTTTGCTTGGTGCTGGCGCTTTTGATGGCCGCGAAAACCATCTCCAGGCTCTTGATATTGTCGCTGCCTGCCGTTGCTACAGATCCGCGACCCTCAATGGCGTCAAGAAATTCGGCGATAATGCTTGCATGTTCCCAGGTCCGGTCCGAATCAGCTGGCGCCGGTACTGAAACGCGCCTCAAAGGCCTGAAAAATCCCTCGCCTGCATCGACAATATTGACGTTGAAGCCGTCTTCTCCATCCCAAATGGCAGTGCCTTTTGTACCGATGATCCGCCACGCAGAATCCCAGTTTGTATTTGCGCCCTCAGCACACCAAGACCCCCGGTAGGTGAACACCACATCGCCAGTCATTTCGAATATGGCGTTTGCCGCCGCACCATGGGCATACCAGGAACCTGCCGGATTGCTTTCATGGCAGTAGACCGCGGCAGGCTCCTCGCCAGACATGAACCGCGCCGCGTCAAATGTATGGATCGCCATGTCGAGCAGGAGCACATGCTCCATCGCCTCACGAAACCCGCCAAAATGCGCACCGATGAAAAAATCGCAATGCAGGGCGGTGATGCGGCCAAGGACACCGCTTTCCACCAGTTGCCGCATACGACGAATGCCTTCCTTGTATCGTCTGTTTTGCGTTATCGCATGAACACGCCCGGCAGCTTTTGCTGCGGCGATCATTTCCCGCGCGTCAGCAAGAGAGGTGGCCATCGGCTTCTCAGTCAAAATATGACACCCATGCGCAAGTGCCGTCTTCACGGTTTCCATCCTGACTGCAGGCACCGCAACATCAAAGACGGCGTCAGCCGAAACACGCGAAAGCATCGCGCCAAGATCGACACCGACGGGCACATCATTCAACGCAAAATCGGCCTGCAATTTTCTTGCGGCATCGATGTCAATGTCGACAAGACCGGCAAGTTCAACACGCCCCGCCAGAGACGGAGACACGATTGCTTCCATCCAATTGACAGCCATTTGGCCGCATCCAACCAATACGATTCGCTTAGACAAAAAGCTCTCCCCACTTTTCCGTAAACGCTTACGGTTGTTTTGATAAAATCGATCGAGTGCACAAATCCTCTGCAGCTCGACCATCTCCGTAAGCGGTTACGTCTAATTGTTTGGAGGTATGCCAATTAAGAGCTATGTGTCAACAGTAGTGACCATTCTACAATTCAGGGACAACACATGAAAGGCATCGCGCGGCTCGCACAGGAGCTCGGCATCTCAACCGGAACAGTCTCCCGCGCACTGAATGGCAAGCCAGACGTCAACGCCGAAACACGCAGGAAGGTTCTCGAGACCGCCGAGCGGCTTGGCTATGCGGCCAATCAGGCAGCTCGAACCCTTGCAAAGGGAACGACCAACGCGATTGGTTTTCTCATTGAACTTGACCGCGACCAGGTTGCAAGTAGCGAATACTTCTTCATGGGTGTCTTTGACGGGGTGCAATCCGTGCTGACTGAAATCGGTATGGATCTCCTGGTCCTGCCACACCCAAGCAACACCCCTGGTGTGAGCTATTTGGAGCGCTTCCTCACTCGCAAAGTATTTGACGGTGTTATCGTCTCCGCAACGCGCGAAGTCGATCCACGCATTGAGCTGCTTCAATCCGCCAAAATGCCTTTTGTAACTTTGGGTCGAAGCAGCACGGGTGAGAATTATTCCTGGATCGACCTTGATTTCGAAGGGGTGGCGAACGACGCAATTGCCCGCCTTGCGGCCGCTGGCCATCGCCGAATTGCTGTCACGGTTCCAGCCGAAAAAATCAATTTCGGACCGCTCTTCCACAATGCCTATCGGGAATCCATGCTACGCCACGGCCTGGATTATGACCCGGCGCTGGTTGTGACCACAAAGCGCTCTGAAGAGGTGGGCTATGAACTGGTAGATGACCTTTTGGCCATGCCGGATCCACCAACTGCTATTCTGCTGATCTATGAAACAACCGCGATCGGAATCTACCGCAGGCTTGCCGAACTTGGCCTCAAGCCCGGGCGCGACCTTGCCATTATAGGATTTCGCGATGAGCCGACCGTCAGATTTCTCGTCCCATCGCTGACCTGTTTCAGCGCCTCATTGCACGATCTCGGCGTGTCGCTGGCAGAAGCGCTGCTATCACAAATACCTGCTTATAGCGCGCGCTTCCCCCGGACGACCGTGCAAATGCGAAGCCCCATGACACTTCGACCGGGTGAAAGTGACCTGAAATGAGCTACACTTGCTGGATGAGTTCTCCTAACACATCCATGCTGAAAGGCTTTGCGGTAATGGTTTCAAACCAAGTCGCAACATCTTCCCTGAGCAACGGAGTGTCGATCGACCGCCCCCACAATGCCGCCTCTGAAAGAAAACCTGACACCATGGCGCGCACCCCTTCAACACTGCCGTCGTCCAGCTTGCCATATTCATTGACCATCGAGAGCGTCTTCTGATCATCGCGTGGTGACAGTTCAGCCGAGCCGGCAAACCGCCCGAGATAAAAAGCTAGCCAAGCCGCTAGCGACAGAGACATCAAAGGCGCAGACACACCAGAGCGATCACCATAGGCAAGAAGATTGTCGAGGTTGCGGACACGGAATTTCGCGAGCCCGTTTAAGCTGATGTCATGCCACCGATGCCGAACGAACGGATTGCTGAACCGTCTGAGTGTATCAGCCGCAAAGCTTTCCAACTCGTCTTTCGGCAGGCTGACAAAAGGTATGATCTCATTGTCAAACAGCGTCTGCAAAAATGCCCGGCCAGCGGGATGCTCCATGGCCTCCACCACCGTCTCGACCCCGCCGATGAGCGCCAGGGGACAAAGAGCTGTATGAGCGCCATTGAGGATAGAGACCTTGCGCGCCTTATATGGCGTAACATCGCTTGTGATAATCGTGCCGGTATCATGATCAGCAAGTGGAAGCTTGAAATCCGGCTGATCCGGCTTTTGTTCAACGGCAAGGAAGCAGAACAACTCCGCCACCGTCATATAGCGATCCTCGTAGCCCAGTTCTGCGCGTAAGGCCTCGTCCTCGCCACGCGGGAACCCGGGCACGATACGGTCGACTAGCGTGTTGTAAAACACATTGGCGTCCTTGACCCAGCTTTTGAAATCCGGCTCCAGGTCCCATGCGTCAACATATTGCTCAACAACACGGGCAAGCTCTTCCCCGTTATGATCGATCAACTCGCATGGGAGGATCTGCCAACCGAACTCCCGCCTACCGCCCAAATCTTTCCAGCGCTCGTGCAAAAGCCGTGTCAGATTGGCCGGATAGGGGCCGGGCGGCGTGCCTGCATAACGGGCATTGCTGTCAAAGAAGATGCCCGCATCAGTCGCATTGGAAGTAACGATTTCAATGTCGGGATTGCGTGCAAGCGTCAGAACATCATCCCACTGGGTGTTGGCGAATTTTTCTTCCAGCACCGATTTCACAATGCGCGGGCGAGATACGGCATTGCCATCATCATCCAGCCCGCGCTCAATAACCGTGTATAGGCCATCCTGCTCATTCAGGCTGCCATTCTTTCCATCCGCAATTGCTCGGACAATGACAATGCCCCAATCACCATCAATCCGCTCGTTCACTTGATCGACCATCACGTCGATAAAGCCACGCAGGAAATTGCCGCCGCCAAACTGCCGGATACGCGGGCGCAGCGCTGGACGGTCAGGACAACGAGAAACGTTCAGCCTCGGAGATTTCATATCGTGCATTTACGACTCGTCTCCGACGGTAATGATCAGCTTGAGCGTTTCTGCCCGCGTCTCAACCCAGTAGGGCAGCGCCTTGTCGGCCTCATCAAAGGCAAACAGCTTTGAAATCAACCCATCTGGAGTATCTTTCAGGTTTTCAAGATAGGTGATAACGGCCCGAAAATCGTCCATGGTCGCGTTACGCGATCCCATGATGTCGAGTTCCTTCAAATTGAAGAACTTGGTGTCGTAGGTAACCTCTGCCTTGCTGTAGCCGATATAGACAACCCGGCCAGCAAAACAGACAAGATCAATCGCCTGGGTAAATGTTGCGGGCAGGCCAACGGCCTCGATAACAACATCAGCGCCATCGCCCCCGGTCAGTTCATCAATCGCAGCCGCGACATTTCCCGCAGAACTGTCGATGGTGTGGGCTGCGCCATAACGCCGTGCGGTTTCCAGCTTTGCAGCACTAACATCAAGAGCAATGACTGTTGCGCCCTGCGCCGCCGCACCGGCAATAGCGCCCATCCCAATCATGCCGCACCCAATCACAACGACCCGGTCACCCGATGTGACACGTCCGCGCGCGACTGCGTGAAAGCCCACTGACAGCGGCTCCACGAGCGCAAGATGGCGCGGTTCCAGCGTATCGTTGAGGATGAGTTTGGAAGCGGGAAGCGCAATCATGTCGGAAAGCCCGCCATCCTGCTGAACGCCGAGCGTACGATTATAACGGCAGGCATTCACCCGCCCCTGTCTGCAAGACGAACACTCGCCACAAGATGTATATGGCATGACGATAACTCGCCGCCCTGGCGCATAGTCTGCTGAAACCCCGGGACCTGCGGATATGATCTCACCACCGATTTCGTGGCCCGGAATCCGCGGTAATGAAACCAGTGGATTGAGCCCGGTGAAGGTGGAGAGATCACTGCCGCAGAGCCCTACATGCTTTACCGAGATCAGCACTTCGCCGTCCTTCGGCACAGGGTTTTCGACCTCGCGCATAACGTTCGAGCCAATGCCGTCGATCATCAACGCACGCATTTTCAAAATTCTCCATCATGTTGGTAATTACAGAAAGCTGCCGAAACACCGGCAGCCAGCAGCTATCAGAAATTTTCTAAAAGCCGAAGCGACAAAACACCGCTCCGGCTCTCATATTACTTGAATTGGTCCATGTTCTCCGGCGTAACCAAGGCAGCGCCAGAATCGATAAGTGATTCCACCTGCTCGCCATTGATTGCCTTTACCAGAGCATCTACCCCAAGCTCCGCCATTTTTGACGGAAACTGTGCGACGCTGGCGTCCTCGGTACCCTCTGCCATAGCTTCCGCTTCGCCGCAGCAAAAGTCGAAACCAACAAGCAGGATCTTGTCGGGCGCGATCCCAGCCGTCTTGATGGCACGGGCAGCACCAGCCGCCGGCGGGCCACATGCAGCATAAATCGCCTTCAGATCAGGGTTCTTCGTCAACAGGTCTTCTGCGACGCTGATACCCAGTTCTTCAGTGCAGTTTGTTGCACCACGACCGACAATATTCGCGTTGACGCCACTCAAGCCGTCAAGCATGCCTTTGACGCGATCATCCAGGGCGGGAACGCCGGGAACACCCTCCAGAATGCCCAGCGTATCGCCGTCCTTCAGAACGGTTTTCAAATACGCGCCAGCGATTTTGCCAGCATTGTAGTTGTTGGTGGTTGCAAGCGCGGTCCCGTTCTCCCAATCGGGAATATTATTGTCCATGAGGACTACCTTGACGCCTGCAGCGACAGCCTTGTCGAGCGTGGTCGCAACCGTGGGATCTACGGGCGTAATAGCAATTCCTTGCACGCCATTGGTCACCATCGATTCAATCAAAGCGATCTGACCTTCGATATCCGTGGCGGAAGTCCCCTGCCCGTAAGTGATTTCCACACCGGGATGTGCCTCGGCGTAGGCCTTGGCGGCATCTTCCATGGTCTTGAAGAATGGTACGGGGAACTTGGTAATAAAGCCAAGCTTGATCGCATCCGCTGCCAATGTCGGCGCGGCCGACGCAGCTGCGAGCATGATGGCCCCCAGTATCGATCTATATTTCATTTTCCTTCTCCCTGTTGAAATCAACGGCTGCCGCCGTTTTTCCACCACCCCCTCCGGGCAGCGAATGTGATGGCCGAGACGCCCGTTAGCCCTCGGCCCCGACAATCATTGCAACGAGTTCCTGTTTGTTTGCTTCGGTCGGCTTCAATTCACCCACCTTCCGACCCTGCCGCAGCACCACTGCCCGGTCGGCAAGCTCCAGGACGTGTTCCATGTTGTGGGTGATCAGAATGACCGCATTACCCTCAGCTTTCAGCTGGGCAATGAGGTCAAGAACCTTGCGCGATTCACGCAAACCCAACGCAGCTGTTGGCTCATCGAGAATGACAACCTTGCGGGCAAACACGGTCGAACGCGCCACGGCAATGGCCTGGCGCTGCCCACCAGACATCAGCGCGACCGGCGCATCAAATTTCGGCAGATTCACCTTGAACCGGTCGATAACTTCCGCCGCATTACGCGACATGGCGGCGCTGTTGAGAAAGCGCAGTGGCTTGGGCAGCCAGGCAGGAAAATCCAGTTCACGACCGCAATAAAAATTCTGCGCGGCTGACAAATTATCAAAGAGGGCAAGATCCTGATAGACCGTCTCCACGCCCGCTAGCCGGGCCGCGGCCGGCGAATGAAGCGGCGCCCTTTTACCGTCCAGCAGGATTTCACCCTCATCGAGCGCATGAATGCCACTGATGCATTTGATAATGGTCGACTTGCCCGCACCATTGTCACCCAGCAGCGCCAGTACCTCTCCCCGATGCGCCTCAAAACTCACATCCTTGAGTGCATGGATCGCGCCGAAGCGTTTCTGCGCACGCCTGACGGCTAGTGCGGGATGGCTTGAAGAGTTCATTGCACCCTCCCGGATTGAATGACACGGGCGCGCCCTTCCAGATATGTCCGCAAAACGTCCGCCTCGACCGCAACGACGATGACAAGACCGATGGCTATCATCTGGAAAAAGACGTCGACACCGAGCAGGTTCAACGCATTGCGGATGACGCCAATCAACACCGCGCCTATGAGGGCATGGCCGATATGCCCGCGCCCACCCAGAAAACTTGCGCCGCCAATAATAACGGCTGCAATCGTGTCCAGTTCCAGAAGATTGCCGTAAAGCGGTGAGGCAGCGGCTGTTCTACCCGAAAGAACGACGGCTCCGATACCCGCGCATATGCCGGAAATTACGTAAGTCGCAAGCAAAACGCCCTTGACCGGGATGCCCATGCTGCGCGCGGATTCCGGAGAACCTCCAACCGCGTAGATCCAGCGGCCAACCACCATGGCCTTGGTCAGGACCAGGATAACCAGCGCAACCGCAGCAACAACAAAGAAAGAAGCAGGCAACCCCAAAAAAGACGTTTCACCCAAAGCAGAAATGCCATCTGGCATACCACGCATGGTCGTGTGCCCGGGCGCCAGTTCAAGTGCGATACCGCGACAGATGCTTAAGGTGGCCAAGGTAACGATGAAGGGATGAGGAAGGCGCCCGTAAACATACACCGCGCCATTGACTGCCCCCACAGCAGCACCCGCCAGGATCATGGCCGTAACGACCGCGAAGTCGGAATCCACCTGACTATAAACCAGTCCGCCGACAACTGTTGCGAGAGCCAGATTGGACCCTACAGACAGATCGATGCCGCGGGTCAAGACGACCAGTTGCTGTCCCATGGCAACGATGGCGA
This sequence comes from Ensifer sp., assembly GCA_050306195.1. Lineage (GTDB taxonomy): Bacteria > Pseudomonadota > Alphaproteobacteria > Rhizobiales > Rhizobiaceae > Ensifer_A. The sequence goes on from JBNLGT010000010.1 coordinate 10,467, forward strand.
TAACAGCGACCTGGGCAAGAATATTGCTGATATTGATAGGCCGCAGAAAATTCGGTGTAACGACGCCAACGACCACAATCAGCAGAATAAGAACCAACGTCGGGCCAACGCTTAGCAGGCGCAAACCCAGAGGCAACCCCCATGCCGACGCGGCCTGATCCACATCAGGTTCTGACAGGCGTCGTTGAACACCCTGGCTATCAACTGGTTCCGTCAATTCACTCTCCAAGAATAATTTTGTATATAAAAAACATGTCTAATTTGCAGGTCAATATGTTTTTTATGTATTAAAAATACACAATTTAGAGACTGCCCCAGCTTCTGATTATGAGCGCCAGCAGCACAGATTTGATGTCAAAAGAGGGAAGCGCAGCGGATTTTCGACAACAACACACGCTCATCACAAGGAAAACACGCAGTTATTACATGTTTTATCTCAATCACTTAAACAATATCGCCCAATGCGTCAGGCCACCGGGCATGCACTTTTGGCAGACCCCAAGCCTTTGTCTTTCCCGCGCGAAATGATAGACATCTTTTGTTGGATATATGTGCTGGTTGCGACAGCGCTGGGTGGGACGGCATGCGAGCGGAAACGATTTACAAACGCGCATTCAATGACATGTTGGACATGCTGGAGGGATTCGACCCCGGCATGATTCTACCCTCCGAGAATGCATTATGCGCGACGCTGGACGTGAGCCGAACAACGGTACGCAAGGTTCTGCACTCGCTTGCAGACCAAGGGCTGATCACCGAAAGTCTGCCACGGCGGCGGATGGACACGCCAGACGCCGACTACAGCAAATTTCCCGACGAGCAGACTGTGCCGCAATCCAAACTGGTCGAGACCCGTTTCATGCAATGGATTCATGAGTCTGGCACGCAACCGGGAACAGTTATAAGCGAGCTCGAACTCGCCAGAAAGCTGGGCGTTGCGACAACAATTCTACGGGAGTTTCTGAACCGATTTCAGCGCTTCGGGCTGATTGAAAAACGCCATAACACAGGCTGGCTGTTTAATGGCTTTACGCGAGATTTCGCCTTGGAACTCTTCGAAGTGCGCCAGATGTTCGAAATGCGTTCGGCAATGTCATTCGCCTCAGCGCCGGAGAATGAACAGATCCGGAAAAAACTAATCGCCATACGGGCGGAACACCTGAACCTCCTGGATGATGTCGATGATCGCTACCACGATTTTTCAGATCTCGACAGTCGCTTTCATTTGTTGGTCAATTCGGTGATTCCCAACCGGTTCATCGACAGTTTCTATGACACTATGACATTGATATTCCACTATCACTATCAATGGCGGAAACATGACGAGCGCCAGCGCAACGAAGTTGCCATCCGCGAACACCTGAACTATATCGACGCGCTCTTGAAACGGGACCCGGCGGCCATTGAAGAAGCTTGCCAGACACACTTGAACTCAGCGCGTGAAACGCTCTTGCGATCAAGCCAACTCCTTTCACCAGCAGACAACTAGCACCCTAGGAAAACCCCGGCATAACGAACGAACCGACTGCCTGCACTTTGACATGCGCAGGCAGTCTGAAGCCCTCTCGGGCTAATGTTCGATGTCAGACCTTCGTCCAAGCACCGTTGCGTTTTGAAGAGGCTATGCACGCCGTCACGAACTGCATACCTTTCAACCCGTCGGCGATAGACGGATACTGCACTGCCGGATCAACAGTAGCACCATGCCGCCTGGCTAGGATGGCCCTCGCCGCTTCGGCATAGATATTGGCAAATCCTTCCAGATATCCCTCGGGGTGACCGGGCGGCGTGCGGGTCACCCGGTTGGCGACATCAGTAGCCCCGGCGCCTGATCGTGTGATCAACTGCTTCACGCCGCCAAGCGGTGTGTACCAGAGATAGTTCGGGTTTTCCTGTTCCCATTCAAGCCCACCTTTAGAGCCATAAACACGGACCCGGAGCGCGTTTTCATTGCCCGGGGCCACCTGGCTGCACCATAACAAACCTTTCGCGCCCCCCTTGAAACGCATCATCACATGCGCGTTGTCGTCCAGTTGTCGGCCCGGAACGAATGTGTGCACGTCGGCGGCCAATTCGTCGAGCTCAAGCCCCGAGACGAAGCAGCCGAGCTGGTAGGCATGCGTTCCGATGTCGCCGGTGGAGCCGCCTATACCCGAGCGCGCAGGGTCCGTGCGCCATTCCGCCTGCTTCTGCCCTGTCTGTTCGAGGGGTTCCGCCAGCCAGTCCTGCGGATATTCCATCTGCACAAGCCTGATCTCGCCAAGCTCGCCGGCCGCCACCATGGCGCGCGCCTGACGCACCATGGGATAGCCTGAATAATTATGGGTCAAAATGAAAAGCGCACCGGATTTTTCTGCCGCATTCGCCAGCTTCTTGGCGTCTGCCAGGTTTGAGCTGAGGGGCTTGTCGCAGATCACATGGATGCCGCGCCTGAGGAATTCAACGGCCGCCGGGTAGTGCATGTGATTTGGCGTTACAATTGAAACAGCTTCAATGCCCTGTTTCAACTTAGCCTCGCGGATCGCCATGGCCTTGTAGTCGTCATAAACCCGCGAGGGATCAAGGCCCAGTTCGGCACCCGACGCCTGCGCCTTTTCAGGCGTCGACGACAGTGCGCCGGCCACCAGTTCATAGTGATCGTCCATGCGCGCAGCTATCCGATGGACTGCTCCAATAAATGCACCCGAGCCTCCGCCAACCATTCCAAGCCGGATGCGCCCTTCGCGCTTTTCCGTTGTTCCTTCAATTGCCATGCTTGCCTCCCTCAAATTCCGAGCATTCTACGGTTTGCGGCTTCGTCTGTGCCACCGTCGGCAAAGTCGTCAAATGCCTTCTCGGTAACGCGGATAATGTGATCCTTGACAAATTGCGCGCCCTCACGCGCCCCGTCTTCAGGATGCTTCAGGCAGCATTCCCATTCAACCACCGCCCAGCCGGAAAAATCGTTCGCAGCCATTTTGGAAAAGACCGCGCCAAAATCTACCTGGCCGTCGCCAAGAGAACGGAAGCGCCCTGCCCGGTCAACCCAGGACTGATAACCGCCATAAACGCCCTGACGGCCCGTCGGATTGAATTCCGCGTCCTTGACGTGAAACATCTTGATGCGCTCACGATAGATGTCGATATGGTCGAGATAGTCGAGGCATTGCAATACATAATGCGATGGATCGTAGAGCATGTTGGCGCGCGCGTGGTTCTTCACCCGCTCAAGGAACATCTCGAAAGTAACCCCGTCATGCAGATCTTCGCCCGGGTGAATTTCGTAGCAGACATCCACGCCGCATTCCTCGGCATGGTTGAGGATCGGCGTCCAGCGCTTAGCCAGCTCCTCAAAAGCCGTTTCCACCAGTCCTGCCGGACGTTGCGGCCACGGATACATGAACGGCCAGCACAATGCGCCAGAAAATGTGGCCATGGCATCCAGTCCCAGATGACGCGATGCCGTCAGGCATTTCTTCACCTGATCAACCGCCCATTCCTGACGCGCTTTCGGATTGCCGCGCACCGAGGGCGCCGCAAAACCGTCAAAAGCCTCATCATAGGCCGGGTGGACCGCAACAAGTTGACCTTGAAGATGGGTCGAAAGTTCCGTGATCTCTACACCGTTTTCCCTGGCAATCCCGGCGATTTCGTCACAGTAATCTTTGGACGCCGCCGCCTTTTCAAGGTCGAACAGTTGTCCGTCCCAGCTCGGTATCTGGACGCCCAGATATCCGCATTCGGCCGCCCATTTGGTGATAGACGCCCAAGAGTTGAACGGCGGAGCATCTCCACCAAATTGCGCTAAAAACAAACCAGGTCCCTTAAGGGTTCGCATCCGATTTCTCCGTAGTTAAGCCTGCCCGATGACCGAAGTCAGAAAACCTGCGCGGGCCTTTCCCGCGCAGGCATGTTTTGAGTTCCTGAGATTTTCAAAGGATCAAAACGGTGAATCCGGGAAGTAGTAATCCTTCGCATTTTCCGGTGTCACCAGCGTCGCATCAAGCGTGTAAACGCCCCGTGCGGGAACATGATCGAAGAGTGCGGCCGCCGTCATTTCCATTGCGGTTCCAACCATTGCTGGCGGATACAGGACATCGACTGGGATCATCTTGTCGCCATCCATGACCTTCTTGATCATTTCCTTCGAGCCAGCACCGGCAATCACATACTGGATGTCCGTGCGCTTGGCCTGCTCAATTGCCTGCAACACGCCAACAGCCATGTCGTCGTCCTGACACCAGACAACATCAATCTTCGGGAACTTGGTCAGGAAGTCCTGCATGACCTTAAACGCATCATCGCGGTTCCAGTTGCCGAACTGCCGATCAAGGATCTTGATATTCGACCCGGCGATACCCTTGTCAAAACCATCCTGACGTTGCTGATCGATCGGGATTGGAAGACCGCGAACGATGACGACTTCAGCATCAGGGGTATGTGCCTTGATGTATTCGCCGGCCACTTCACCAAGAGCTGGGTTGTTGCCGGCAACATAGAGATCGCGGACCGAATTGTCGTTAACGCTGGGCGCGCGGTCGACAAGCGCGACAAAAGTACCATTGCCCTTGACCTGCCTGATGGCGTTGACCAAAGGATCCGGATCCGTTGGCAGTATAACCAGAGCATCCAGTCCTTGTACGGCAAGGTCCTGGATGGCATTTGCCTGGCTCGCCGCATCCGGTGATGTCTTGACGATCACCTTGGCATCGGGATGCTCTTTCTGGATTTCAGCGGCAATTCGTTCCGCATGATAGACCACGCCTGCTGTCCAGCCATGGTCGGCTGCGGGGATTGATACCCCGATTACTTTCGTGTCACCTGCCCAAGCGGCAGTTGTCAGTGCAACCGCCAAAAACGCGGCTCCGGTCAGTTTTTTCAACATGTCTCACTCCCTGTCATGTTGCTCATTCAAGGCGCTTCCTTTCACCGGCCGCCTGTTAACCGGCTCCCCCTTTACGACTTGCGTGTCAGCGACCGCTGCACGAGCATCGCAATGATGATGATTGACCCCTGGATCGTTCCGATCAGGTATTCGCTGATAAAGTTGGAAAGCAGCATGATGTTTCCAACCAATTCCAGAATAAAGGCGCCGCAAATTGTGCCCCAGACCCTGCCCGCGCCGCCTTTCAGCGCGGTTCCGCCGACCACCACCGCGGTGATGGCCTGCAGCTCCCACAAAATGCCGGTGGTCGCCGATGTGGACCCCAAACGGGGCACGTAGAGAAGAACGGCTATCGCTACGCAGAGCCCCTGTATGGTGAAGGCAATGATGCGCACTTTGTCGACGGATATGCCGGAATAGCGAGCAACATCTCGGCTGGAACCGACGGCAACAACGTGGCGGCCATAGCGGGTGCGATAAAGAATGAAAGACGCGACAAGCGTGACAGCAAAAATGACAACGATGGGCACTGGAATACCGAAAATCGAACCGAAATAGGCAGGCGAATAAAGCTGCTGGATTTCCGGATTGCGCAGGGTTATGGCCCCGCCTTGCGAAAGCCAGGTTGTCAGACCACGGTAGATACCCATCGTTCCCAGTGTCGCGATAAAGGGTTCAATGCGACCAACGGTGGTTACTAGCCCATTGAACAGGCCACAGGCGGCCCCCGCGAGCAAGGCGAATACAAGCGCTGCCACCAGCCTTAACGCCGGGTCGGCGATCAAATCGTTATTGAGGAAAATGATCATCAAACTGGCGACAAAAGCCAGCATCGAGCCGACGGAAAGATCAAGATCGCCGGACGAAATGACAAATGTCGCACCCACAGCAATGATGGCGATGAAAGCGCTACGTGTTGCTACATTGGCAAGATTTGTCAGACCAATGAAATTGGGATTCACAAACATGCCCACCACGAGCAGCAACAATAGTGCAATAAATGGAGCGACAACGCGCATGTCAAATTCAAGGCTGAACCGCCCGGGTTTAACATCATGTTCGCTCATTTTTTCTGCTTCCGTGTCCAAGCTTTCCTCCCAATTGCCGGCAGCTGCGACGCCCCGGCGCTAACTCGCCATCTGTTTCAAACCGGCCGAGTAGCGCATGATTTCCTGCTCATTGATTTCATCGCCCTCCAGCCATCCGGTGATGCAGCCTTCCCGCATCACCGCGACGCGCGTGCACATTCCGATGATCTCCTGCATTCCAGAAGACACGACGATGATTGACTTTCCGTCTCGCGCTAGCGCCGCGATAAAATGGTAGATCTGCTGCTTGGTGCCTACATCAATGCCCCGCGTCGGCTCATCAATGATGATGATCTCGGGCTCTATCTCCATAACTTTGGCCAGCATGAGTTTCTGCTGATTGCCGCCGGACATCCGGCCTGCAATGACGCGACTGTCGCGTACCCGGATATCAAAACGCCTGCGGGCTCGCGCCAGCGCTTTCGCCTGGCTTGCCGGGTTCAGATAGCCGAACCGGCTGTGTCTATCCAATGATTGCAGCGTCAGGTTCACCGGCATTCGGGAACCAAGCAGCAGTCCCTTGGACTTACGATCCTTTGTCATGTAGGCGAGGCCTACTCCGTTTGCGGCGTGAACATCGCCTGCGGGCAATGGCTGACCATGAACAAACACCTCACCGGCCTGGCGTGGCCGCAGGCCTGTCACCGCCTCCATCAGTTCCGATCTCCCCGAACCGATAAGACCCGAAAAACCGACGATTTCGCCGCGCCGAACGTCGAATGACGCGTCACGCACATATCCGGTCGTTATTCCCCTTGCGGAAAGCACAACTTCCCCGTCCACATCCGGCTCCTTTTTGGCCGGATAAAGGCTCGACAACTCGCGTCCCACCATGAGCTGGGCAATGGAATCGGCATCAAGTTGGGAGGTTGACGTGGTCTTGACCCATTGACCGTCACGCAAAACAGTCACCGTGTCTGTCAGTTCAAGCACCTCGTTGAGCTTGTGGGACACAAATACAAAGCTCGTTCCCTGGTCACGCAATCGCCGCACCTGATCAAAAAGCACGCGCGATTCTTCCTGGGACAAAACCGCCGTCGGCTCGTCCATAAAAATAACGCGCGCATCCTTGCTGATGGCCTTTGCAATCTCGACCATCTGCTTGTCGGCGACGGAGAGCGAGCTAATCAACGCGTTTTCGTCAATTGATGAATTGAGACCATCAAGAACTGCGCGCGTTTCACTACGCATACGCTTCCTGTCCAGCATTCCATAACGCGTGAGCTCGCGCCCGAGGAACAGGCTTTCGGCGACGGTCAAATGCTCCGCAAGATTGAATTCCTGATGGATAATGACAATGCCGAGAGCTTCCGCCGCACCATTTGCGGGCAGGCTGATCGGCTTGCCATTCAGCACAATTTCGCCGCCGTCAGGCTGTTCGAACCCGGACATAATTTTGACGAATGTGGATTTACCCGCGCCATTTTCCCCCACGAGCGCGTGAATCTCACCCGCTCGCAAATCGAAATTGACGCTAAAGAGAACCTGAATGCCGCCAAAGAACTTGGAAATCCGGCGCGCGGCCAGAATGACTTCCCCGTTCGAAACGTCGAGTGTGCTCATAGTCCCTCCCCAGACAGTCTCCCCCCTGTCTGAGCCTTATGTAAACCTTTACATCGGCTATGTAAAGGTTTACATTTGGAGTAATAGGGATTTCGCAATAGGAAAGATTGATCCCGACGGAAGTCTGTGTAGTGTCGCAGCCAGCGCGGTATCGAGGCAGCCAAACGTGTCGAATTCCAACACTGCAACCATTGAAGACGTCGCTCGGCTTGCTGAGGTTTCAATTGCGACCGTATCGCGCGCAATCCACACGCCAGAGAAGGTTGCAAAGTCCACCAGACAGAAAGTCAACCAAGCAATCGCGATTACTGGCTATACGACGAATGCTCTTGCCAGAAGTCTGCGCCTGGGCCGGTCAAACATGATTCTGGTGGTGGCGCCGGATATCGGCGACCCCAACTTTTCCAATATCCTTGTCGGCCTGGAAAACGAGGCGCGCGATCACGGATATGGTATTCTTATCGGGCATACCCAGAACGACGTCCAGCTAGGGCTGGAATATCTCAAATTCATCAGTTCGAACCAGGCAGCCGGACTCATTCTCTTCACCGGTGTTCTACCTTTCGGACACCAGGAAATGGTCGCCAATCTTCCACCTGCCGTTGGTGTGTTCGAGCCGGTTTTTAACGGCGGAATACCCTATGTGGGCGTCGACGATTTGGCAGGTGGGCGCAAGGCGGTTGATCTCTTGCTCGCGCAGGGACATCGACGGATCGCATTCATCGGCGATTCCCGAACCAAACTTGCCAGCCAGCGTCGCCGTCAGGGATACGAGGATGGAATGGACGCCGCCCGGATCCCGCAAGAAATGCGAATTGTCCTTGATGGCGACGGAACGGTTGAAAGCGGCAGGCTGGCGCTCGAGCAACTTTTCATGCGCGACACACTGCCGACAGCGCTCATGTGCGTCAACGATCAGACCGCGATCGGTGTCATAACCGGGTTGACGGCCCGCGGCTACTCCGTGCCAAGGGACTTTTCCATCACCGGCTTTGACGACGTACCGCAGGCCGGCTTCCTGTCCACCCCGCTCACAACCATTCGCCAACCAAGAACGACAATGGGCAGAAAGGCGATGGCGTTGCTGTTTGAACTCCTGTCCAAGGCTGAGCCGCCCAAAAATGAAATCCTGCTGACGCCCGAGCTCGTCGTTCGCGATTCAGTCGGGCCGCCCAGATCGGCATAAGTGTAGCTCGATTGAATGCGCACATAGTTACCTGAAGACACCCGAAACTGATAGCGCTCACTCCCGCTTACTGCCAAGCGCGTTCAACATGGGCAAGATCGAAAATGCGCCGGCTTCGGCCTTTCGCGTCAAATCACGCAGATAGCCACCCGGCGATCGAATACTGTCTGACCGTTCCAGGATAGCGGCGATGACAACGGCGGCCTGCTGATCCCCCATTGCGGCGCGCGCCTTGGCCCAGGCATCGGGCGAAACGCCCAGCATTGAGCGCACAAGATCGGCCGTTTTGATAAGATCGGCCCAACTCGATATTCCATCGCGTGCATATTCCCCTATTTCTGGGCAAATTTGCCGTAACTTTCTCAAACTAATAGCCGCCCTTCGTTCAGGGGTTGGCTCTTCTTGCACAGAATCCGCCGCATTTATTGTTTCTAAGCCGTTAGATTCAAAAATGGGGTCTGTATTTGAATTCTGATAGTGGCGCTCAGAATGATGTTCATTGGCGCTCATTTCTTCTTCTGAGAGACTATCGAGATAGGTGTTTTCCACCTCCTGCCTCAGCTTCACCAACATATCACGCAGACCTTGCAGAAGGTTTGCGGGGGCGTTTCGTGACAACCTTCCGCTGCATTCAGCCAGCCTGTCGGCAAACTCTAACCAATCGCCTGACCTAGCTTCGTCCAACGCCGCTTCAATGATTTTGGAAATATCCCGTTGGTGTAGCGTAATTTCCGTTCTCAGAGCCCTAATGGCTGCCGCTTCTGCGCGCGCGCTTTCTGCGAATTGGTAGATCTCAGCCGCCTTCAGCGCCAAGGGTGCAAGATCAAAGCCGAAAGCATCTTCCACCAGGCCATCATCCCCCCGGCGGCAATACCGCTTGCCATTAGCGCTGTCGCGACGGAAAAGCAGCCCCGCATCGACCAACGCCGCGAGATGGCGACGGATCGTTGCGGGCGCCATGCCTCGAGCACGGATGGAAAGTTCGCGGTTCGATGGGAATACGATAATAGGTTTGCTACCGTCGAGTTCCCGTTCTGGGGTAAAGGAGGCAAGAGCCTCCAGAAGCATAATCGTCCGATCACCAAGGCCATAGGCTGCCCGCGCTTCGGTCAGCGCGCGCAACAACTGCCATTTGTCGGCAGCGCCCCCGTCATTTCCGCCTTGCCCTTGCCTGATTTCTTCCTGCCGTTTGGCCACAGCTGCCTGCCTGGCAAAAAGGCGCGCAGACATCCGTCCGCCGCCAAAAGGCGTCGTCGCGAGTTGTTCCGTCATGATATCCCTCAAAGAGAGGCACGAAATGGACGCAGCAAAACATTTATCCGGAAGACGGCCTGACTTCAGATCGCCGGATCAACATTTGATCGCCATTCAAGGGAATAAAAAACCTATTCGAAGCAGCGATGCCCGCTGTCGATACTTGACTTTGCCCGATGGAAGTGATTCTCTCAGATTGCTACATAGGAGAGGGCTTCCGGAATGGTGACGTTTTGGAGGTCCTTTTTTCTTGTCCCTTGCTCTTCCCTTCTTCCCAGTTCAAAAATATCTGCCGTTCTGAAAGAACCGCAGGGTGAATTCAGCCCTTTGCGTCCCCCGCAAATCGGGCATATTCAGCCTCAATCAAAGTACTCACCTGATCGATAAATCGCGGGTCGAGACCCGCCGAGAATTCAATTTTCGCAGCCGCTCCGCTGCGATCCAACCGCGCGATAACCCGACCGGATTGGTCCTTTATGTCCGTGCGCTTCAGCTTTACAGGCTTTGACCGCTCGTTCAGCCTGTTGAACAGCAACTGAAAGCGCTTGTCCGTCTCTGCAAGCCTGAACGCGTCTGTTTGAAGAATGGCCGTCGCTTTTTCGACCGCCGAACCGTCGTCCTTCTCGAAAATGTCTGCAAGAGCCATCCAGCGTTCGCGGCCCGCCTTGGGCGCAGGCCCAACCGCGCGTGCGAAGCGGATTGGCACGGCTTCTGCAACCTGGAGCAGCCGCGAGAGTTCGCTTTTCTGAATGGCAAGCGCCTCGCCCACCAGCTTTCGGTCAAAGCCACGATCAGTCAGCAACTTGGCAAAGAGCGCACGCTCTATGAAGCTGAGATTTCGCCGTTCGGCATTTTCCTTGCCCTGCGCCAGAACCAGCTCGTCATCACTCAGCGGCCGGACGATGGCTTTAACAGGTAGCCCCAAACGGGTCGCCACTTTCAGGCGGCGATGACCATATGCAACCTGAAAACGACCACTCTCTTCGGCAAGTGGCCGCACCAGAATGGGGACCTGCTGACCGCTCTCCCGCACGCTCTCAACGAGAGCCAGAAAGTCCGGATCATGCTCCTCCGCCTCACTCAACCGATCAGCGACAAAGGACGAGCTGACTTTCGCAGGGTCGAGTTCGATAACCCGTTCACCCTCTTCAATAGCCTGGCGCAGTGCGCGCGCCTCATCGGCCTCCCGGGTCAGATTGTTGAGGGAAAGGCCCATCGCCTTGACAGCACCAGACGATGTCCGTTGCGGCTGAGCCCCCGCGCTGTCTTTTGAGACAACCGGCAATTCAGCCTGGGGTTTGTTTTCCGGTGTCGGCATACCCGTCTCACCGAACAATGCCCTCAGAGAATTTTTCCGGTCGCGCCCCGCCATCATGCACGCCCCCATGCCGAGTGGATCAAGGTTTCGATTTCCGCATTTACCGCATCCAGCGCCTCGATGGCGCGGTCATAGGTTCCACGGCTAAAGTTTTCACGTCCAACCTCATACAATGTCTGCTTGGTCAAACCGGCATCAGAAATTGCGGTCGATTTCACCATGGTTGAGGTCAGCACACGTTCGCCAAAGAGCGAACGCAGGAACCCGGCGATCTGCGCCTGTGGTCCGTCGTGCGGCTCAAAACGAGTAATGAGGTAGCGCAGAAAATCAAAGTTCAACGTTCCGCCCGCCTCGCGGACCACGTTCAGCAAATCCGACGTCATGAACAGAAACTGGCTCATGGACGCCACGTCCAACATTTGTGGATGAACTGTCACGATGACGGAGCTGGATGCGCAAAGGGCCGAAAGCGTAAGGTAGCCAAGCTGCGGCGGACAATCCAGAACGACGACATCATAATTATCGGCAACGCTTAAAAGCGCCGATTGAACTCGGGTGAAGAACAGCGCAGAATCGTCCCCCGGCCTGCGCTCAGAAAGCGCACGCGGCGTAGAGTGTTCGAATTCCTGCAGTTCGAGATTACCGGGAACGATATCGATATTGTGGAAATAGGTCTTGCGAATAATCTCACTAAGCGGTCGCACATCCTCATCATAACGGATAGCGCCATAGAGCGTATCATTGCCGGACAGATCAAGCTCGGGCTGGTAACCAAAAAGCGCTGAAAGAGAAGCCTGCGGGTCAAGATCCACCGCCAGAACACGGTGCCCGGTCATCGCCAGATACTGCGCCAGATGGGCGGACGATGTTGTTTTGCCCGAACCGCCCTTGAAGTTGGTAACAGAAATGACCTGCAGATGTTCAGCCCGCGTCGGATCCCGTCGCTTCACATAGTTGCGCGCCTTGGCGGTATTGCCCTTGGCAAGCGCCTGCTCCCCCAGATAGCTACGAAGTTCGTCAATTTCCGCCAACGAATAAAACCGTCGTCCACCCGCGCCCACTTCGGGCTGCGGACCTTCACCCGCCAGCGACAACTGCCGAAGATATCCATCCGAAACCCCGATCAAACGGGCTGCCTCACCGGATGTAAATCGGCGCAGCGTCTTCTGCGATGCAGGCGCAAAAATCCTGTCGCGCATCGCCTGAAGCTGTGCCGAAAGCGCCTCTGCGTCTGCCGCGATGGCTTCATCAGCCGGAGGCATACGCTTAAAATCTTCGTTTAATTCCTCGGAGGGTTGCCCCATCCTCTGTCTCCAATCATCGGCCAGGTCCGAATCGCCATTTCACACTCGTCACATTCACACTATGGAGAGCGTCTCACGATTCTCCCCAAGAGCAAATAACGCATTACTATACAGATTACAGAAATCAACTCACTTACGGCGATGCCATCGATATATGGCTTTTACCGTTAGCGACGGTGACGGATCGTCCGAGTCGCGTCAAGGCTTTTTTGGTTAACAAAACCTTAACACGCACTCTTGGGAAATACCGCCGCGCGGACCCGTCGGCCGCTGTACCCAGGCGCAGCGCCGTCCGAAGCACACGTGTGTGAATGGAGTTTGGCCCGCAACCCATCTATACATATATCAATAACGCGATTGGCCATACTGATGCATGAAGCAGGCAGACACCCCTTCCCGGTTTTCAAAAGAGGAAGGGGGCATTTATTGATCGCTGCTATTACTTCGGCGCCATTCGGATTGCACCATCGAGGCGGATGGTTTCGCCATTCAGCATCTGGTTGGAGATGATATGAAGCGCCAGGCTTGCATATTCATCGGCACGACCGAGGCGAGAGGGAAAGGGCACCATTTTACCAAGGCTTTCCTGTGCTGCTTCTGGCAGGCCTTTAAGCATTGGTGTTTCGAATATGCCGGGGGCAATCGTGCAAACACGAATGCCAAGCGATGCGAACTCACGTGCAGCAGGAATTGTAAGGCCCATCACGCCAGCCTTAGATGCGCCATAAGCCGTTTGACCGATCTGCGCTTCATAAGCGGCAACGGAGGCCGTATTGACAATCACACCGCGTTCACCGCCGTCCAGAGGGTCCAAGGTGGAGCAGGTTTCTGCAAACAAGCGTAACGTATTGAACGTGCCAATGAGGTTGATTTCAATCGCACGACGAAAGTCATCAAGGGGCATGACGCCATTTCGACCCAACACCTTCTGAGCAGGCGCAACGCCCGCGCAGTTGATCAATATGCGAGCCGATCCCAGTGTTTCGCGGACTTGCAACATGGCTTTTTCAGTGCCTGCCGCGTCAGAAACATTGCAGGCAATGCCAATGCCACCGATCTCGTCGGCAACCTTCTTCGCTCCCTCTTCATTATAGTCGAGGATGGCGACCTTTGCCCCGCCTACAGCCAGCGCCCGTGCTGTCGCCTCGCCCAAGCCTGAAGCCCCACCAGTCACAATGGCTATCTGTCCATCAGTTTTCATTTTCGAAATTCTCCCTTTCCTGAACCGGTTCGTTTGCGGAAGCGCCACCTGCCCTTCTCGCGCCGACGGCTGGTGCCTTAGTCTTCGCAAGCCGACGCCGTTTCCCGCTGACGCTATTTGCCCACCAATTCCAAGTCAATCGACGTCGCAATGTTTCTTATTCTTGATTTTTTTCAGATACTTATTTGGCTTTCCGAGCAATAAAATTTCAAATCTCGCCAAGGTTCGATAATATCAAAAATGAAGGTCATTATTGGCGCTCACAACGACATTTCATAAAGTCATGATTTGGCCTTGCAGCTAACGTCAACGGCAGGAATGGTCCCGTCCCAATATGGTGACTTCGCCTCATAAGCTGAACGTATGGTCTATTCAAAAGGTGTCCAACACCCTCTTTTGGCAAGCCTTTGCGTAACCAGGCAATTGCGTTTGGCATGTTTTTCCGCCAACGTCGCATTCTGCGGATTGACCTGAACAAAAAGATTTCAAGGCACGACTTGGCGCTGCCGCAGCGCCTGTGGCTGCCTGCCACGCGGGATGGAAAATGACACTGATTATCGATTGCCACGGCCACTTCACGACGGAACCCAAGAAACACCATGACTTCCGCAAGGCACAGGTAGCCTATGCGGAAAATGGCGGCGACCGCCCAGCCTATCCCGGTATCAGCGACGACGAACTGCGCGAGATTATCGAGGCAAATCAGCTCAGAATTCAAAAAGAACGCGGCTCGGATGTTACAGTCCTCTCGCCGCGCGCCTCTGCAATGGGACACCATGTCGATCACGTGGAAGTGGCCAACGAATGGTCACGGATTTCCAATGACAACATCAAACGCATTGTCGACATGTTTCCGGAAAACTTCGCGGCGGTCTGCCAATTGCCACAGACCGTTTCCGGCGACCTGAAGCCGGTGATCGCTGAGCTTGAAAAGCGTGTGGCTGAAGGTTTTGTTGGCTGCAACCTCAACCCCGACCCCTCCGGCGGCGACTGGAGCTGCCCTCCGGTCTACGACCCCTGGTGGGATCCAATGTGGGAAGCCATGGCAGCGCTGAACGTGCCGGCCATGATCCACGTTTCCGGTTCATGCGAACGGTGCCTGCACACAACCGGCGCACATTACATCAGCGCCGACACAGCCGTTTTCATGCAATTGATCCAGGGCGATCTTTTCGAACGCCATCCCAAACTAAAACTCATCATTCCGCATGGCGGTGGTGCGGCACCCTACCACTGGGGCCGCTATCGCGGCTTGTCGATCATGCTGGAAAAGCCACCTGTCGATGAGCACCTCATGAACAACCTCTATTTTGACACCTGCGTCTATCATCAGGCCGGTATCAACACGCTGTTTGAGGTGGTGGACAAGAAGAACATCCTGTTCGGCTCAGAATTGCTGGGTGCAGTGAAAGCCATTGACCCCGAAACAGGCTTCAATTTCGACGACACGAAGCGCTATATCGATGCATTGAACCTGAGCGCAGAAGACTATCACGCTGTGTTTGAAGGCAATGCCCGCACTGTCTATCCGCTTTTGGACGAGCGCTTGAAAGCACAGGGACGCTAAAAGGCCACCTTCCCATCCTCGCAAAGCAGAGCCGCATGGCGCTGCTTTGCGAGGGTGTGGATAGGGCCAGTCTAGTGCGTTGCCCAACGACAAAGACGCACAGCTTCAAACGATCAAAGAATATGTATATAATGGCTGCATTGTCGGCGAAAAACTGTGTTTTTCAGCCAATTCATTCATCTTGTGAATATTCATGCGCCCGAGACGATTCATACCATCTGTTAGCCTGCTGTCTGCTTTCGAAGCTGTGTTGCGTACTGGTTCAACAGCAGCCGCAGCCCGCGAACTGGATTTGACCCAGAGCACCGTAAGCCGCCTTGTTCAAAATCTTGAAAGCCAGCTTGGACATCCGCTATTCGAACGCCATCGCCAACGCCTGATCCCGACACAGGCGGCACAGGCCTATGGTCGCGACATTACCCGCGCTCTGGATCTCATTCAGCGTTCATCCATGGAGTTTGTCACCAATCCCGGCGGCGGCGCCCTTTCACTTTCGATACTGCCCGCGTTCGGCACTCGATGGCTTGCGCCAAGACTGGGTGACTTCCTTGCCAAAAATCCAGGCGTCACCCTTAACCTTGCAACCCGGTTGAAACGCTTCAACTTTGCCGCAGAAACTTTCGACGCCGCCATTCATTTCGGAGCAGATGACTGGCGTGATGCAGGCCACCTGAAGCTTTTTGAGGAACGGATGACGGCCTGCATTTCACCCACGCTTGCAACAGAACATCCTGTTAGAAGCCCTGCCGATATGGCGGGCTTGTCGCTTCTGCAACTGGAAACACGACCAACGGCCTGGCAACGCTGGTTTGCGGCGCAAGGCGGCGAAGCGCCTGCGATTACCGGCATGCTGTTCGATCAGTTTGCTACGGTAACTCAAGCGGCCATTGCCGGACTGGGTGTCGCTCTCCTGCCGGACTTTCTGGCAGATACGGAGATCCGCGAAGGCCGGCTTACTCCCGTGCTCAAACGTTCAATTGCGGGGGCGGGCTCGTACTGGCTTGTCTGGCCGGAAGCGCGCGCTGATTACCCGCCACTCGAGGCTTTCCGCGAGTGGCTGGCCCTTGAGGTCGAAAGCCAATAAGTGTGTTTCCTGTCAATTGCTGGCAAGGAGCAGTTCAGAGCCACGACGCTTCGTTGTGGCTTTCGCCGTCATATTATTAGTGACATAGGTTGAATATCTGGGTGGCAAACGTTCCAGAGACTGCTCCTTAAGGGAGACCCTTTGCGGTCCGGCAGTCCACATGGTGAACGTCTCGATTTGCGCAAAGCTGCTTACTTCAGACTGCCTCTCGAAAGCCGAAGCAGCAGCGAAGCCCGCCCATATAAAGCCAATGGCGGCGATAATTCCGAAGGTGATAGAAGCAACCGTTTTCATTGCATTTCCCCCAAATCAAATCTTCAACACGGGACGCCTCAGATAGGCCGCCCCTCTTCAAGTTGAATGCGATTGTGAATTGCAAAAACGGTTCACGCTGTTACCGGCGTTACTGGCGGGTATAATCAGTGGGCCTGATTAGGCGCGTCGCAGATATCTTGACGGGTGCAGCTATCCCGCCGCAGGTTGCTTTCCATGCTTTATCACCCCGCTGAAGCCAACGACTGTCGACATGTTCCTCTTCACCCGGAAATGGTCACGCTCAATGCCCTTGCGGGACACAGACTGCAATGTCGCCTTCGCCTCGCAAGCCTTCCAGCACAACGTGTAGCTTCTCTTCCGCAGAATACAGCTTGCGCGTCAGACACCGAATGTCTTTGATCGCCTCTCAGCCGTCGGTTTAAACGGACCGGATTTCTGTCTCTTCGTCGCTTCCTTTGAGTGCGCTACGATGAGCAAAAATCCCGCCTTGTCCGTCAAACCAATTTTGCCCCAAAGGCGTTGGGACAGGGCACGTATATTCTTAGAAGTCGAATTTTACACCCTGCGCAAGCGGCAGTTCGGCGGAGTAGTTCACCGTCGAGGTCTGCCGGCGCATATAGCCCTTCCAGGCATCCGAACCGGATTCACGGCCTCCACCGGTTTCCTTTTCGCCGCCAAACGCGCCGCCAATTTCAGCACCCGACGGGCCAATATTCACATTGGCAATGCCGCAATCGGAGCCCACAGCAGATAGGAAGGTTTCCGCCTCGCGTACATTCAGTGTGAAAATG
Organism: Ensifer sp.; assembly: GCA_050306195.1. Taxonomy (GTDB): domain Bacteria; phylum Pseudomonadota; class Alphaproteobacteria; order Rhizobiales; family Rhizobiaceae; genus Ensifer_A. The sequence goes on from JBNLGT010000010.1 coordinate 27,963, forward strand.
CAGGAGGAAAGCCCCTGAGGCACATCGTTCTGGATAGCGATTGCTTCTTCAAGCGTCTCATAACCCATAACATATAGGATAGGCGCAAACGTTTCCTCGCGTACGGTATCCGTCTGCTTTGGCATCTCAACGAGGGCCGGTTCAACATAAGCGCCACCTGCCGGGACGTTTGATGTTACGCTGCCGCCGCCATATACGGTTGCGCCTTCTGCCTTAGCTTTCTCAAGCTGTGCTTGCATGCGCTCTGCTGATCCCTGATCCACCAGCGGGCCAATGAGCGTGCCGTCCTTACGGGGATCGCCAATCGGTAGCGACGCGTAGGCCTTCTTCAAACGCTCCACGAGGTCTTTGCGGATGGAGTTGTGCGCAATCAGACGGCGCAGTGACGTGCAGCGCTGGCCAGCTGTACCCACAGCGGAAAACACGATGGCGCGAACCGCCATATCGAGATCGGCAGATGGCGCAACGATCATCGCATTATTGCCGCCAAGTTCCAGGATCGGGCGACCCCAGCGGGCCATAACCTTGGGGCCGACAATGCCGCCCATCCGGGTTGAACCGGTGGCGGATATAATCGGGACATCCTTCGAACTCACCAGCGCGTCGCCGATATCCGCGCCGCCGATGACAACTTGCACCAGACCTTCTGGCGCATCCGCTCCAAAGCGCGCAATAGCGCGGTTCAGGATTTTCATGCAGGCGAGTGCCGTCAGCGGTGTTTTTTCTGAAGGCTTCCAGATAACGGGATCGCCACAGACCAATGCCAACGCCGTATTCCAGCTCCAAACGGCGACGGGGAAGTTGAAGGCGGAGATAACACCGCAAGGCCCCATCGGGTGCCAGGTTTCTGTCATCCGGTGGCCAGGACGTTCCGACGCGATTGTCAGACCGTAAAGCTGACGGGAAAGACCAACTGCAAAATCGCAAATGTCGATCATTTCCTGCACTTCACCAAGGCCTTCGGATATGATTTTGCCGGCTTCCAGCGTCACAACCGCACCAAGCGCTTCCTTCGAAGCGCGTAGCTCTTCGCCCAACAGGCGCACCAGTTCCCCACGACGCGGTGCAGGAACCTTGCGCCATTCCTTGAACGCAGCTTGCGATTTGGCAATGATGCTGGACATCTCACCAACGGGCGTTTCAGCGATTTTGGCAACTTCAGCACCATCAATCGGACTTTTCACGGCAAGCGTTCCACCGCTCAGTTCGCTTGCTTCAAAGCCCGCTGCTTTCAGAATATCTGTGTGGTTCATGATTGATCTCCCGTAAGATTATTTGGGTGTGCGACTGTAACAGCCGCGGTAATGCGCGTGGGGCCGTTTGATATTTTCGCCATCTCCATGATGGCCTTGATCGTTGGCACATCTTCGGTGAGATCGAAATAGTGCATGCCGAGTGCATGCGCTGTTTCGGTAACACCAGTATTGAGGAGGTAAGGCAAGCAGGCAAGCGCGGGCTCAAACCCGCTCAACCCGACGTCTAGCTTGGCCTCATCGCTCACATCCAGAACCTCAACCGTGATGGCAGCTCATTATAAGCGGACACTTTGTCGAATCCGACTCCATAAAATCCGCTTTCCAGCAACAGCTCGGCGGCAAGAGTTCCGCCTTGCCAAGATCCAGCACAAATGCCTTTTTCATAACGCCCCCATGGCACTATTCGACCAAGAATAAAGGAATTAGACTTGATTAAAATAGCTTGTTTAGGCATTTTTGCATGAATTATTGTAATGAATTGACGCCATTATGCTATCTCCTTCTTATCTACCGAGCTTCGCTGTTCTCCGCTGCTTTGAGGCGGCGGCAAAACATGAAAGCTTCACGGGCGCAGCCGAAGAACTGGGCCTGACACAAGGCGCGGTCAGCCGTCACGTGAAGGAATTGGAAGATCAGGTGGGCGCCGCGCTTTTCCGACGCGAAGGCCGCGGCGTTCGACTGACGGATGCGGGACGAAATCTCGCCGCCGAGCTGTTTGACGACCTTAATCGACTGCGCAGAACCATTTCGCATGCAGTGGCAGCAGGCAGCGCAACGCAATTGCTATCCATCGCGGTTCTGCCCACATTCGGGTCGCGTTGGCTGATGCCACGCCTGCCTGACTTCAAGAGCACAAGAAAAGAGCTTGAACTCTTTATCTACAGTCGTAGTGAACCCTTTGATCTCGCGGAAGCCGGGATTGACCTTGCTATACACACGGGAAGCGAAGAATGGCCAGGAGCACAATTGACCCCGCTTTGCCCCGAAGGACTGGTCGCGGTCGCTGCCCCGCAGCTTGTAAGCAAATTCGGCGACACGCCGCAGGACCTTTTCAAGATGCCGCTCTTGCATATGTCATCACGCCCCCTTTTGTGGGAAAACTTTCGGCAGACCTTATCGGGCGTCGATAGCCCGGCGCGCAAGGGCAGTTATTTTGACCAGTTTGCGTTTGTTATTGCCGCCGCCGTTGCTGGCCTGGGCGCAGCGATCCTGCCCACTTATCTGATTGAGAATGAAGTTCAATCCGGTGCGCTCATCCAGATCTCTGCGCTGCCAGAACCTTTTGGCCGCAACTATTACATCGCTACCCCGGCAGGCATGACCAAACCACTGGCTGCTCAATTTTCCAACTGGCTCAGGAAACAGGTCAGCCGCCCAATCCAATGAAGTGCCCTCCAATCACGAGGCGAATTGTAGAGAAAGCTCTAGGCGTCAGGATCTCAATCAATTTGCCCATAAGACCGGCCATTTCTTGGGGTGCAGCCTCACCGACGTCCCTACCCTTGCGTTTCACATCTACGCACTTCAAGCTTCGGCGGTTTCGGGTGCATATTACATCAGAACTGGATGACGCCTCACTTCGAATAAATGAGAAGTAATACCAAGGTTCGATGATTATGACTCATATGATGAGAGCTGGGACGGCCGTCCGCGTAGGAAAATACCGCAGTTACGATGCCGTAGCATCGTACGAGGATTTCGATGCCCGCGGTGGCCGTTTCCAGCCTCACCCTGCGGGCCGGGCGCTTTTGCAAGCCCGTGGTGTTGAACGATAAGGAGACTGATCCATGACCGACAAGCAGCACCTCCAGGCGCTTCGGGAAAAATACGGCAACGCCTCCGGCGGCGACATTTTTGACCCGCATTTTAGAACGATTGCCGAGGCGCAATTCACCGGCGGAGACAAGCGAAAATGGCCGTTTGCCGGCATTCCAACGCTGCTTAATGCACCGGCAATGCCGGATGCCGCCGCCCACGACGATTTCGGCGGACTTGATATTGCCCTTGTCGGCGTCCCCATGGATCTCGCTGTTACCAACCGCAACGGCACCCGCTTTGGTCCACGCGCACTTCGTACAATCGAGCGTATCGGACCTTATGACCATGTGCTGCGCATCTCACCGATGTCGCAGGCGAAGGTTGCCGATATCGGTGACGTGCCGATGGAAAGCCGCTATGATCTGGCTCGTTGCCACCGGGATATCGAAGACTTCTATCATCGCTTGATTGCAGCCGGCGTGCGCCCGCTCAGCGTCGGCGGCGATCACTCGATTTCGTCTTCAATCCTGAAAGCCGTCGGCGCCAAGGAACCGGTTAGCCTCATCCACATTGACGCCCATTGCGACACAGCCGGGCCCTATGAGGGCACAAAGTTTCAGCATGGTGGTCCTTTCCGGCTGGCGGTGCTCGACGGCGTTGTTGATCCAAAGCGCACAATCCAGATCGGCATACGCGGTCCGGCCGAGTATCTATGGGAATTCTCCTATGAAAGCGGCATGACGGTCGTTCACGCGGAGGATATTCGTGAATCGACCATTGAGAATATCATCGCGCAGGCACGCGCAATCGTACGTAACGGACCAACCTATATATCCTTCGACATCGACAGTGTTGACCCGGGGTTTGCTCCCGGCACCGGTACGCCAGAAGTCGGCGGACTTACCCCTCGCGAAGTGCTGCAGATCCTGCGCGGCTTAGCCGGGCTGAACATCGTAGGTGGCGACGTGGTCGAAGTGGCTCCGCAATATGACCCATCAACCAACACGGCGCAGATCGCAGCCCAAGTGCTGCACACGATCCTGTGTTTGATGGTGGCGAGCACACGTCCTGGAGACGCGCCAGAAAAACTGCGCTAAGCATCAACGAAAATCAGATCCAGCAATTCGCGGATTTGGGGCAACATTTTCGCAAGATGCATCTCCAGCGTCATGTCGTCGTCCTTGATATAGGCGATATAATTTTGGTTCCAGGTATTGTAGATGATTGCCGCCAAGGCTTCCGCATCGAAATCATCGCCGCGCCGTGTTTTGGGTCGTTCGATCAACAGACTGCTCTTTATCGTATCCTTCAAAACACGATCGATCTCTGAATAACGTTTGACAAACTCGGACTCGGGATGGCGGATGGCCGTTGAATCGGCGTAACGCCATACCGGTTTGTTGAAAATTTCGAGCGAGCGCCGCGAGAAGCTTGTCAACATTTCGCAGATGTCATCGGAGAGACGATCGGCGTTGCGCAGAGGTCGATTTTCATCCTCCTGCACCGCGGCCTCATGTCCTTTCAAGATAATGGCAAGAAGCAGCTGGTCCCGGCTACCGAAATAATTGAATACGGTTGGCGTTGAAACTTCCGCCGCGATGGCGATCTCCGCCATCGTTGTCTCCTCAAAGCCATTCTCCTCAAAGAGGCGTTTCGCGCATTTCAGTATGGTCTCACCACGCTGCTGTTTTTGCCGTTCTCGTAACCCCGGTGTCTTCGCCTGCACTGTGCTTCAGATGCCTCCGTAAATCTTTTATTCGATAAAAATATTTATTAACATAATCTCTGTTCCGCCCTAACCGTGTCAAGTTGATGAGCTCCAGAAAGGTGTTTATACGCGAGAACCCAAATGCTCATCCCACGCGAGCATGATTGCCGCAGCTGGATAGACGTGAAGGCATCAGAATGACTGATGTCCGTCTTGCAGAAACTGACAGCCGATACAAAACCGAGTTTAGATGGGAGCTTCCCACAGTTCGATGGCAAAATCCGCGCCTCCCGGCAGTATTCGTCCCTTCCATCCATCGCCCAGCGCCACCCCTCCAGTGATAGGAAACATAGCTCGAACGGTACCCTGCGTTGTGGGAAATTCCAGAGCCGGTCCGATTTCGACACGGATCACACAGACCTTTTTTAATTGCGGCTCGCCAATTGTCTCCAGAGAGCCAACGGTGGTCATATCGAACGACCAATCTTCATGCCTCATGGGTAATCCGACCGTCGCAAACCGTCATCTTGATGCCCATGTCTGCAATTGCTTCCGGCCGCGTCGCTTCAATATCACCGTCAAGCAGGACCAAATCTGCGAGCAGCCCTGGCATAAGCCGCCCGGTTTTGTCTTCCATGTGACCAACATAGGCCCCGTTCCTGGTAAAGGCTGCGAGAACTTCGTGCAGCGATAGGCGCTGGTCAGGGAGACCCGGAAGGTGCGGTTCCCGGGTCAAGGCCGTTTGAACACCAAGCAGCGGATCTATGGGCACAATAGGCCAATCAGATGAGAACGCCACGATCGCGCCGGCATCTGCCAGCATCCGCCAGGCGTAGGCATAGGGCGCACGCTTAGCGCCGATGCTTCGCGTTGTCGGGTTTTCACCGAGAGGAGCATGAAGCGGCTGGACCGAAGCAATTACCCCCAACTCGGCAAACCGGCTGATATCGGCGGGATCGATCATCTCGATATGTTCGATACGGTGACGGCTGTCACGAACGCCATTGGTCTGTCGAGCTGCCTCGAAACCGTCGAGAGTTATTCTCACGGCAGCATCGCCAATAGCATGCACGGCAATCTGCATGCCGCGCCGGTCAACCTCGATTGCCGCCTGTTTGAACGTTTCGGCGTCAAATATCGGATCGCCACGATGCCCGGGCTGATCCGCATATTCATCAAGCATGGCGGCGGTACCGCTTTCAATAACGCCATCAACAAAGATTTTCACCCGACCGCAAGCCACACGGTCCCCCATAAATTCAGCAGTCATGGCTGAAGCCCGGTCGAGTTCGGAAAGTGGCATCTCCCGCGTTAAATGGAAGGGAACAGATATGCGTGCAAGGAGCCCTCCCTCCTTGTCGACATCGCGCAGCAGTTCCAGCAGATGCCTGTTGCCATCCATATTGTGCATCGACGTGATGCCTTTGGATGCCGCAAAACGCATGCCCGATTTCAGAATTTCAATATCATCCCGCCATTCAGTTTCGGTGGGCGTGTTGGACGGTTCAATCCCCGACATGCCAAGCATTTCTCGCCCGCCGGAGGTTCGAAGATTAAGCACCGGCAACAACGCAAATTTCTCACGCAGCTCCCCGGTCGCAAATCCATCCGCACCCATCACCACTTCATTGCCAACTGGAAGATCTTTCCCGTTGAGCAGGCCAGCGGCCTTGAGCGCAGCGGTGTTGGCGAAAAGCGTATGAAAATCATAGGCCATTACGGCAAAAGGACGGTCGGCGCACATGGCATCCAGGGCGTGGCGATCCAATCGTGTGCCGGGACCGAGAATCTCGTAATTGGCCCCTTGCGCAAACAGCAACCCTTCATCGGGTCGCGCAGCGGCAAAACCCTCGACAGCCGCCTTCATGGCGTCAAAACCCTCAATCTCCGCGAGCTGAAGCAGCGTTTGCCCATAGGCGCCGGAAAAGAGATGGAGGTGGCTTTCGACAAAACCGGGCATGAGCGTTGCACCCTTCGCATCGACAAGGTGGGTTTCAGGTCCCGCCAATGCCAGAATGCTATCCTCATCACCCAACGCCTGAATGCGATTTCCAGCGACCGCAAGCGCTTTCGCGCGCGGCTCTTTCTCGTCCATCGTTAAGACCTTTGCATTGAAAAAAATCAGCGAGACGGTCATACGATAGTTCCTTTACTGCGGGGTTTTGAAACGCTGTCCTTGTCGAACAGCAATTCAATGAGTGGGTGAAGGCGCTCGCGAACAGCCGTTTCATGCTCTGCAAGAGTCTGCTCTGGATTGGTGATCAGCTGAAGAAAGCATTGCATCCAAACGTCATGGAATAACTGTGCCAAAAAGATCGCATTCGGCGCGTCTCCGGAATGCGTTTTCAAATCCAGACTTTTCAGAAACTCGGCGATGAACTCTATCAGGTCCCTTGAAAGGCTGACGTAACGGCGCGCCAATTCCGTCTCCGGATGCCGAATGGCGGCCGACTCTGCATATCTCCAGACACGTTTGGAGGCAATTTCCAGAGTTCGGCGCGACACCCTCAAGAAGAGAGCAATGATCAATGCCTGTAGATCTGCATTTTCATTCCAATAAAGATCCCGGTCGATCTCTCTGGCGTTAGAAACACCCTCGTTGATCAAGGCGATCAGGACACCATCCTTTGAACCAAAATAGCTAAAAACGGTTGGGGCGGAAATTCCCGCAGCTGCGGCAATATCTGCCATTGTGGTGGCATCAATGCCTTGTTCCGCAAAGAGCGAACGCGCCACCGAAATGATCTCATCCCGGCGTCGCGCCTTCTTTCGACTACGCAAACCCTGATCGGGCGCGCCCGCATGCAACACTGTTTGGTTCATTATCTTTTCTATATAAAATTTTTGTCTTAATAAAAAAATTGCTTGACTAAAGGTAAATTGTCAATACGAATATTAGAAAACGTGCGGGGAACGAGAGAAAAAATGCTCGATATACGTGAACTATCCAAGCGCTACGGACAGGGAGTTTCTGCCTTCACCGCTTTGCATGAAGTGAGTTTCACTATTGCCGAAGGGGAGTTTTTTACCCTTCTTGGACCTTCAGGGTGCGGCAAGACGACGTTGCTGCGAATGATCGCCGGCTTTAGCAATCCAAGCCATGGACAACTTATTCTGGATGGCAAAGATATTTCGGGCATCCCACCCAATATGCGCCCCGTCAACACGGTTTTCCAAAACTATGCGCTTTTCCCGCATATGACGGTTGGCCAGAACGTGGCATTTGCTCTGGAGGCGCAAGGCCGCCCGCGAGGAGAAATAGAGCCAGCAGTCGACGAGATGCTCGACCTCGTACAGTTGACGCACCTGAAAGATCGCAAGAGTTCCGCGCTATCAGGCGGACAGCAACAGCGCGTTGCCCTTGCACGGGCCCTTGTAGCAAAGCCGCGTATTTTGCTTCTCGACGAACCGCTTTCAGCCCTCGACATGAAACTGCGGAAGGACATGCAGATTGAACTCAAACGGCTTCAGCGCGAGACCGGCCTGACCTTCATCTTTGTCACCCACGATCAGGAAGAAGCCCTGACCATGTCAGACCGGATCGCAGTGATGAACGGCGGCCGTGTTCAGCAGATCGCTTCTCCACGGGAACTCTATGACCGTCCGGCCAATCGTTTTGTGGCTGGCTTCATAGGAGAATCCAATTTCATCGAGGGTAAAGCGGTGAATGGTCAGGCAAGCGTCGGTACGGCCTACGCCAGACTGGCAGGCGTCAACGATGGCCCGGTAACGTTGATGGTTCGGCCCGAGCATGTGGAGTTGGGCGCCGACCTTCCCGACGCGATCAATCTGAAGGCGACCATTACCCAACTCGTATTCTTCGGTACCGACACACACGTCTATCTCACGCTTGATGACGGGACTCCCATTGTTTCCCGCGTTCAAAATTCGCTGCATGGAACCACCAGTCTTCAGGAAGGCCAGCGCATTGCAGTCGCTCTTCCCAGCGAAGCAATTCGGATCATCAATGATGAGGAGATGGCGGCATGATGAGCTCGGAGACTTGGCGCCGCTGGGCCCTTGCCACGCCAGCTGTGGCGCTAATCGTTGTGGTCTCCATATTGCCGCTCGGTGTAGTCCTTGTCTATTCGATGCTCACGCCCGGCGACTACGGCAATGTGAAATGGATTTTCTCCTGGGAAGGCTGGTTTTCCGTTTTCTTTGAACAGGACATATTTGACGACACCATTTCGTTGTCCGGCGCGCATGTGACGATTTTGATGCGCTCGGTCCTTTTGTCGGTGGCCACCACATTTATTACCTTGTTTCTGGGGCTTCCGACAGCCTGGTTTATCGCCACGCGACCAACAGCGCGACAACGCGCCTTCTGGCTATTCCTAATCACCATTCCGTTCTGGACCAACCTTCTTGTGCGGACAATTGCGGTGCAGGAAATGATCCGGTCTGAAGGTGTGATCAACCGTCTCCTCATAGCATTTGGTCTCATCGACGAACCTATTCAAATGATGTTCACCAACTTCTCTGTGCTGCTGGGCATGGCTTATGTTTTCCTCCCGCTCATGGTGCTGCCGGTTTATGCGGCAATCGAGCGGTTTGACTTCAGCCTGGCGGAAGCTAGCTATGACCTTTACGCCTCACGGCTATATTGTCTCCGACGCGTAATTCTACCGCTTGTCCGACCGGGCATTGTTGCAGGCTCTATCCTGGTTTTCGTCCCCTCTCTCGGGGCTTACGTGACGCCAAGAATTATGGGCGGGGGCCGGTCAATGATGTTGGGAAACCTCATCGAAATGCAGTTTGGCCAGGGGCGTAATTGGCCTCTCGGCGCGGCCCTCTCAGTCACTCTGACAGCATTGGTTCTCCTGGCGCTCGTTTGGTACACGCGCATCACCTCTGGTCGCAAGGAGCACAATCATGGCTGAGCGTAGCTTTAACGTGCAACGTATTCCAGGCGCGGCGACCTTGGCCATCGCCTGTTTCGTAATCCTGTATGTGCCAATCACGATCCTTGTCGGATATTCATTCAACTCCGGCAAAGTGATTGGCAACTGGGAGGGTTTCTCGCTCAATTGGTTCGTTGCAGCTCTTAACAACGAAGCTTTTCTGGCTGCAGCAACAAATTCCTTCATCCTGGCAACGGCAGCGTCAGTCCTGGCAACCATTCTGGCGACGATGGCTGCGCTGGCGACAACGCGCAACGACCGTTTTCGTGGTGAGGGAACAATTCATATTATCCTCAATCAGCCATTGATGGTTCCTGAGATTGTTCTGGCAATTGCGCTTCTCATCATCATTGGCCAGATAAAAGCGGCCACGGGCTATATGGGGCTCGGATTTCTCGTCGCCGCTCACACAACCTTCTGCATTCCTTTCGCCTATCTGCCAATCCGCGCGCGCTTGGAAGGTATGGATCTGAGCCTGGAAACAGCCGCCGCCGATCTCTATGCCTCCCGCTTTTATGCCTTTCGTCGTGTGACATTGCCTTTGCTCACGCCAGGCATCACAGCCGGCTTCATGCTGGCCTTTGTCGTTTCGCTCGACGATGTCGTGATTAGCGACTTTTTGAAATCACCGGGTCAGGAAACACTCCCGACCTACCTGATGGGTGAGCTTCGACGCAACTTGTCGTCGGAAATCTATGCCATTTCCTCGCTTATTCTCTTGGTCAGCGTGCTGATCGTCGCGGGGTCATGGGTGGCAACACGAAAGAATAATTGAACTTTCAGAGGAGAAGAGCATGAAATTCGCATCTCGCATGGCAGCTTCAACTGCAATTTTAGTCGTCAGCGCCATTCCGGCGATGGCCGCAGGCCAACTCAATATTTTCAACTTCGGCCTCTACACGCCGCCGGACTTGGTCAAAAAATTTGAAGAAAAATACGATGTGAAGGTCTCCGTCACGGAGTATGACGCCAACGAAACGGCAATGGCCAAAATTGAAGCCGGTGGCCACGGGTTCGACATCATTGTGCCCTCAGCTTACATCGTGCCGATCTATATCGATAAAGGCCTGCTTATGAAGAGCGAGCCCAATGCGATGTCAAACTTCAAGAACGTCGATCCCGAGTGGGTTAACGTTGGTTGGGACGAGGGCCGCCACTACACCGCCCCGTGGGTATGGGGCACGACCGGTGTCATGGTCAATACGAAGATTTATAAGGGCGATATCAATACATCCGATATCTTCCTGAATCCGCCAGACGAACTCAAAGGCCAAGTGAATGTCGTTCCATCGATGAACGAGGTTATTGATATGGCCATTGGATCGGTTGGGGGCGAGCCCTGCACGTCCGACAAGACCGTGCTGAAAGCGGCCCGTGACAAGCTGATGGCCGCAAAGCCCTCCTGGGCTTCCATTGACTACCCGAGCTTTGAGAAGTTCATCAAGGAAGACCTGAATGCATCCGTCTTCTGGTCCGGCGCAACAATGCGTATTCGAGCCGAAAATCCGGGTTTCGCCTTTGGCTACCCGAAAGAAGGCTATTCCCTTTGGCAGGACAACGTCGCCATTTTGGCTGATGCCACGAATGTCGAGAACGCGAAGCTTTTCCTGAACTTCATTATGGAACCGGAAAACGCGGCGATGATTTCAAACTACACCCGCTACGGAAATTCGATCCTCGGTTCCGACAAGTTCATGGATCCAGAACTCCTGACCGCGCCGGAAATGACAATCCCGGAAAAATTCAAATCCGCCGCCCATCTGCAGATCACCTGCTCGCCGGAAGTCCAGGATATCTACGCCAAGATCTGGACTGAAGTAACGAAGTAACGACAATTCGCCCGGCTGATCCTGTTCGGCCGGGCTTTTCCTCCCGCCATATTGTCGGACAGGTTACCAGCAGCTCCGACATCTTTCTTTAAACCTGAAAGCCCCTAGGTCGGTAGACATTCCGTGCGCCCTCTCTGACTGACGACACCCGCTCAATCGAACATCGATGAGTTTTTTCAACAGAGCCTTTCGCGTAGCCTTTGCAACACGCCCGTTGATCTACTGGTCAAATACGTTCCGAACAAGGTCGTCCGAGCTGCCTTCTCCGACAAAGCCTGCGGCCGTGGCAAGCGGAGTTTTAATGGGCGGGAAGCGGCCAAACAGCGTTTCTGTCAGCGGGTCTGGAGCGTGCCAGATTTGTTGAATGGAAGACCGGCCAAGTTGTTGGCCCAAAGCGGTAAGGATGTCACCAATGCTGGCGTGGAGGGCGGGAAGCTGCAGCTGACGCGATGGTCCCAGGGTGGAAAGGTCCATTCTGGCTGCATGAATAAGATTGGCGACACAGGTCTTGCGCGACATCCACCAAGCGGTTGCATCAGGCGACACCGGGCATGCATATGGTTCAGCCGCGCGGGCTTTGTGGAAAATCTGGCTCATGAAAGCCGAGCCATGTCCTGTTTCGGATGGTGGACGGGCAACGATGCCGGGGAGCCGCAAGCTGATCGCGTCAATCTCGCCACGTCGGGTGAGATCTGCAAGCAGCATTTCGATCATCAATTTGTGGGCGCCGTAGCTGATGGTGGGATTTGTTTCATGGTTCTCGTGAAATGTTTCGGGCCCAAGTGCGCCATAAACAGCGATTGTGCTGGCGAACATGACCTTGGGTACGCGGCCAGTTTCACGGCCCTGCCTTGCCAGACGTTTGGCAAGATTGATCGGCGCAATCAGGTTCACGGACCAGCCACGTTCGGGCTCTCTTTCAGCGAGCGAGCCAGGCACGCTCGTCAGGTGAAACAGGCAATCGACCGGCTCGGCGAACAAGGTGTCCAGATATTGCTGGTCAGTCAGGTCGCCGCAGCACCAAGTGACGTGATTGCCTTGCGTTTCACCTCGGTGCAAGTCGGCAAGAACGAGCGAGGAGATCGGCCCGTTCAAGGCGTTTGGATTGCTAGCCAGAACATTCGCCAGTTCTTCACCGACAAAACCCGCGGCGCCGGTGATAACGATCCGCACGGCTCAAGCTTTCACGACTTTTTGTTCGATGGTGCCGAATAGCGGTGTGCCATCTGGCAATTCGGCTTCCATTCTGACCGTATCGCCAAACCGCATGAAACCGGTTTTTGGCTCGCCCTCGTCCATCATCTCGATGCCACGGCGCTCCGCAATGCAGGACGAGCCGACATCCCTATAGTTCTCGTTGGAAACTGTACCGGAACCAATAATCGTACCGGCCACCAGATCGCGCGAATAGGCGGCGTGGGCGATGAGATCGTCAAAACCCGAACTCATCGAATAACCATTTGCGGCGCCAAAGCGCGCCTCATTCCAATCGACATTCAGTGGCAAATCAATCCGCGCGTCACGCCAGAAGTCGCCGAGTTCATCCGGCGTAACCGCTACCGGAGCCATGCTGCTTGCGGGTTTTGCCTGGATCCAGCCGAATCCGGTCTTCATTTCAATGGGCGCGAGCTTGCGCAGGCTCCAGTCGTTGATCTGAACCAGAAGCCGGATATGGCGTCTTGCCTTCTCCGGCGAAGTCGCCATCGGCACCGCATCGACGATCACCCCAAACTCACCTTCGAAGTCAATACCATCTTCTTCGGAAGGAAAACGAACATCCTCGCTCGGGCCATAGAAGCGGTCCGATGTGCCTTGATACATCAAAGGCCGACCATCTTTTTCAAGCGGTGGCAGATTGAACACTTTCTGCATCAGATCGCCGTGACTGTCATAGGCGGAACCATCCAGCCACTGCCATGCGCGTGGCAATGGGGCCATGGCCTCTTCCTGATCAAATGCAGTGCCGCCATCCCTATTCAATTCATCATATTCCGCTTTCAGGTCTGCCTCGACTGTGTCCCAACGTTCTAGGGCATCCTGAAGAGTCTCGGCAGCTTTCGCTGGCATGCAACGCGTCAAGTCACGACTGATCACATGAAGCCGTCCATCCGCTGTTCCGTTGGGCATTGTTGCAAGTTTCAAGTTTCAGCTCCGTTCAGAATTATTTCGCGCCCATGGACTGTCGTGCAGCAAGCTTGTCTGCAATTGCTGGGGCGTACTTACCGTCCACCAGAATGAACAACATGCGGCAGGGCTTGCCGGAGCGGTTTGCCCACGCATGGTTTGTGCCCCGCTGAATGACGACACTGCCAGGATTAAGTTCAACCTCGTCCTTTTCCAGTATCAGGGTGAGTTCACCCTCAATCACAATGCCGTAGTCTATGCTTTCGGTGCGATGCATCAGCGGGTGCGGGGAATCGTCTGCAACCGTAGAGGCCTTGGAATCACCGATTTCATTGAATGCACCGTGCATTTTTGCCGCGCCATGCTTCAGAAAATCATCCGTATCTGGTGGAATATCGACAAAGCGAATGCGGGTGCCGTTTGCAGGTGGCGGCAAGACGATAGAGCCCGCTGCCGGGTCCTTGCCATTATCAATAGTCGGATTGGCGCCCTCTGTGTTCCACACTTCATGAAAGACCGTACCGGGAATGGCTTCGAGCTCCTTCACAATCGGTAGCGGGCCATTGGTGATGACGATGGATTTTCCATCCTCATCATGACCTGTCACGATCCGTTGGATTATCGGAAATGTCATATTGTTCTTTCTCAAAGATCGAAGATAGCCACAGCGCGCGTGGAACCGGCAGAGCCTCCCCGCACCTTTTGGGGGAAGCAGGCTATAGTGAAACCGGTGGGCGGTAGGGCCTCAAGATTATGCAGCTTTTCCAAATGGCAATAGCCAATATCCTTTCCCGCTTTATGTCCTTCCCATATTAAAGAGGGATCTTGTGTTTCCTGATATCTTTTTGCAGTATGGACAAAAGGTGCATCCCAGCTCCAAGCATCTGTGCCAGTCACTCTGATACCGTTTTCCAACAGATACATCGTTGCCTCATATCCCATTCCGCAACCCGAATTGATGTAATCGTCGTGCCCGTACCGCTCACCGGCCCGCGTGTTGATGACGACGATTTCCAACGGTTTCAAATCATGCCCGATGCGCTTCAGTTCGGCTTCAACATCAGCCGCTGACACCCGATAACCGTCATCCAAATGGCGAAAATCGAGTTTGACGCCGGGTTGAAAGCACCAATCGAGAGGCACTTCATCGATCGTCATAGAACGGCGCGGTCCGCCGATCTTGGCGTCCATTGTGGAATGGTAATGCCAAGGCGCATCAAGATGCGTCCCGTTGTGGGTTGTGATGTCCAGCTTCTCGGCCGCCGCCGCCTCCCCATCGGGAAAGTCCTCTGGCGTGCTGCCGGGAGAGAGGAACATGAACTCGTTCAACGTATCCCGGTGTCCCTGATAGGTTATCTTCGGCGCGAGCGGATGTGGATCTGACATCACGTCGTTTTCGAGAAAAATCGAGAGATCCACAATCCGCCGCGCGGGCACGCTGTCACTCATCATTGTCACGTCACTCTGCTGCGACAAGCTTATGTTCTTGCTTGGCCTGAGAGAACATGGCAACGGCAATCACCGCAACGACACACACCGTAAAGCCAAGCGCCGGATAACCGGAGAATTTGATCAAGGTACCGCCCAGAATGGGGCCAACTGCGGAGCCGATCATCAGCATAGCGGGTGTGGAAGCAACAGCACGTCCGCTCGGATCAAGCCTGGAAAGAAGGCCGAAGGCGAAAGTGTGCGTGAAGATCATCACCGCAACATAGACTGATCCTGCCAGCGCATAGGGCAGGAAAGTTCCGCTCAGGGTGATGACAAGCGCCAGGATTGCCTGGAGAACAGGCCCGGTCATAGCCACTTTTTGGGCGTTCAGCTTCTTTTCCAGGAAAGCTGCCGCCGGTGCTGGGAACAGATTCACGAAGCCCAGGGCAATCAGAACGCCGGTTACGGCATCCAGACCGAAACCACGATCCTCACCCAGCTGCTGAAAGAACGCAAACATCATGGATTGGCTGAACGCCATGAGTGAAACACCGATAATGCCCGCCCAGACAGGCCTGCCGAACTTACCCTTCAAACCGTCAATGGCGGCATCTGACCGAACCGCAGGCTTCGGAAACAGAAGCAGGCTCACCAGAGCTGCAATGGCCATGAGACCGGCGAAGATAACGAACAGGATTGAGCCGCCCTGCGTGGCAATGACTTGCGGCGTTGCACCCAGAAAGACAATCGCGAAAATCCCGAGCGCCGTTCCCGCAATAGCAAACATTCTATGTGGATTGAGGCTGCGACCCATGGTGCCATGCGTAAATGAAAGAGCGGAACCAACCGACACGCCAGCCAGGAAATGAGCAATTGCAAGAGGCCCAAAGGCCGTTTGCGTGGAAGCGAAACCCATAATCACTGCGGCAGCAGCAAAGCCTATGGTCGCCACCGCGCGGCCGCTGAAGCGATTGAACATCGGCGCCAAAATGACCGATGCGATCACAGCACCAACCAGGAACAGCGTGACAATGCCACCCGCTTGCTGAGTGTCAAAATTGTATGCCGAAATGAGTGCGGCGATCCACACCGGCAGAGCGACAAGATCGACCATTCCGGCGACGTGCGCGATTGTCAGGGCGAAACGGCCTGATACTTTTTCCTTAGACGACATTTTCTCTCCTCCCCAAAGAGTTGATTGTTCTTAGATGGGCTGCGCCAGGATCATCATGGACTCACGCATGATTTGCGCATGTTCAGCCCGGTCACCGTTGTTGATTTCGATTTCAGCCAGACGCGCCGAGTTATCGACCACCATGCGGCAACGTTCGAACCGTCGGGCCTGAAATGCGTCCAATGCATCTGGCAACGTGTCGGCGCGTTCAATCTCTTCGCCAAGCACGAAAGCATCCTCCATGCCGATGCATGCACCTGCCGCCAGATGCGGCGTTGTGGCGTGAACCGCATCCCCAATCAGGACGATGCGGCCCTTGTGCCACGGTCCACGCACCAGCATGCCCTCCAGCGGGCGATAAACAATCAGGTTATCCTCGGTCAGAGCCTCGCCAATGCCGCGCACGATGGGCGCTTCAAATTTGGCGAGAAGCGCCTTCAAACGGCCAAGCAGTTCTTCTTGAGGGACATGGTCATTGACCGGGTGATCTTCGGTCAGAAAAAGATAAACGTCGTCTTTTGAAATCACGTTGACCCCGACTTTCAACTTCGGGCCCATCCACATCGTTACGGTTGTCACGCCCTCAGGACGCGGCAACACAGCCCGCCAGACAGACTGCCCTACAAACTGCGGGGTCGGCGCATCCGGAAGGAGCGCCTGACGCGTTGCGGAAAACAAACCGTCTGCGCCAATGACGAGATCGTATTCGCCCGCCGATCCGTCAGAGAACGTGACCTTAACGGCCTCACCCTGATCTTCAATTTTTGAAAATGTCAGGCCGAGCCGCACATTGGTCTTGGTCGTTTTTAGGGCGTCTTTCAGGATTTCAGCCATTGCTGGGCGCATGATGCCGGCACTACCGGGCGTATCAGGCCCCGCCAGTCGTGGCGTCGGCAGGGTTGCGATCACGCTGTCATCTGGACCACGCAATTCAACGCCATCGCTTACACCACCGACCGCAATGAAAGCTTCCAGCAGCCCCATTTGCTTGAAAAGGCGAAGCGAAGCGCCGTTCAGGCTGATACCAGCACCATCGGTGCGCCATTGGGGATCCTTCTCGACCAGATCAACCTTGATTCCGCGCTTACTAAGCTCGATTGCGGCCGACATGCCGGAAAATCCGCCTCCAATAATCAAGACTTTCTGTATATTGGCGTTCATGCCATCTCCTCCACGAGACCTTCCAGATCGGTTGTGATCGATCCACTTTCATCTATTCTTAGAGGCACGGTGGTCAGGCACTGCCCGAGACAGGGTCCAAGCACGCATTCACCGGTTTCTATCTCGAAGAGTGCACCGTGCGAATGGCAGGCAATGAACTCACCCTCACCGTCGAGATAGGCATCCTTCTTCCATGCCATAGGCGTACCGCCCTCATAGTGAGGGCATGAATCGAGATAGCCAAAGACTTCATCATTCTTGCGAACCACAATCACCTTGCAGCCAAGCCCCGGCACATCAAAACCGCAAGCCTGCCCCTCCACTATGTCCGCCGGACCGCACAGCTTTATCTTTTCGTTCCTAACTGACATGCAACTCTCTCAGGGAAAGCGACATTCTTTCGGCGTCCTGCAGGTAGTCTTTTTCGACGAGTTTCTGCAGGACGGGCGTGTGGTCAAACACGAAATCTCGAAACCAAGCGACAACCGCTGATGCCTGATGGAACTGATTTCCCAGCTTGCGTGCAAATTCTACTTGATGGTTGCAGTATTCGACGCGCGCACTCTCAAACTGCTTGACGGAATTTGAAATCAAGTCCGGGTCGTTCAAGTCGCCAGAGTTGAATGCTCGGGCAAGAAAATAACCATCCTCGATTGCCATACCCATCCCATAGGCCGCATACGGCGAGACAGGATGAACGGCATCACCCAGACAGACAACACGTCCATCAGACCATTTCTTAAGGGATGGCCGGTTATAGACCTCCCACCGGAAAACCTGCTTTGAGAAATCCGTCTGGTCGGCAAACAGGTTCATTGGGTAGGCGAACGGTTTCAGCAAATTGCGCAGATGGGCTTCGCTGTCGGCTGGAGCTTGTGCATCAGCGCTGGATCTTTCAACGATCCACCACTCAAAACCAGGTTTACCATCATGCTTCATGGGAAAGTAACTGGCCTGAACGTTACGGCCATGATGAAGCGCGCCAATATCCTTTGGAAGTTCTGGAATATCTCCGCACCATGCAAGCCAGACACGGAGCCCCACATGGAAAAGCTTCGCGTCTCCAAATGCCTGTTGAGAGACCTTTGAACGGATCCCATCCGCACCGATAAGCAGATCGGCAGTTATCGTTTTGCCATTCGCGAAGTGAACGCTGACTTCATCGCCGAGCTGATCATAGGAAATAAATTCGTGGCCAGGAACGAGGGCATCCGGTTCAATTGTGTTGAGTTGGTCGAGCATCTTGGAAAAGGCAGAGGACCGCAGAATTCCATAATGCCACCCTTCAATGCCGAGTGCCTTTTCGACCTTACGGTTGAAAGGAAGGTCCACACGAACTTTTCCATCCTGGTTTCGAAATTCAACCCGAGTCTTCATGCCAAAGTTATTGGCAATGTCGATCCCGTAGTGTCGCAGGACAGCAAGAACCGGAGAGGACAGGAGCACAGCTCCTCCCAACGGTTTTGGCATGGGGTTCTGTTCGTAGAGGCGAATATCGTAACCAGCCATTTTAAAGGCAATCGCTGCGGAAACGCCGCCCGGGCCAGCTCCCACAATCGCGACACGTTTTCCTTTCCTCCAACCCATCATCTCCACCCTCTTATTTTATGATTTATCGCCGGGACCCGGGCCGGGGGCCCACTTGTCGCGATATTGGAACAGGACGATCTGCGAGGCTTCCGGACCCATGGGCGCGGAGCGGGCCACCCAATCATCGTCATGCTTGTCCATATCGGCGTCGTATTCGAAATGGGTGCCAAGTGGACTGTTGAAATACCAGAACCAATTGGAACCGAATTTGTGGCGACCCGGTCCCCAGAAGCTTTCATAACCGGCCCGGACAAAGCGCGAGCCGGCGACCATGAGTTCGGTCGGCCCCCCCATATGGAAAGCCAGATGCTCAATGCCCTTCATATATTCCGGCGTGCGGATGAAAAAATGCGTGTGGTGGTCGTCACAAGCTTTCGACCGGAGAAAAGGGCCCGCGCCCGCCAGCTCGTCGGTGATCACAAAGCCAAGGCGCTCAGTATAGAACTCAACTGCTTTCGCTAGGTCGGGGACAAACAAAACCAGATGACTGAGGGACCTGGGAATGGCTGGCATTTCTTCCCAAACACCAATCTCATTGGGTTTGCGCTGGGCTGGTGCGCCGGGAGCGTTGATTTTCTCGGCAGGCATGTCGAGCTTACGACGACGCGTGACCTGGAACTTCAGAGCAAACCCGCTGTCATCGATGGTTTCAATCGAACCATCATCCAACCGATAAACCTTGCGATCCTTACCAAGTTCCTCGGCAATGGCGTCAATGTCGGAGGCATCTACAACCCCGAGGACCTGCTGGCGCAACATGGTGGCGGTCGGAAGGGGCGGTGGCAGGTCTGGATGGTTCTTGGGTCGGATGATCAAACCGGTGCCGTCCAGCGCTTCATAAAGTCCGCCGTTTTCATCCACATCCACGGGCTTCAGCCCGTAGGCAACCAGATATTCAGAACAGGCCTTCAGGTCGGTAACGCCAAAGACTAGATAATCGGGTCCAATAATATTCATGCGCGTTTCTCCATCTCTTCAGCCGTCAGACGCTTGTCCGACCGCCGAGTTGCTCCGCTACCCAGTCCGCGATGTATGCACCGGCGTTCGCTGAATTATCGAAGCTTGAATGCTGAACGCCGCCCGTCGTTTCATCGAAAACCTTAAGTTCTCGATTGGGGCTGTTGACCAATTGATTGTAGGTTTCATGGGCCCATTTGAGCGGGATCTGGCTGTCCTGTTCGCCATGCGTGACCAGGAACGGCACCTTGATGCGGTCGAGCACGCCATGAAGGTGCACATTCTCGGCAATCCGCATGAAGTCGTCCATGTCCTCAGCACCCCAGACCCACATGACGTGCGCCCAGTAATGTGGCACCGGAAAATCACCTTCTCGTTCAAGACGACGCTTCTGGACATCGCGCCAGTCGTGGTTCGCGCCCCAGGACACACCACAGGCAAAGCGCGGCTCAAAGGCGACAGCGCGCGGGCAATAATAGCCTCCAAGCGACACGCCTTCCATGCCGATGCGCTTCGGATCGATATCGTCCCGTGCTTCCAGCCAGTCCACAACGCGCGATGCCCAATGCTCGGAATCATAGCGCGCATACAGTTTTTGAAGGCGAAGCGCTTCCCCGGTTCCCGGCTGGTCAACAATCAGGGATGCGACGCCGCGCTTGGCCAGCCACGCGGGAAGCCCGACCCGGTATTTCATCTCCTTGGTGCTATCGAGCCCGTTGACCTGAACCAGAACCGGCATAGGTCCCTCGACATTTTCGGCCGGCACGAACAGACCGGCGAGATGTGTGCCTTCATATGGGATCTCCACCCGTGTGCAGGGTTCTCCCGCAAGCTCGATACCACGCTCAAAGAGAGAAAGAGATTTCTTGTAGAGTTCGATACGGCCCGGCGCATCGTGGCCCAGCAAGCGCTCAGCCGTCGCAAGATATGTCGCCGCCCTGCCAATCTTTTCACCAGCCGAAATCAGGCGCCCGCGCGCTTCATCTTCTGCTGCGAGCCGAAGGAGCTTTTCCGCCCCACTTTCCCAGGTCTTCCTGAATGCGGCCACCCCTTCCTTGTCAGGCGATTTGGACGCCTCAATCAGCGGCGCGCACATCTCCTCGATTTCGCCGATCCGTGCGCCCATCTCGATCGCGAGATCGACCGACAGGTTCCAAGGATAATTGGTTGGAAAATACTTGAACATATCGCCTCTTGCTGAATTTCAACTCAAAAAAGAGGGCGACCGACCACGCGGCTGTTGACCACGTTGCGTTTCGTTGATCCTCCCAATTGATATTACGCTAGCGGCTGAAAATACATTTGCAAAATTTCTTTTTTGAATTTCTCATATTGATTCTATAAATGCGTTATGCCGTTAAAATCGAATGGGAAAATCTGTGCGCTTCAAGAAACTCGATATGAACCTGCTCGCCGCGCTGGATGTCCTGATCGCCACACGTTCAGTCACCCGGTCGGCCGAGATAATTGGCATCACGCAATCGGCGATGAGCAACGCCCTGACGCGGCTGAGAACATTCTTTGATGATCCACTTCTGGTGCAGGTGGGCCGAAAAATGGAGCTCTCACCTTTAGCCCAAAGCCTTGCAGATCCCGTCCGCGACATTATGGTACGTGTCGAAAGCGCCGTTCTGGTCAATCCGACCTTTGATGCCGAGCGCTCAACTCGCGCCTTCAGCGTCGTCCTCTCAGATTATTCATTGCAGATGCTCGGCTCTCCTCTTTCAGCCCTCGTTGCCCGTGACGCGCCTAATATCCAGATCAATTTTCGACCGCAGCACATCACGCCCTACAGGCTTCTTGAAAGTGGCGACATCGATCTGCTGATCGCACCGGAATACGTTTGTTCGGAAAATCACCCACGTGAAGTCGCGTTCACTGACCCTATGCGCGTTTTGGCGTGTGCCAACGGTCCCTTTGCCCAGACACTGACAATCGATCAGTTCCAGGAGGCATCGCATGTCATGATGGTTCCGCTTGAAGCGCAGGAAAGTTATGCGGCCACGCAGCTTCGGGAAAAAGGCGGGGACATCAAACCAATCATGACAACCTACGCCTTCTCTTCTATCCCCGCGTTGGTGCGTAACACGGCCAGAATTGCCGTTGTTCAAGGCGAGATAGCACGCCGCGCGGTGGCAGAAGGCGGCCTTGTCATCCACGAGCCGCCAATCCCAATTCCGCCGCTCGTGCAGGCTATGCAATGGCACAAAATGCGCTCGTATGACGCCGGTCTTGAATGGTTGCGCGCCGCCATTCGCCGTTGTTTCAGAAAAATCGAAAGTGAACGGAGTTGAGGGCGTGAGACTACTCAGATCGTTGATATGAACCGCCAATGTCTCTGGGGCGGGCGGGAGCATTTCATTTGACAAGCTTCCACGTTTAAGTTCGATCAATGGTACTATCTGTCGCCAATCAGCATCTTGTAGCGCAGCTGATCGATCATCACGGCAAGGATGAGCAGGCTGCCGAGCAGAACCATCTGCATGTAGGAACCGATTTGCATCAGGTTCATGCCGTTCTGCACCAGCACGATGAAAAACGCGCCAAGAACAACGCTTTCTACACGGCCAATGCCGCCGCGAAGCGAAACGCCCGCAATCACGCAGGCCGCAATGGATTCAAGTGTGATTGTTCCGCCAAGGTTGGTCTCACCGCTTTCCACGCGGGCGGTGAGCAAAACCCCGGCAAGTGACGCCAGCAGCGAGCAGGCCAGATAGGCGAGAAACAGCGTCTTGACCGTATCGATACCCGACAGATTGGCGGCCTTGATATTGCCGCCGATGGCGTAGATACGAGCGCCGCTTCGTGTGCGGTTCATCATGATCCAGATAACAGCGATTGACGCCACGGCAATCAGCACCGGCACGGGAATGCCGAAAATACGCCCGAAGCCAAAGAAATCGCCAAAGGCGTAGGGCAGATTGCCGACTGGAACACCACCGGTGACGAAGAGCGCAATTCCAGCACCGACAGACTGCACGCCAAGTGTCATGATGAAAGGCGAAACACCGAAACGCGCAACGCCGATACCATTCACGCCGCCAATCACGAGAGCAGCGAGGAAACCGGTAAGGATGCCAAGCGTGACCGCCAGCCAGATCGCGTCTGGAAACACGCCTGCGAAATAGACCATCGCCGTGGCCGACACGACGGAGGTCAACGCGATAGCTGTGCCAACCGAAAGGTCAAAGCCGCCGGTCACCAGAACGATCATCTGACCCAACGATACCAAGACCAGATAGACCGATTGACGCGCGACATTGACGATATTGTCAATTGTCAGGAACTGGCCCGAGGCTAAGGTGAATATGATTAGCGCGCCGCCCAGAAAGAATGGCAAAACGCCAAGCCGGATGAAAGCGCCGCGAAAGAACTGGCCGATTTGAATTGTGGGTTTTGATGGCGCCATTTGCGTCGTCTCCGCTTCGCTGCTCATGCCGTCTGCCTCTCTTCATGAAAAAATGCGCTGAGAATAGTTTGCTCTTCGATCTCGGAGCCGGACAGTTCAGCTGAGATTTGACCGCGCGCAAAAACAAGTAATCTGTGTGACAGATGCATCACCTCCGGCAGATCCGAGGAAATAACCACCACCGCCTTGCCAGCCTCTGCGATCTCCTTGATCAGCCGGTAGAGCGCAGCCCGGGTGCCCATATCCACACCCACGGTTGGTTCATCGAATATGTAGACCTCGCGGTCCTCGCCAAATCCCTTGCCGAAAAGGATTTTCTGCTGGTTGCCACCTGAAAGCTGCGAGACAATGCGCTCCAGATAGGCGTCGGTGAGGTCGACACGGTGGCCGATCTCTCTGGAAAGGGCCTTGGTGCCGCCGGGCGAGCGCAAGCCGAGGAAACCCCTCGTTTCCGGCCTGTTCTGGGTTGAAAGCGCAATGTTGCTGGAAGCGGTCGCGCCAAGGATAAGGCCTTCTTCCTTGCGGTCTGACGGGAGGTAAAATATGCCCGCATCCAGCATTTTGCGGATAGGCGCGCCGGTCATGACCCGCTTCTTGTAAAGAACGCTGCCGCCCTGAATTTCAAGAAGCCCGACTGCGGCGCGAAACGCCCGCGACTTGCCGCTGCCCACCAATCCGGCAATCCCCAGCACCTCGCCACGGCGGACATCGATATCGACGCCCGAGACGCCCCAGGCCTTCAATCCCCGAATTGAGAGAATGGTCTCGGGATTTTCCGATCTCGATATATGCGGGTAGATTTCGTCTATGGCGCGGCCGGTCATCATCTCGACCAGGGCGTTTTCGCTCAGGTCATGCGCGCCGACGGTGCCTATCAGCTTGCCGTCGCGCAGCACCGTGATCCGTTCCGCCACGGCGGAGAATTCCTGCATGCGGTGGGAAATATAGATGATGCCCGTACCACGGGCCTTGGCGTCTTCAATGAGCGCAAAAAGCCGTTCCGTCTCGCGTTCTGTCAGCGACGCCGTCGGCTCATCCAGGATGAGAATTCTGGCCTTGCCATGAATGGCCTTGGCTATTTCCACCATCTGTTGCTCGGCGCGCGACAGCGAGATGACCTGTCGGCGGACATCAATTTCGAAACCCAGTTCGGCAAACAGCGCGGCGGCGGCCTCACGCATTTTCTTTCGGTTGATCAAAAGCCCGCTTTTGGGCTCATCTCCGAGAAAGATGTTGTCCGCAACGCTCATGGTCGGAACAAGCGAAAATTCCTGAAAAACCGCGCCAATGCCTGCGTCGCGCGCATCCTTGGCGGAATGAAACTGGACAGGCTTGCCCTCGATTTTCACCTCGCCGCTGCTGGGCTGATAGACGCCTGCAAGTATCGAAATGAGCGTCGATTTTCCCGCGCCGTTCTCGCCGAAGAGAACGTGCACTTCGCCTGCGTTCAATGTGAAATTGACGTTGTCGAGCGCTTTGACGCCGGGAAACTGTTTGGTGATCCCGGTCATGGAAACCAGCTGCTCGCGCTCTTGCTCCGCCATTTGGATAAGTCTCCTGTTGAGGCCCGCACAGCCTTCGCTGTACGGGCCACAGAACCTTGGGAGGTCAGTTGACAGAGAACACCGGCTTGTAGCCGTCCGGCGGCAAGATGTTGGTCTGGGACACCGAGTTGATGTTGTCAGGATCGACGACAAAAATCTTCGGGCCGACATGCTTGACCACGTCCTTGCCTTCCAGCGCACGCACGGCCTGATCGATGGCGATACGGCCCTGAATGACCATGGAGTCTGCGGGGGCTGCAAGGATGAAGCCACGCTTGATCCCCTGATAGACGCCGGGGGTCATGTAGAATGCGAGAAGGTCAACCTTGCCCTGAAGGCCACGTTCGCGAATAACGCCCTGGGCGGCTTCCGCCGTGACCGCCGTGCCAGCGATATATCTCACGTCAGGTTCGGCCTGCAGCACGTCTTCAACCAGCTTCAGCTGTGCTTCCTTGCCGGTGTCGCCATATTTCGGCTCGAGAACTTTGACCGCGGAGCCCTTGACGGCTTCAAGGAAACCCTTGTTGGCGGCTTCTACCCAGCCTGCGCCTGCCGGGCCCGGGAACCAGCCAACCTTGACTTCTTCGCTCCCAGCCGGGTGCTTTTTGGCAAGATAAGCACCGGTTTCGTAACCCATCGTGTAGAAGGAAACGAGCGACTTGGCGGTAATGTCAGTGGAGGACATGCCGTTGACAAGGTCAATAACCGGAATACCCTTCTTGGCGACTTCCGCCACCAGGCTGTTCAGACCGTCATAGGAGATAGCGCCGATAACAACGGCATCCGCGCCGCCTGCCACACAGTCCTCAATCTGCGAGATCTGCTTGGCAAGCTCGGTATAGCCGCCAGCTTCGACCAGATTCATCTTGACCCCAAGGTCCTTGGCCTGTTCAGCGACGCCATAGTCAACGCCAAGCCAATAAGCGTCTTTCATGTGGGGGAAGGAAACGCAGATATTGTAAGGCTTATCCGCTTTTTCAAGCGGGGAATAGCTGATATCCGACGCCTTGCCATCTGCAGAAAAGGGCGGCGTAATTTCGGTCGCCTCGTAGGGATACCAGCTGTCGGCAAATGCTGGCGCTGCGATCGCAATCGCAAGCAGCGAGGCTGCCACTTTCAAAGTCGATGCATGTTTCATTGTCATTCCCCTTTGTTGCTCTGATGTTGAATTTCAGAAAAGCGCGCGAATGGAATTCAAAAGCGCTGTCCGTTCCTTCCGCGCGGCAAGCGCGGCTTCCATATCCACCTTGATGAATCGGGTTGATGTGTGCGGCTGAAGCTGACCAATCAGATCCATGTCGGCGGAGATCACTGTGCCCACCATGAAATACCCGCCGCCAGAAACCGCATCCCTGTGAAGGATGATCGGCTCTGTGCCACCCGGCACCTGTATGGAGCCGTAGGGGTAGCAGCTATCGACGATGTTGGAGGGGTCCGAGCCAGCCCCGAAAGGTTGCTCCCGTTCGACGAATTCCAACGGGCGGCCGCCACGAAAACGGTAACCCATGCGATCAGCCTCAGGCGCGACTTTCCACTCGTCCTCGAAGAACTGTTCTTGCGCCTGCTCGGTAATGCGATGCCAGTAGAGGCCGGGGAGAACGCGCAACTCGGCCGGGTTGCCCGGCTTGCGGCGCAAGGCTTCCGGAATGGATTTTCCAGCTTCCGTCTTCGCTGCCGGTCCAATCGGCAATACGTCATCCTTGGCAATTGCGCGGCCTTTGAAGCCACCCAACGCTCCGATCGGATAAGTCGAGCGGCTGCCAAGCGCCAGCGGCACATCAATGCCGCCTGCAAACGCGATATAGATCCGGGCCCCCGATTTCAGATAGTCGAAGGAGAGGACTTGCCCCGCCTTGACCGCGATTGCAGTCCATGAAGGCTTGACCTCACCATCGATCTTGAGAGGCATATCCGCGCCGGTCACCGCAATCATCGTGTCTTCGGTGAACGCAAGCTGAGGCCCGATAAAGACCGCTTCGAGACCCGCCGCGCCCTCGTCGTTGCCAACAAGAAGGTTGGCCGCTCTGATCGCCAGCCTGTCCATGGCGCCGCCGAGCGGAATGCCGAGGTGGAAGTAACCCGGACGTCCAAGGTCCTGAACCGAAGTTGCCAGACCGGGATGGAGAACCTTAATTGCCATTGAGAACGCCCTCCAGTTTCCGGTTGTAGGCATCGATGTCCTTGCTGAATTCCCTGAGGTCGAATTCGACTTCATGCATCGGCGGCATGAACAGCCCTTTTTCGACGTCCTCGACGGCCTGATCGTAGGTATCGCGATCAATCGGCTTGAACTTCACGATGTCGCCCGGCTTGAAGAACACCATGAAGTCCTTCAGGTAGCTCGTCTCCTGCGTGGGGTCGAAGATCGGCATCGGCGTGATGCCGAACATCTGATAGCCGCCAGCGCCGCGCACCGAGTAGATGCAGGAGAAACAGCCGCCGTAGCCGACCGTCAGCTTGGGCGTATCGGTCCGCGGCCTGAGATATTTCGGAACTTCGATCTGCCGCTGGCGCTCCACCATCTGATACATGAAGGGTAGGCCGGACACGAAACCGACCATCGACACGAACCATGGTGAGCCGGAATGCGCCTCGATAAAGTCTTCGACCGAGGAGAAATCGTTGATCCGCGCGGCATATTCCAGATCCGTGCTGTTCGGGTCCTGATGGCGCTCGCGGAAACGCATCAGCGTTTCATGGGTCCAGGGATCATTATAAAAAACCGGGATTTCGATGATGCGGGTCTTGATCACCGGTTCCGCCTTGGCGGCAGCGACCTCGATAGCCTTCACCTCGCGCATGATGTCGTCGGGGTGAATGACGTCGGGATCGAACTTGATCTGGAAAGAAGCGTTCGCCGGGCATATTTCCGTCACGCCCTTGATGCCGGCGTCGCGAACGCCGTTGGTCATGAATAGCGATTGGAAAAACGCCTCAAGAGACATTTCCTCGCTACATTCGACAAACAGGTGTTCGTCGCCACCGAATGTGTATCGCATAGCCATCAGGCAACCTCCTCAAGTCCGCCCGCATCGGGCCGGAAGCTCGTTTCAAGCCAGGGTTCAAGAAAACGGGTGTGAAATTGACCGCGCTGAACCGCCTCATCGCGGCAAAGCGCCAGATGCAGGGGGATGGTGGTGGCCAGCCCCTCGATCTTCAGCGCGCCCAGCGCCGTTTCCAGCTTGCCAAGGCACAGTTCGCGGGTCGGCGCATGCACAATCAGTTTGCCAAGCAGCGAGTCGTAGAAGGGCGGCACCGTGTAGCCTTCGTAAAGCATGGTGTCGAAGCGGATGCCTTCGCCTTCCGGGACGATGAGCTTTTCGATCGTGCCGGGCGCGGGCAGAAAATTGAGCGCCGGATTTTCAGCATTGATCCTGCATTCGATCGCATGGCCGTTCATGGCGATGTCGCCTTGTGTGACAGACAGCGCCTGACCGCCCGCAATGCGGATCATTTCCTGCACGAGATCGATGCCGGTGATCATTTCGGTAACTGGATGCTCGACCTGGATGCGCGTATTCACCTCAATGAAGTAGAACGCACCGGCATCCTCGTCGTACAGGTATTCGACTGTTCCCGCGCCCTTGTAGCCAACCGATTTTGCAAGGGCGACTGCACTATCGCAAAGCGCTTTGCGGATTCCTGCGGGCAGCAGGAAGGAGGGTGCTTCTTCCCACACTTTCTGCCGACGGCGCTGAAGCGAGCATTCCCGCTCGAAACAATGGACCGCATTTTCGCCGTCACCCAGAATTTGCACCTCGACATGACGTGCGCGGGTAATCACTTTTTCAAGATAAAGACCGCCATCGCCAAAGGCGGCCTTGGCTTCAGCCGCAGCCAGCGGGAACTGTTTCTCAAACTCTTCAAGAGAGTTGACAATGCGAATTCCGCGTCCGCCGCCGCCTGCCGCCGCCTTGATCATGACGGGAAAACCCGTCGTTTCCACCACGGTGCGGGCGACGTCAATATCCTCAACCCGGCCATCGCTGCCGGGAACCGTGGGCACACCGGCGCTGGCGGCGGCCTTGCGCGCCTCCACCTTGTCGCCAAGCATGCTGATGGCGGCAGCATCCGGACCGATGAAGATCATTCCGGCCTCGACAACGGCTTTGGCGAACGCCGCGTTCTCAGAGAGAAAGCCATAACCCGGGTGGATGGCGTCAACGCTCGCCGATTTTGCAGCCTCGATGACCTTTTCGATATTCAGATATGATTTGGCGGCCGAAGGCGGGCCGATATCAATGGCTTCATCGGCCAGTTTGACCGCCAGCATGTCGGCATCCGCCGCTGAATGGACCTGCACCGTGCGTATGCCAAGCGCCTTTGCCGCGCGAATGATGCGAACGGCAATCTCACCCCGATTGGCAATGAGGATGGAGCGAATGCTCATGCCTCCACCTCGGCGATGACCTGACCGGCCATGATGGGTTCGGCATCGTCAACGAGAAACGAGATATTGGTCCCGGAAACACCGGCCGGTATTTCGTGGAAAGTCTTCATGACCTCGATGAGACCGATGGTGTCGGCGTCCGATACGGTTTCGCCGTCTTCCTTGAAAGCGGCAGCGTCTGGCGAGGGCTTGCGGTAAAAGGTCCCTGGAAGCGGCGACTTGATTTCTAGCTTGCTCATGCTGTTCTCCGGGCGGTTTCTTTGGCGATTTCTGAGACGGGTAAAATCCTGATGCCTTCGGCAGTCAGCGCCTCGCGCATGGCGCGGACGATTTCGAGCGCTCCAAGCGTGTCCGAATGGAAGCAGATGGATTCGAAAGGAATGGATATGTCCTTGCCGGTGACCGTTGTAACCAGCCCATCCTTGCAGGCGCGCACCACCTTGCGGGCAATTGCGCCGGGATCGGGCCGGCCCGCATCACGGGTAAAAACAATGGAGCCATTGTCATCGTAATCGCGATCGGCATAGAATTCACGCACGACCGGTTGTCCCGCCTCAAGGGCTGCGATCTCCGTTTCCGAGCCCGCCATGCAGAATACAAAGGCGTTGGGAGCAACGACTCCCATATAGGTCATAAAAATCTGCGAGAGCTCCGCATTAACCGCCATCTCCATGTAAAGCGCGCCATGCGGCTTCACATGCTGAAGCGCGGTCCCATGGCGGCGGGCAAATTCGCGCAGCGCCCCGACCTGATAAATAATATCGTTGAGAAGTTCGCGTGAGGTGCCGTTGATCTTGCGGCGGCCAAAACCCTGAAGGTCACGATAACCGGGATGGGCGCCAACACCCACACCGTGCTGAACCGCAATGCGCACGGTCTCGTCCATCAGGTTGGGGTCACCAGCATGAAAGCCCGCGGCAATATTCGCTGAGCTGATAAGGCCCATCAGCGTTGCATCATCTGTATCGCCAATGCGCCAGCGGCCAAAAGCCTCGCCCAGATCACAATTGATATCGACAGCTTCAAGTGCCACGTTCATTCCTTCTTGCGCCCGCGCCTTAAATTTGTGCGGCGCGGAAAAATGCTCTCTTTTTCGTCGGAAATGACGCTAGATCAAATTTTGCATTTGAAAAATTCTATTTTTTGATTTTCAATATCTGAAAATCAGAATGACTATTTAGCATGCAGAAAATGGAAAATGGCGTGTAAACAATATGATACGCCTTTTATGGCGCAGTCGCCCGGTGATTTTGTGCAAAATAGAAGCACGGCATTTGGAAATCAGATGCTAGGCTTCTGAAAAACAGATAAGGATACGCAACCTTGGCGATTAGTTTGAGGCAAATCCGCTATTTTGTGGCGACGGCTGAATTAGGTCAGGTTTCCCAAGCGGCCATGAACCTGTCCATTTCGCAGTCGGCAATCACCACTGCGATAAAAGAACTTGAGCAGATTGTCGGGTTCACGCTCTTCGATCGCACGCCGCATGGCATGGACCTCACCGAGGCAGGCCGCCAGTTTCTTTCCCACGCCTATGAAATAATGCGCAAGGTGGAAGAGGCAACCCACCTGACAATGGTGTCGAGCGATCTGACCGGGACGCTGACAGTTGCGGCAACCTACACCGTGATTGGCTATTTTCTGCCGCTACACATCGAGCGCATTCGGCGGCGCTTTCCGCGGCTCGATATTCAACTATTCGAATTAAACCGGGAATCGATTGAAGAAGGCCTGCTCGCAAACCGTTACGATATAGCGGTCCTACTGACCTCGAACATCCTTAACCCCGAACTCTCGACCGAAACGCTGATCAGCTCCGCTAGACGCCTTTGGGTTCCCGCACAGCATCACCTTCTCTCTCAAGAAAAGGTTGGGCTGAAGCAGGTAGCCGACGAACCCTATATCATGCTCACCGTTGACGAAGCCTCGCACAGCACACTGAAATATTGGAGCCAAACGGCCTACCAGCCGCGTATCACGCTGCGGACATCTTCAATCGAAGCCGTTCGCTCGCTGGTTGCCAACAACCAAGGTGTGGCAATTCTTTCCGACATGGTTCATCGACCATGGTCTCTTGAGGGAAGGCGCATTGAAACTATCAACCTAAGCGATACGATTCCGTCTATGGATGTAGGCCTTGCTTGGCGCAAAAAGGTGGAGTTTACACCTGCAATGACAGCATTCCTGTCATACTTCAGGCAAGCTTTGAGTCATCTGGGATGACTGAGCAAAGGCCTTCCGGCACTTTCGGATCGATGTGAACTACCGTCGCGCTGAGGTCACCGAGGATCATGGCGACTGCACGACCGGCAATATACTGACCGAGGTCGATGACCTTGACGCCGTACAGCGGTAGACTCTCTCAATTGCTGGATACCATTATTGTCTCTGCTCCAGTAGTGCATTGGTCCTGACGGGCTTTACGCGCCTGCAACTGCATCCTGTAGAATAAAAGCTGCCGCCTTTTCGGCGATCATCAGCGTCGGCGCATTGGTATTGCCACTGGTGATCTTAGGCATGATGCCCGCGTCCACAACGCGTAGGCCCTTAACCCCCCGTACCTTCAGGCGGCTGTCCACCACCGCCATCGGATCATCATCGCGGCCCATCTTGGTGGTCCCGACGGGATGAAAGATGGTATTGGCGATATCGCCTGCCAGGCGCGCCAGTTCCTCGTCGCTCTGGAACTGCAAACCGGGCTTCCATTCTTCCGGCTGGTATTTCGCCAATGCCGGCTGCGACACGATCTTACGCACCTGCCGGAGGCTCTCGGCTGCGATACGGCGATCCTCCTCTGTGCTGAGATAGTTCGGCGCAATTGCCGGGGCATCCGAAAACCTGGCGGAGCGAATGCGCACGCTGCCGACGCTGGTCGGATTGAGATTGCAGACGCTCGCCGTAAAGGCGGGAACCTTGTGCAACGGCTCGCCGAAGGCGTCGAGACTAAGCGGTTGAACGTGATATTCCAGATTAGCGTAAGTCTGGCTGGCGTCCGAACGAGTGAAAGCGCCAAGCTGCGAGGGCGACATGCTCATGGGGCCACGGCGCGTCAGGACATATTCGAGCCCGATCATCGCCTTCCCGATGAGGCTATTGGCGAGCGCATTCAGCGTCTTCGCGTTACTGACTTTAAAGACTGCGCGGATCTGCAAATGGTCCTGGAGGTTTTCCCCAACCCCTGGCAAGTCCTGCACAACGTCGATGCCATGGTCCTTCAACAGCCCGGCCGGGCCGATACCTGACAATTGCAGGATTTGTGGCGAGCCGATCGCACCGGCAGACAGGATGACCTCCCTGCGCGCGCCAACCTTAGCTACCCGCCCCTGCTGCTGAACGACGACGCCAGCACAATGTACAGGGCCGGAACCATCGGCTTCAAGGATCAGTCGCTCGACATGGGCCTGTGTCCAGACCGTCAGGTTCGGACGATTTTTCGCCGGGCGCAGGAAGGCCTTCGACGTGTTCCAGCGCCAACCGGAGCGTTGATTGACTTCGAAATAACCGACGCCCTCGTTATCGCCACTGTTAAAATCGTCCGAGCGCGGAATTCCGGCCTCCACGGCTGCTTCGGCAAAGGATTCCAGAATGTCCCATTTGAGCCGTTGCTTTTCGATCCGCCATTCACCACCATGACCGTGCATATCGGAGAAGCGGCTGTTGTCGCCGGTCCTGGGGTCCGCGCCATCGTCCAGGCGGTAATGATCCTCATGTGCCTTGAAGTCAGGCAGGGAGTTTTGCCAAGACCAAGCATCGTCACCGGTCGCCTCCGCCCAGCCGTCATAATCGCGCGCCTGGCCGCGCATATAAATCATCCCGTTAATCGAGGAGCAGCCGCCAAGCGTTTTGCCGCGCGGATAGCGCAGCGACCGGCCGTTTAATCCGGCATCCGGTTCAGTCTTGAACAGCCAGTCGGTGCGCGGATTGCCGATGCAATAGAGATAACCGACCGGGATGTGAATCCAGGGATAGTCATCCTTCCGTCCGGCTTCCAGCAACAGGACACGTATCGCCGGGTCATGGCTGAGACGATTTGCGAGCAGGCAGCCCGCAGAACCTCCCCCGACAATAACATAATCAAAGCTTTCGCCTGAAAGAAGAGAATCGCTGCGGGTCATCGCCTTGCCTGCCATTTGTGATGCAACACCGCACAATCATAAGAACCGTCAACTCGCCGTTCCATTCTTGCCTCCTCCAAATTCTGAATTTCACATATAACGAAGGAGCAGCGCGAAAATCCAATGACAAATACCCCAAAGCATTATAAGTGAAATTAATATGCTACAGTCAATCGACTTGAGGACATTGAGGGCATTCGTGACCGTCGCGCGCGAAGGTAACGTCACGCGCGCCGCAGATCAGCTGCATGTCACCCAGCCTGCTGTCACGCTTCAGTTAAAGCGCCTTGCCACTGACACCGGACTAACCTTGTTCCGGCGAACTTCGATCGGCCTTGAGCTGACACAGGAGGGAGCCCTTCTTGCAGCCAAGGCGGAGCAAGTGCTGGCAGCGCTAACCGATTTTGACCAGACAGCAGGGCGCTTGGCCGCACGCGTTCGGGGAAAACTGCGGATAGGCACCATCATCGACCCAGAGTTTACCCGACTGGGCGCATTTTTACAGGCGTTGATCGAAAGCGGACCAGGCATCGAAACGACTTTGAGCCATGGCATGAGCGGAGATGTGCCGGAAGGACTTAGGCGGAAC
>JBNLGT010000011.1:0-57759 GCA_050306195.1 Ensifer sp.
ACCTGGCTGAACTGGGAAGAGATGGACGAGGAAATCGTTCTGCATACAGCTGGGCTTTCAGCACTGCGGCAGCGCTTTTCGGTCTTCAGCGAAAGCAGGTTTTTCACCGGTAAAGATGGCGATGTGACCTGGCTGAACGCACATGGCGAGGAAATGACAGTCGCCGAATGGGAGAGCGAGGATAACCCTGCATTGACGATGGTGCTGAAGACATGGGACCGGGTAGCGGATAAACAGGTGTTCCTGGCTATCATGTTTAATCGGGGCAGGAAGCCGCTTGAATTCAGTCTGCCACAGATGGCTGACGCTTGGGCGAGTTCCGAAAATGAGCCACTAAACGAATTTGAAACTGTGCCTGCGCGAAGCGTTTTCCTTGCTGTTAGCGCTTGAGCAGCGCATCAAGGTTATCGTGGCCGGATCTCCGTAGCGCGTGAAATGCTGCGGTTCTCGCGGGGCGATCGGCCTGAGGATCAGGCACGACTTGATTGCTTCGAAGTGCGGTGATCACTTCTTGTGGAAGACTATGCTCGATGGCGCCCGCCACGATGAGCGCCAGGTACCAGTCGAATGGAGCAAGTCCTGGATGATGCTGGCGCGCGATATATGTTTTGCATGTGAGGACTGCGCCATCATTTTCCGTAAGAACATTGAAGTCATCAATCCTCGTGTAGCCATCACCCTCGGCTGTATCCAGATTTGATAGATCCGTGTCAGCGATCTGGAACAGGACGCCTGTTTGCACCGTGCCACCTTGCCTTATGAGCGTGGCTTTACCGGAATCGTCCTGGCCCTTTTTGGAGAAATCCACTTGATAGTTGGCGGCTTGCGCTACGCTCAGAGCCTGCGCTGACGGACAACGGGCGGCAAGTCTGGCAGTCAGCATATTCGAGCCATAGGCGAAATAGAGAAAGCTGCTCATTACTCCCTTCCTGTCGGGTGGGGCTGTGTTGGTCAATCTTCGCTTGGAGCTGAAACGGGTTTCGGGCTAAAACCAAAACACATCATGACGAAATTCAAAATGGGTTGCCAATGATACCTGAAATTTCCCTTGCCGATCTGCCATCAATTATTGGAACGAAAGTCGGAACTTCGGACTGGATCGTGGTTGATCAAGAGCGGATCGACAGATTTGCCGATGCGACGGACGACCATCAGTTCATTCATGTTGACCCGGAAAAGGCCGCGGAGACACCGTTTGGTGGTACGATAGCCCATGGGTTTTTGTCGCTCTCTCTCCTTTCGCCGATGAACTATACGGGTACGCCACCGATTCGCGAGCAGCTGATGGGGATCAACTACGGTTTCGACAAGGTGCGTTTCATGGCGCCAGTGAAGGCGGGCAAGCGGGTTCGCGGTCATTTTACCGTTGCCGACGCTCGTTTCAGGGGCGCAAACATGGTGATGATCACCTATCAGGTGTCTGTGGAAATCGAAGGCGAGAGCAAGCCCGCGCTGACCGCAGAATGGCTGACCATTTGTCAGTTTGATCCCAAGGACAAACCGGATATCTGATGCCAAGCAAGGAAGAAACAATTCGCGCCACTTTCGATCAGCAGGCTGTGGCCTGCGAGCGCCTTGGTTCATCTTTCACAGGCGCTCTGTGCAGGCTGCTCGCAGAGCGATTGACAGAGAACAGCGCCGTTGGCCGTCATGTGCTCAATTGGCCGGGTGACCCCTCCAACCTGGCGGATTCTGTCCCATTGCGTTTGGCAGGTGCGTTGCATGCTCTGGTTCTGTCGGGGAAGGATAAACATCTAACCGATGCCTATCCACCGAATGAGTTGGATATCGGGGAGCTTTGGGCTGCAGTGTCGGCTGCCTTTGAGGCGCACGAGGCGTTTATTCTGGAGCGTTTGGAATTTGCACCGCAAACCAATGAGGTGCGCCGGTCTGCGATGATCGTACCGGGCTTTATGGAGATTGCCCGTCTGACGGGCAAGCCCTTGATCCTATCGGAGGTTGGCTCCAGCGCCGGGCTCAACCTGAATTGGGACCGTTATCATTACCGTTTCGGCGATGTTGTTCGGGGTGATGCTGCATCGCCCGTAAGATTGCAGCCGGAGTTGGAAGGATGCGATCCCACCGTCGCGCCGATCTCCGTTACCGAACGGCGCGGCTGTGACATCAATCCCCTCAATCCGGCGGATCCAGACCACCGTATGCGGATGCTTTCTTATATCTGGCCCGATCAGGCGGACAGGCTGGAACGGACACAGGCTGCCTTTGATATCGCCGCAGACGCACCGCCGCCAGTGGACCGCGTTGACGCGGTTGACTGGCTGCGTGGAAGGCTTGATGGCCAGATGGCAGGGCAGGCCCATGTGGTTTTCTCCACGATCGCCTGGCAATATCTTCCTGAGCCCCTGCGGGCCGAGGGTGCCCAATTGATAGAGTTGGCGGGCGCTCGCGCGTCAAAAGATGCGCCTTTGGCCTGGCTTCAAATGGAAGCGGATGGAGAACAGGGCAGCGCCGCTCTGACCTTGCAAATGTGGCCGGTCGGCGAGAAACGTTTGCTCGGCCGCGCGGACTTTCACGGCCGCTGGATCAGGTGGCAGGGTTGGGATGTTTCCAGCTAAACCTGAAAGCCTCTAGACGTTTCTATCGCCACCCAAGCGCCGGAGCCACGTGCTTGAGTATTTGTTCTATCACGTGGGTATTGTAATCGACGCCGAGCTGGTTGGGTACCGTCAGAAGCAGCGTGTCCGCTTCCTTGATGGCCTCGTCTTCAGACAGTTGCTTGACAAGCGCATCGGGTTCAGCAGCATAGGAACGGCCGAAAATGGCGCGCGTATTTTCGTCCAGATAACCAACGCTGTCATGATTTTCCGAACGTCCGCCGAAATACATGCGGTCGCGGTCGTCTGTAATGGCAAAGATGGAGCGACTGACGGACACGCGCGGTGTGCGTGTGTGCCCAGCCTCCTTCCAAGCTTCACGGTAGGCGCGGATCTGCTTTGCCTGCTGGATGTGGAAGGGCTCACCGGTTTCATCGTTTTTAAGCGTTGAACTTTGCAAATTCATGCCGAGTTTGGCTGCCCATACAGCAGTAGCGTCGGAGCCGGCTCCCCACCAGATGCGTTCGCGCAATCCCTCTGAATGCGGCTCAAGTCGAAGGAGGCCTGGTGGGTTGGGAAACATGGGACGCGGGTTGGGTTTGGCAAAGCCTTCACCTTTGAGAAGTTCCCAAAACACTTCGCCGTGATGGCGGCCCATCGTTGCGTCGTCTTCACCTTCCTGCGGTTGATAGCCGAAATGACGCCAGCCTTCGATGACCTGTTCAGGGGAACCCCGACTGATGCCCAGTTGCAGGCGGCCCCCGGCAATAAGGTCGGCTGCGCTCGCATCCTCTACCATGTAGAAGGGGTTTTCGTAGCGCATGTCGATAACACCGGTGCCAATTTCAATCCTGCTGGTTTTTGCGCCGATGGCCGCAAGCAGCGGGAAGGGGGATGCGAGCTGGCGGGCAAAGTGATGGACCCGGAAATAAGCGCCGTCTGCACCGATTTCCTCGGCTGCAACAGCCAGGTCTATCGACTGCAGCAATGTGTCGGCTGCCGACCGGGTGCCTGACTGCGGCGAGGGAGACCAATGACCGAACGAGAGAAAACCAATCTTTTTCATGAGCCTTGCGCCAAATCTGTTGAATGTCGTTTGCTTCACACAGCCGCTAACAAGTGTAAAGGGTGTTGCATATGGAAAGACCGTTGAACGGTGTGTTCAACGGTCTTGGTTTTTGGTCGGCGGCTGACTGCCTCATACGGAGGCGTCGATCGCGCTTTCAGTCAGGATACCAAGCGCGTAAGGCGCGAATGAGCGCCAGCACTCGACACGGAACGTGTCCTCCGATGGGCGGTAGAGAACAATTTCTATCTTTGCCAGAATGGTTCGTGCACATGCCCCGACGGGAAATCCACTCAGCGAAAGGTCGAGCGGGCATCCGCCGTTTAGCGTATCTGCTGCAGCTGGGCCGCTCACAACAATAGCGGTATTTCGGTGCGATATATCGACGGCGGAATGGAGCGCGGTCGCCTTGGTGCAGATCGCCATAAGGTCCGCCCCGTTTTTGTCAATGATGAGCCATTCGTCGGGGCCGAGCCACAGGGCGGTTCGGCCGTTCTTGCTTTCTGACGTTTTGGGCTGTGTAGGGAGACCCAGATCAAGAGCGGTGGAGAGAGCCTCGATAGCATCAGCACCCGCGCGCAATGAAATTCGACTTGCTTCAGGCGCCGGGGTAATGCTTGCTGCAGCGCCGCCTGCACCGGCTACTGACAGTGGTTTGGTGCGGA
This sequence comes from Ensifer sp., assembly GCA_050306195.1. Taxonomy (GTDB): domain Bacteria; phylum Pseudomonadota; class Alphaproteobacteria; order Rhizobiales; family Rhizobiaceae; genus Ensifer_A. Next base: position 4,287 of record JBNLGT010000011.1, read on the forward strand.
TCGCTTCAGACATGAATGCGGCTTCCCTCTTTGTCAAAAAAGACCGTGTCGGTGACTTCCACGGCAATTGTTTCCTTCTTCATCGGCACATAAAGTGTTTCGCCCATACGGGCATGGCCGTTTGCAACCAACGCCAGTGCAAATGAAGAGCCCAGATTTTCCGACCAGTAGGATGAGGTAACATGTCCAAGCATGGTCATTGGCTTCGGTTGGTTCGGGTCGGCAACAATTTGCGCGCCTTCTTCCAAAACGACTTTTGGGTCCTTTGTTTTGAGACCGACAAGCTGCTTGCGGCCCTCGGCGACAAGGTCGGGGCGCTTTAGGCCGCGAATACCGACAAAATCAGTTTTCTTTTTCGAAATTGCCCAGGCGAGACCTGCATCCTGTGGGGTAACAGTGCCGTCGGTATCCTGACCAACAATGATGTAACCCTTTTCGGCGCGCAGCACGTGCATGGTTTCCGTGCCATAAGCGCAGCCGCCTTCGGCCTCCACGCGCTGATAAAGCGCGTCCCAAAGTGCTGGGCCGTAATCCGCGGGGACGTTGATTTCGTAACCTAGCTCACCGGCAAATGTCATGCGGAACAGACGGGCGGGAACGCCTAGCACCTTGCATTCCGCTACGCTCATGAAGGGGAAGGCTTCGTTTGAAATATCGACACCTTCAACAAGCGGAGCAATGACATCGCGCGCCTTTGGTCCTTGAACAGCGACTGTGGCCCATTGTTCAGACGTCGAGGTGAGCCATACCTTGAGGTGCGGGAACTCGGTCTGCAGATAGTCTTCCATATGCTGCAAAACGCGTGGTGCGCCGCCGGTCGTTGTTGTTACATGGAAGCGGTCTTCTGCGAGCCGTCCGACAACACCGTCATCATAGATAAAGCCATCCTCTCGCAGCATGATGCCATATTTGGCGCGTCCCGGTTTCAAATTGCCCCAGGCGTTGGTGTAGATCAGGTCGAGGAATTTCGCGGCATCGGGGCCGACAACTTCGATCTTGCCGAGTGTGGACGCATCGAACATGCCAACGCTTTGACGGACAGTTTTGCACTCGCGATTGACCGCTGTGTGCATATCCTCTCCGGCGCGTGGATAGAACCAGGCGCGTTTCCACTGGCCGACATCTTCGAAAACGGCTCCAAGCTCTTCCTCACGCTCGTGCATGGACGTTTTGCGGGTTGGGTCGAATAGCGGACCACGCGCATGGTTGATGATTGCGCCGAATGTTACCGGCGTATAGGGCGCGCGGAACGTGGTGAGGCCTACTTCCGGAATGTCCTTGCCGAGTGCTTCTGCGGCAATTGCCAGCCCATGCATATTGGAAAGCTTGCCCTGGTCAGATGCCATGCCATTGGTGGTGAAGCGTTTGATATGCTCAATGGAGTGCATACCTTCGCGTACCGCAAGACGGATGTCCTTGGCACAGACATCATTCTGGAAGTCGATAAATGCCTTGGCCACCGTATCCGGGCCTGCACCTTCCGATGCACCGACCATGCCGCCAGTCCATTCAAAGGCTGCTTCGGAGGTGACGGTCAGCTTTTCGGCGCCGCCTGTTGCACCCGATGCGCGCGCCATGAGTTCGCCAGCGCCCAGCGCTTCCTCAATTGTGTTGGCAAGGCCGTCCGTTCCGTTGCAGGCCCCGACGGCAAGGCAATCCTGTGCGTGGGTGCCGGGCACGAAGCGCGCGTTTTCCGCGTCCCATGAGAGCTTGCCGCGTGATTGCGAGAAGAGGTGTACAGAGGGTGTCCAGCCCGCCGACATAATGAGCGCGTCAACGGGGATCTTTGTTGTGGTTCCCTTGGCGCGACGAGCGACAATCATGGAGGCAATGCGCAGACGACCGGTTGTCTTGATAACAGATTGCCCGGTCAGCACCGTGATCCCGAGAGAAGCCGCTTCAGCCATGACAGCGTCGCCCGGCTTTTCGCGCGAATCGACAATGGCTGGAATATCGATGCCTGCACGTTTCAGGTCGAAAGCCGCTTCGTAAGCCGAATCATGTGCGGTATAGACGCCGACCTTATGGCCGACGGCCACGCCGTAGTGATTGAGGTAGGCGCGGGCCGCGGATGCCAGCATGATGCCTGGGCGATCATTTCCGTCAAAAACCATGTGACGCTCGATGGCCCCGGTTGCCAGAATTACACGTTTTGCGCGGACCTGCCACAACCGTTCGCGCGGCGAGGCGCGCTCAACAATCGATTGGTGGTCGGTGATGCGCTCGACAAGGCTGACAAAATTTTGCGCATAGTAACCGAAGGCCGTTGTCCGGTTGAGGACACGGACGTTTTTCATGCTTGCCAGTTTCTTGGCCGTCCTCTGCGCCCATTCGTAACCGGGCATCCCGTCAATCATGGTGCCGGATTCGTAGTGCAGAGCGCCACCTGCCTCCGGCTGTTCATCGCACAAGATGACATTTGCGCCGGTTTGGGCAGCCGCAAGAGCCGCAGCAAGGCCAGCTACACCCGCGCCGACGATTAGGACATCACAATGGGCGTAGCGGTTGGAATAATGGTCTGTGTCGGCCTCCTTAGGGGCGGTGCCCAGACCAGCTGCTGCGCGGACAAAAGGCTCATAGATGTGTTTCCACGCAGCCTTTGGCCACATGAAGGTCTTGTAGTAGAAACCCGCGGCAAAGAAGGGGGATCCAAAATTGTTGACCGATCCGATATCGTATTCAAGAGACGGCCAGCGATTTTGCGAACGGGTTTGCAAACCTTCGAAAATTTCCTGCACGGTTGCCCGGACATTCGGTTGTTCACGCGTGGCGTCCCGGCCAACGTTGATCAGCGCGTTTGGCTCTTCAGAACCGGCGGAAATCGGTCCGCGAGGGCGGTGGTATTTAAAAGAACGACCCATGAGATGGACGCCGTGCGCTAGAAGGGCGGATGCTACGGTGTCGCCTTCAAGGCCGGTATAATATTTACCGTCGAAGGAAAAACGGGCCTGTCTTGCTGGGGTCAACCGGCCCTTGCCGGAGATACGAAAAGCGCCGCTCATTTCGCCTCTCCTGTCTCAAGACCAAGTTCGGCCAATGTTGGTTTGGGCTCGCCTGCTTTATAAACTTTCACAAATTTGTCGGTGACGGTGTGACGGGCGGCATTGAAGAACCGACCGCAGCCGTGAACATGCCGCCAACGTTCAAAGGTGACACCTTTTTCGTTGGAGCGCAGGAAGAAATAGTCCTCGAACTCTTCGTCCGAAATATCTGCGATATTTGTCGAGCGGGCAATATGCGCTTCACCTCCGTGGCGAAATTCCACCTCCGGGCGCTCTTCCTCGCAATAGGGGCAATAGATTAAAAGCATTTCGTTGCGTCCTCGAACTTTGTTAATGCGCCACGGCGGCAGCGGCGGCCTCGTCTATGAGGCGGCCCGTGCGGAACCGGTCGAGCGTGAATGCAGCATTCGCCTTGTGTGGCTCGTCGCGCGCAATCGTATGGGCAAAGGCGTGAGCTGAGCCCGGCGTTGCCTTGAAGCCACCAGTACCCCAGCCACAGTTGACGAAGAGGCCGGGAACAGGCGTTTTGGAAAGTATGGGCGATCGGTCTGGCGTCACGTCGACGATACCCCCCCAGGACCGCATCATCTTCACGCGGGTAAACATGGGGAAGAGTTCGCAAATGGCGTCCAACGTATGATTGATGATGTGCAGGCCGCCAGTTTGTGAATAGGACGGGTATTGGTCAGTGCCCGCGCCGATGACAAGTTCGCCTTTGTCTGATTGTGAAATGTAGGCATGCACCGTGTTGGACATGACCACGCAAGGGAAGACGGGTTTCAACGGCTCGGAAACCAGCGCTTGCAATGGGTATGATGTCAGCGGCATACGGATGCCGGCCATTTCCATGACGACGGACGTATTGCCTGCTGCAACCACACCTATCTTCTTTGTGCCGATATGTCCTTTGGTCGTTTCGACGCCAGTCACTTCACCGCCAGGTCCGCGCGTGATTCCCGTGACTTCGCAATTCTGAATAATGTGGACGCCGCGGTCGTGGGCCGCGCGGGCATAGCCCCAGGCAACCGCGTCGTGTCGCGCTGTGCCGCCAGTGCGCTGAAGGGCGGCGCCCATGATGGGATAGCGGGAGGTTTTGGAGATATTCAGCGGGGGACAGAACGCTTTGGCTTGCTCCGGCGTTAGCCATTCGTTGGGGATGTCGTTTAAGCGATTGGCGTGGATATGACGCTGGAAGCTTTGGACGTCATGAACATTGTGGGCCAGCATCATGACGCCACGTTCGGAGTACATGATGTTGTAATTGAGGTCCTGAGAAAGACCATCCCACAGACGATGAGCGTGACCATAGATGCCGGCGCTTTCGTCATAGAGATAGTTCGATCGGATGATTGTGGTGTTGCGCCCGGTATTACCGCCGCCAAGCCATCCCTTCTCGATCACTGCGACGTTGGTGATCCCATGCTCCTTGGCCAGGTAGTAGGCCGTGCCGAGACCATGTCCGCCAGCGCCGATAATGATAACGTCGTATTCCTTGCGGGGCTCCGGGGACGTCCATTGTGCTTCCCAACCCTTATGCTGGCGCATGGCTTCGCGTACAATGGCAAACGCTGAAAATTTCCGCATATTCGATTTCCAATAGCTCGAGTGCTTCGGCGTCTCCAACGCCGCTGCTCATCAGTCAAAAGCAATTATCGATCTTCTGCAATGGCTCTTTTGTTGCGCATTGCTATATTGCGCTCGATAAAGCATCGTGGCGGTGTGTCGCGGGCAGCCTGTGTGATGCGCTCGTTTTTCATCATTTTTACCATTCATCGCTGGACTTGGTAGGCGTCTTCTGCTATCTGACCGCCCAATCGCGAGCCTCAAGGGCTGCGCGAACGGAATGTTTTGCCTCCGGCGAAGGGCCGGATAAGCGCAACCAAAGCTAAAGGAACGGGATTTAACGTGCAGGTACTTGTCCGCGACAACAATGTTGATCAGGCTCTCCGCGCTCTGAAGAAGAAGATGCAGCGCGAAGGTATTTTCCGCGAAATGAAGATGCGCGATTATTATGAAAAGCCGTCGCAGAAGCGTGCTCGTGAAAAGGCAGAAGCAATTCGCCGCGTTCGCAAGCTGGCTCGCAAGCGTCTCCAGCGCGAAGGCCTTGTTGGCAACGGTCGTAGCGGTCGTTAATTCGCCGTTATTTGGACGTCATTTGCTATCATGTAGGGGCGGGGGCGAGTTTGATCGCTGCCCGCCTTTTTTATTTGCCCCGGCATATGTCTTGCGAGGAAGGCTGTACGGGTTTGGTTCAGGGGATATTATCACGTGGCTATGACGAACGGTTCTGAAGTGGGTTACGGCGCATTTATTGGCCGTTCGCGAGTGGCAATTTCGGCGGTATTGCTTATGTCTGCGCTGGCGCTGGCCGGATGTAACACGACAACGTCAAACGACGTGATTCGTATCGATCGGGCACAGGGCTCTGAGGAAAATATTGCGTCGCTGACTGAAGTTATTCGCGCCAATCCGAATGATCCTGAGGCCTATAACTCTCGTGGTTCCGCCTTGGGCAAAGCTGGCCAGTTCAATGATGCGCTTGACGATTTTAATCGTGCGATTTCATTGAATCCGCGCTTCTATCAGGCATACGCTAACCGCGCGCTGATTTATCGTAACCTCGGCAAGCCTGTAGAGGCTGCCAATGACTATAGTCGGGCGTTGCAGATCAATCCGCGTTACGACACGGCCTTTATCGGGCGTGGCGACATCTATCGCCAGGCGGGCCGCCTTGACGAGGCGATGGGGGACTTCAATCGCGCTATTGCGCTTGATACGACGGATGGCCGCGCTTACCACCGTCGCGGCCTGATCTTCCAAAAGCTCAAACAACACAATAAGGCGATTGAGGATTTCTCAACCGCGATCTCACTGTCCCCTCGTGCGCCCGAGCCCTATAATGGCAGGGGTATTTCCTATCTTGCGCTGAATGACGACGAGAATGCGTTTGCCGATTTCAACCATGCCATCGAGCTTGACAATAAGCTGGCTGAATCCTGGGCCAACCAGGCACTGGTCTATGAACGTCGCGGCGACACGAAGCGTGCCTACAAATCCTACCTTCATGCCCTGGGGCTTGATCGGAAGTATGAACCGGCCATTGAGGGTGTTGCGCGGACGAGAGGCGCTGCATAGCCTAATCTGCTAATCCCTTCATCGCGCTAAAGCGGTATGTTTCTTATGGGATTAGTCGCAGCCCGCTTTAGCCCTATTCTTGCGCATGTACGTTGTTGTTCAATTGACGGCAATTGAACGCGACATGCTATAGGCTGGCCGGGCGGTGCTGGGTGAGATGAATTGCGGTAATCACCTATCAAAAAAATAGGCGGAACGTGATTTCCGCCTATCTCGAGGATTTTGCCTGTGCTCTGGCGATCTGTTGAGTGTCCCGCTGTTGCATTTAGCAAAGCCGAAGTTTTGACCACCCAGTCGGGCTCATAGATGATTTGCGTTTAGCGAAGCAGGAAGCCGCCGACGACGCAAAGCAGAACAAAAAGAATAACGCTTGAAACGAATCCGGCGGCGGTGAAAAAGCCTGCCGCCATCGCGATGAGCAGAGCAACGATAATCAGCGTGCCGTATTTAGCGCCAGCGATAAAGCCGTTATAGGACTTTTCGTGCTCGGCGTAGTCCATGGGGGCGCCAAGTTCCACTGGGCCAGACTGATGATCAGACATATATTCTCTCCCTGGGGTCAAACATTCCGGCATGCCGGAAACATGCTAAGTGTGATTGCACGGCATGCCGTGGCAACCTCAAAATACTGAATTCCGCATACACAATTGAACTGCAAAGCGCAATGCCGGTGAGCCGGTGCAAAAGCGATGTGAAACTCATGCGGGTGCTCAATGCTGATGCTTACACAATTACCGTGAATGCCCCGGGTAAATGGCCGCTTTTGCCAGGAATAATTGGAGGCGTGTCTTTACAATCCTTCATACATGCCCATAAAGCTGAAGCGAATGTGATGTCAGGTTCTATAGATCTCAGTCAATAAGAGGTTTGAAACTGACGGGCAATTGGAGGGGTTGTGTCTTCCGCCTGAAATCGCGAAGGCAGAATTCAAAGAGTTTTAAGGGGGGAGCAATGTCCATATTGTTGGGCCTGAGCGCCGCAATTGACCGCGTAACCGCAGCGGTCGGGAAGTCCGTTTCCTGGCTGATTTTGGCGGCTGTGCTGATCAGTGCGGCCAATGCGATTGTCCGAAAGGCTTTCGATACATCTTCCAACGCATGGCTTGAGGTTCAATGGTACTTGTTCGGCGCAGTTTTCCTGTCTGCCGCGGCCTATGCCCTGCAGAAAAACGAACACATCCGCATCGATATTCTTTCTTCCGGGTGGAGCAAGAAGACCCGCGATACGCTTGATCTTGTGCTGCACATCATTTTCCTGATGCCCTTTGCCACGATGATGGTCTATCTGGCTTGGCCGTGGTTTTATAAATCCTTTCAGTCAGGCGAGATATCTCCCAATGCAGGTGGATTAATCCTTTGGCCGGCCAAGTTCTTTGTGTTTTTTGGCTTTTTCCTACTCTGGTTCCAAGCAATTTCGGAAATCATCAAGCGGTTGGCAGTGCTGACAGGGCATCTGAAAGAGGATGAGGTTGAAATTGACGCCGGGGTGACCCCGCATAGCGTTTCTCATAGAGAGGAGCGTTAAATGATTGAATTTATAGCGCATAACCTAGCTCCTATCATGTTCATCACAGTGATGGCCTCGCTTTTGTTGGGCTATCCGGTGGCGTTTACACTGGCAGCAGGTGGGCTTGCCTTTTTTGCTATTGGCGTTGAGCTTTCATCCGTTTCTCCGGCGATCAGGCTGTTTTGGCCGTTGTTGCAAGGCCACCCGGACCGAATATATGGAATTATGTCGAATGAGACGCTGCTTGCGATCCCGTTCTTCACGTTTATGGGGATCATATTGGAACGATCCCGCATGGCGGAAGACCTTCTGGATACGATCGGACAGCTCTTCGGACCGGTGCGTGGCGGCTTGGCCTATGCAGCGGTATTGGTTGGTGCATTGCTTGGCGCGACGACGGGCGTAGTCGCTGCTTCGGTCATGGCGATGGGCCTGATTTCGATGCCGATTATGCTGCGTTACGGTTACAGCAGACCCTTCGTTTCCGGCACGATTGCCGCCTCTGGGACTCTGGCGCAGATTGTTCCTCCGTCTCTTGTGTTGATCGTTATGGCCGACCAGTTGGGACGTTCGGTGGGGGACATGTATGTTGGCGCACTTTATCCTGCGCTGATGATCGTGACGGCTTACTGCCTTTACGTTTTTGCAATCACCATCTTCAAGCCCAAATGGGCGCCTGCATTGCCGCTTGAAGCGCGTACGCTCGGCGGTGGCGTGACGTCGCTGATTGTCATGATTGCGCTTGCCGCCGGCATATACTTTCTTTCCAAAACCTTTGTTTTCCAATCGGTCACATCCGGTTGGCGAATGGTGAGTTCATTGACCCTTGGTGTTGCCGTTATTTACGCAATTGCGCTTGCCAATGACAAAATGAACTTGAACGTGATCTCGCGTCTTGCGCAGCAGGTGATCATCGTCATGATTCCGCCCTTGGCGCTAATCTTTCTGGTGCTTGGAACCATTTTCTTAGGCATCGCAACGCCGACCGAGGGTGGCGCTATGGGGGCTGCCGGAGCGTTGGTAATGTCGCTTGCCAAGCGTCGACTTTCGCTGGATGTCCTTAAGCAGGCAGTGGATTCGACGACAAAACTGTCCGCCTTCGTCATGATGATCCTGGTTGGTGCGCGCGTATTCGGCCTGACCTTTTATGGCATCGACGGCAACAAGTGGATTGAAGAACTGCTTCTGGCGTTGCCGGGCGGCGAATATGGCTTCCTCGTCGTGGTAACCATTTTCGTGTTCATATTGGGCTGCTTCCTCGATTTCTTCGAGATTGCGTTCATTATGATCCCGTTGCTTGCGCCCGTGGCTGAAGCCCATGGTATTGACCTGATCTGGTTCGGTATCATTCTTGGCATCAACCTGCAGACGTCGTTCCTGACCCCGCCCTTCGGCTTCTCGCTATTTTATCTGCGTTCCATTGCTCCATCCGGGCGATGGAAGGATGAGACGACGGGGATGACGCTGGACGGTGTTTCCACGAAACAAATCTACCGCGGCGTCGTTCCCTTCATTATCATCCAATTTGTCATGGTTATGATCGTGATTGCATTCCCGCAAATGGTGCTCGTGTATAAGGGGGACCAGAAGCCGGTCAACTTGAACGATGTCCAAATCAATGTGCCGATGGGTGGAACGAGCGGAGGGTTGCCTGGGCTTAATCTCCAGCCGCTTGGCTCGCCAGGTGGCGGTGGGGATAGCGGGAATTCGCTTGGATTGCCGCCGCTGACAACCTTGCCGGGGCAGACGGAAACAAAACCGTCGAGTGACAACCAGGGCCTCAATCTAGGTGAACCGCCAAAGATTGATCTGAGCCAGCCGCCGAAATTCAACTGAATAACAAGAGGGCCGGAATTTTCCGGCCCTTTCCATTTATCGCCAAGTGGTTCTGTTTCTTAGTTGAGCTGGCCTTCGATTGCCTTTTGCTCTTCAGCAATGTCCGTAGCAATCGCTATGCGGCGCGGCTTCATAGCCTCAGGAATTTCGCGCACGAGGTCAATGTGAAGCAGCCCGTTTTTCAGGTTCGCACCGCGTACCTCTACATGGTCGGCAAGCTGGAAGCGGCGTTCAAAAGCACGTTTGGCAATTCCACGATGGAGGTATTCGGTTTCGCTGTCTTCGTCCGGCGTACGTTCACCCTTGACGGTGAGAACATGTTCGCGCGCCTCGATGCTTAGCTCTTCGTCGCTGAAACCGGCAACGGCCATCGTGATTCGATAGGCATTTTCGCCGGTGCGCTCGATATTGTAGGGCGGGTAGCTGTTTGCCTGTTCGCTCTGGCCGATGCCATCAAGCAGCGAGAAGAGTCGGTCAAATCCGACCGTGGAGCGGTAAAGCGGGGTATAGTCAACGTGACGCATAAGGTCCTCCTTGAGAAGCGACGGTTTGCAATTGTTCATGCCTAGCACCCCAATTGGCGGTGCTTCAGGCGGAACGACCCCTCACGGGCGCCGTTCCTGTCAATTATCTGGTAAGGCGGTCCGCCGGGTTCAAGAGGCAGGCGACAAATTTGAAAAGAGGCAATAAGTCTGGCGCAACTTCATTATCGACCGCGTTGGCTATTGCGCTTTGGCTGAGGGCTTTTTATCCATTGAGTGGAATTCGAAAAAGCACAGGGTCATGGAAGCAGTTCTCTTTTCAACGCCTGGGAACGATGTTCCGGAAAATCACATCGCCGGATATTTTGAAAGCCATGACGGGCTTGCGCTGCGCTATGCCATTTTCCGCAGCCCAGCTTCTGTGGCCAAGGGGACAATCGTTCTCCTGCAGGGCCGCAATGAAACCATAGAAAAATATTTCGAGACGATTCGCGATTTTACCGAGGCCGGGTTCTGGGTTGCGACCTTCGATTGGCGAGGTCAGGGTGGTTCTCCAAGACTGATTGCGGACAAGCATTTGGGATACGTTCGCCGGTTCTCTGACTATGAAAAGGACCTGGAAGCGTTTCTTGAAAAGGTTGTCTTGCCTGACGCTCGGTTGCCTTTTTTCATGGTTGCCCATTCTATGGGGGCCCTGATAGCGCTTGCTGCCGCGCCCCGCCTTGCCAACAGGATTGAGCGTATTGCCCTGCTTGCTCCGCTTTTGGAGCTGGAGGCGCATCGGCCGTCCAACCTCTCGATCCTGCGGCTTGCAAAGCTGTTCCGCCTTTTTGGATTTGGACGACGCGCTTTTGGAAAGACATGGGATCATACGGTATTTGAGGGAAATGAACTGACCTCGGATCCGCGCCGCTTTGCGCGCAATGTGGGAATTGTCACTGAACATCCGGAGTTTCGTCTCGGGGTCCCAACCATTTCGTGGATTGCGGAATGCCTGAGTGCAGGGCAGAGGAGCTCGACGTTCCAGCATCTGAACGCCATCAATGTTCCAACAATTGTTCTGGCGGCCTCGCAGGACACGATTGTTTCCTATCTGGCGATTGAACGTATGAGTCGGTACTTTCGCGCCGGCCACTTTATCGCGATAGACGGCGCACGGCACGAGCTGTTTCAGGAGAAAGATCGCTATCGTGCGCAGGTCATCGCGGCGATTCTGGCTTTCATGCCCGGTAACGACGAATGAATTTCATTCAATGCTGGAAAGAAGCGCTACTGCCTCACGGTGAAGTTCGGCGCTGGCTGCAGCGATAATCCGTCCGCCCATTTCCGGCCTTTCGCCTTCCCATGTGGTCATCACACCTCCGGCCTTTTCAACAATAGGGATGATACCGCCAACATCGTAGGGCTTGAGACTGTTTTCAATGACCAGATCAATATGCCCTGCCGCCAATAGCGCGTAGGCGTAGCAGTCGCAGCCATAACGGAACAGTCGTACTTTGCTTTCAACTGAGCGATATCGGGCCATATCCTCCCCCTCAAAAAGGTGTGGGGAGGTTGTAAACAGGGTCGCGTTTTCCAGGCCACGACAGTTGCGCGTGGCAATGGGGCGTTCGCCTTCGGGTCCGGAATAATATGCGCCACTTTCGTCAGCAAAATAACGCTCCCGGGTGAAGGGTTGATCGATCATGCCGGCGACGGCTCTCCCGTTTTTATAAAGGCCGATCAATGTTCCCCATACCGGTAAGCCGGAAATAAAGGCCCGCGTGCCATCGATTGGGTCTATAACCCAGACAAGCTCTCGATCGAGCCCCTCATTGCCGTGCTCTTCGCCCAATATTCCGTGGTCTGGATAAGTTTGACCGATGATTTCGCGAATTGCTGCTTCGGCCGCCCTGTCGCCTTCCGTGACCGGATCAAAGCCCGTGGCCTCCTTATTGACGACATTGGTGCCTGAACGGAAGCGTGGCAGCGTTTGCTGGGCCGCAGCGTCGGCGAGGCGTTCAAAAAACGGGCGTTTTGGAAGCATATGTGGATTCCCAATTCATGGCGTGTCGCTTTGGAAGGGGCTGACCATAATCTGCGCGGCGAGGTGCAGCAATGGAAAATCATCAGGCCTTTTACCTGGGTAGCTTTTACCCTCTGTCATTTTAAATGAGCGATTATGGCGGTTATTTTTGTATATAGATTAAGCAACATTGCGCCTAAAATTCGTGCAAAAGAGTATAAAATGGTCAAATTATTATTTATTGAAAGATTTGTGAAATCTATTGACATTTGTGCGGTGCAATAATAGCTTATTTATACAGCCGCTCGCGGTTGTAATACCCTCCTTGGGTGTTTCCTCCCTAGATTTGACCGCGCCAATGGTGCGGTCTTTTTTTGTTTTGTATTTATTGTTTGTATTCGAACAGAGAGTTCTCTGGTCGATCAATTTATACTTATAGATATTGAGGGAATTTACTCGGCAGCGAGTGAATCGCAGCCCGTTTCCTCGCAGACTTGAGCGACGAGGCGTTCCAGGAATGTGCCTATCATTTGGGCGAGCGGATCGAAGCCGGGCTTCTTTTCAAGCGTAACTTCGTCAATATAGAGCTGTCGGCTGACTTCAATCTGCAGGGCGTGCAGGGAGCGGGCAGGGCGTCCGTAATGTTCAGTGATGAAACCGCCGGCATAAGGTTTGTTCCGCGCCACAGAAAAACCCATCTCCTGCAAAATATCGACGGCTGTCAGGGCGATGCGAGAGGCCGAACTTGTTCCGTATCGGTCACCGATAATGAAATCGGGACGCTGACCTGTTCCGCTGACCCTGATGTTACCCGGCATGGTATGGCAGTCTATCAAAATCGCCTGGCCGAAGCGCACGTGGGTTGACGCAATCAGTTTTCTCAGCGCGCTATGATAGGGCTTATAAATCGTTTCCACACGCCAGATTGCTTCGTCAATCGGGAGTTTGGAGCTGTAGATTTCCATATTCTCCGCCACGATGCGCGGAACAGTGCCAAGGCCGCCCGCAACACGGGCCGAATTGCGGTTCACGTAGGGCGGTATAGGGCCGCTGAACATTCGCGTGTCCAGCTCATAGGGCTCTCGGTTCACGTCGACATAGGCGCGGGGGAAGTGAGCCTTTAAAAATGGCGCGCCAAGCGCAGCGCCAGCCGCGAAAAGCTCATCAGCGTAATGGTCTTCCGAACGTCTTATTGAATGCGCGTCGAGGCGGGATTGCTGTAAGAAGGCAGGCGTATAATTCCGGCCGCTGTGAGGCGAATTGAAAACAAAAGGTATTCGCTGCACATCTGGCTCGACAATTTCAAAATAGCTTGTTGGCGTTTCGGAAACTGTCATTTGGCCCTTTACCATAATCCGCTTTTCATGTGGCAACGTGCAGCAATCATGTTGCCAGTTGCCATCCGGCAAGTCCATACTTAGAAACAACAATATGGTGCGAGCCTTTCGTTCACCGGAAATTTACCGTGTGAGTGATATTGCTTGCTGGAAAAGCTGGGCGAAGTTTTAAAGTATGGTCACAGAGATGAGTCAGAAAATCCTTCTTGCAGAAGATGATAACGATATGCGGCGCTTCCTGGTGAAAGCGCTTGAGCGGGCTGGTTACAAGGTTCGTTCGTTTGACAATGGCGCAAGTGCCTATGATCGACTGCGTGAAGAGCCCTTCTCATTGCTTTTGACCGACATTGTCATGCCTGAGATGGACGGTATCGAACTTGCTCGCCGCGCCACCGAGCTGGATCCGGATTTGAAGGTCATGTTTATTACGGGCTTTGCCGCTGTTGCGCTGAACCCTGATTCAAACGCTCCGAAAGATGCTAAAGTCCTTTCAAAGCCATTCCATCTGCGTGATCTCGTGGATGAGGTTAATCGGATGCTGGCTGCGTAAAAAGCCGGATACTCAGCGACGGAAAAAAGCATAAAATATCTATTGACGGGTAGAAGCATTTTATGATCTATGCCCCGTCATCGGATGGGCGTGTAGCTCAGCGGGAGAGCACTACGTTGACATCGTAGGGGTCACAAGTTCGATCCTTGTCACGCCCACCATCCCCTTCTCTTCAAGGTAAATCGCCGGAATGGCGATAGTGCGCGTTCGCTAATGATTGCGTATTATTTTTGCCGATTGGTCCGTGACTGTCGAAGGTGAGGCGAGCTTAGTTTCCATCGCATTTGTATTGGTCGCGCATTGCTGCAGATATTTGCTAGACGCCGTAATTCTGGCAGGCTTTGTCCGAGTTCCTGACAGAACGGAAGTTTGACAAGAAATGGGCGTCGGTATATGCGTGCCGACAGGTTTGGACGCCTGCCACCCGCACGCCCTACAAGGCGCTTGGTGAATGTCCCTCTTTTGAGAATACATGAAGTTTACACCCTTCAGCATTCGCGCTGTTGGCAATGCGGGTCCCACAGATATGATGGCGAATGCGGAGAGGTAACTTCGCATATGAATGATCATGTTCCATTACCATCCCTTGAGGCAATCAAGGATCAGGCTAAACGGCTTCGAGCGCGGCTCGGCGCCGAGGGGAGCGCTATCAGCCATTCCAGGGCTTTGGAACTCGTTGCGGCGCAATACGGGTTTCGTGACTGGAATACACTGGCCGCCAAGGTCGGCAATCGACCACCGCTTAACCCCTGGATGCTTGGCTCGCATGTGAGCGGCAATTATCTGGGACAGCCGTTTCGCGGCGAGATTATTGCCGCGCAGGCCATTACCTCCAGGCCGGGCTATTATCGCATCACCTTGCAATTTGATGAGGCGGTGGATGTGGTGACGTTTGACAGTTTCTCGGCATTCCGCAGCCGAGTTTCTGCTACAATCGGGGAGGACGGACGAACGGTAGAAAAGACTTCAGACGGCAGGCCGCAGCTTGAGCTTGCCTGGTAGGATGCAAAAATGCCGCCGGCAGAAGCCGACGGCATATTACACGATGATTAATCAGCGGATTGCAATTGAGGAAATTGCGTCATCCAGTGAATTCAGGTGGCTGCGAGATCCGTTGATGAGAATGCACCGACCATCAAGGTTGCCGTCCGAGCACACCTTTGTGCGTGCGCGATATACCTTGATGGACGAAATGCGGTCGTTCCAGCGATTGCTGAGCTGGCCCATCTTTGTGCCGGGCTTGCTGCAGAAACTCTTGCCCTTGAAGTCCGGCAAGGTGAAGAAGCAAACTTTGGCCTCCTCGGGGCTCTTGCAGTTGATTTTACAAGCGCGCACATGTCTGCGTTTTGGATTGGGCCTGATCAGGATGTTATTCGCGCCGGGGGCTGCGAAACTTGCAGGGCTTCTTGCTGGTGACGCTGACGGACCACCGGGCGCTTTACCGCCAAAATTAGGGGCGGCGGCGAATGCGGCGATGCCTGCAGCCGTTGCGGTTTCATACATGGCGCCAGCGGTTGCGAGTGCCAACAAAGTGGCGGTGACTGTTTTCTGAATGCGGTTCATTTTGGTCTCCATCGTTCTCTAAAGTTTGGATTGCGTGGTCATGCGAATCTGCAACAACGATCCGGATGGGCATTGGCGTCCGTGGCCGGGCTTATGCCGTTGCTATGGAGGTGATGCTAATCGTTAACGCGAATTAACTCTGTTTCTGAGGGAACAGGTGGCGTTATCGCCTTGTCACAACGTGCTCGCCTACCAAACGGCGTCCGACAATTGAGCGATAGACAAAATCCGGAACCTGCGAAGGCGCAGTCAGACGGTCCAGTATGCCCGCGCTTCAGTGGATAGCTGTGCGAGCGTTGCCTGAAAACGTTCCGCATCTACGTTCTGTTTCAACGCTGCGGCAACATCGGCAATGGCGGTCGGGTAGCTGGTATTGTGGTCTGCCCGGATGGAAACGACCTCCCGGTCAAGCGTTGGGCGGTCCGGGAACGGGGTAGGGGCATCGTCACGCTGCCAGTCCTCGACAAAGATTGCGCGCAGGACAGGTGGCAGAACCTGCATGAACTGCACGGCTTCTGGCACGGAAATATGCGCGCGGAAAACATGCAGGACTGCGCGCGTCAAAGCGTAACACTGGTTGTGCGTTGCCAGCATAGAGATGGATTTGAGATCGCCGAGGTAACGTTCAAAGTCGCGGGACGCCAGCCAGTACTCCTGCGGTATCGGCATTGAATCTCTACCCCGTGATGTCGACCACGCCGCAGTCTCCGGCTTCCGAAGCAAAGGCGAGCAGTTTGCCTGACTTTGACCAACTCATGCCAGTGATTGCGCCCTTGCCGGGACGACGCAACAATACTTCCTTCTCGTCGCCAATCCGAACCAACAGGATCATGCCGTCCTGAAAACCGATGGTGACAACCTCTTCGGCCGGATGGAAAGACACGGCGGTAGCGAGAATGTTGCCACGGGTGCCGAGTTCCAGGGGCGGCTTTCCGAGTGGGCCATCCTTGCCAGCGAAGGGCCAGACAATGGCGGCAGGCGCTCCGGAAGAGGCCAGCCATTTGCCTTTCGGCCCCCATGACATCGACCTGATTTTGGCCGGATAGCCTGTCATGCGCATGTGCCGGGGCGGCTCGCCGGGCTTGCCGTCAATCTTCCAGCCATGCAGGGCGTTTTCCTGCATGGTGGTGACCACAAAACGGCCATCGGGCGAGAAGGTCACGTCATTATGTGCTCCTTTCCACTCAAGGTCGATGGGTGCACCTGCTGTCATGATCCAGTGAAGCGTTACACCATTGTAGCGGGCTGTCGCCAGGCGCATTCCTTTGGGCGCAAAGGCGATGCCTTCGATGGTGCGTTCTTCTTCAAAGGTTTTGACCGTTCCATCCGCCAGGCGAACATGCGCTTGCTTGCCAACGCCATAGGCGATTGCATTTTGCGGACCGGCGGCAACGACTGAAATCCATTTGCGCGGCGCTTCGGCGAGCGTCTCCACCACGCCGTCGGATTTGATGCGGTTGACCTTGCCATCTTCACCACCGGTCAGGATGGTGTTGTTGCCTTCATCCTTGATCGCGGTCAGCAGGCCGTCATGGGCTTGCGTAACCTTGTGGCCCATGTCGAGGCGGTGAATTTCGCCGGAAGATGCTGCGAAAAACGGTACGTCGCCCATAAACAATGCGTTGGCGACGTGTCCTTCAATATCAAGCGGGGCAACTGTAGGCATCAGGCAGGTACAGCCTCTGCTTCACAGGCCTTGAATGTGCGTTCAAGCTTTTCCTGATCGAGGTCGCGACCGATGAAGACGAGGCGCGTTTCGCGTTTTTCGCCATCTTTCCAGGGGCGCTGGTGGTCTCCCTCAATGATCATGTGTACGCCCTGTACGACATAGCGTTCCTCGTCACCGGCAAAATTGATGATGCCTTTGAGGCGCAGGATGTTTGGTCCGTCGGTTTGAGTGACCTTCTGGATCCAAGGGAAGAACCTGTCAGGGTTCATTGCGCCACCACGCAGCGAGATCGATTTTACCGTGATGTCGTGTATCGCTGCCGGGCCGTGATCGTGATGGTGATGATGGTGTCCATGGTCATGATCGTGATCATGGTGATGTCCATGACTATGGTGGTGATGATCGTGATCACAGTCTGGGCCGCAAACGTGATCAGGGTCGTCATGGTCCAGAAAGTGCGGATCGTTTTCCATGGCGCGCTCAAGGTTGAAGGCGCCCTGATCCAGAATTTTGGAAAGCTCGATATTGGAGCGCTGCGCGTTATAGATGCGGGCCGCAGGATTGATGGCGCGTACAATATCCTCGATCTGGTGCAGCTCTTCATGCGTAACAAGGTCAGTCTTGTTGATAATGACCACGTCGGCAAAGGCAATCTGGTCTTCTGCTTCACGACTATCCTTCAGGCGAAGCGGCAGATGTTTTGCATCGACGAGCGCGATCACCGCATCCAGTTCCGTTTTGGAGCGAACGTCGTCATCCATGAAGAATGTCTGGGCGACAGGGGCCGGGTCCGCCAACCCGGTTGTTTCCACCACAATGGCGTCGAAGCGGCCGGGGCGGCGCATGAGGCCTTCCACCACGCGGATCAGGTCTCCGCGCACGGTGCAGCAGACACAGCCATTGTTCATTTCGTAGATTTCTTCGTCCGACTCGACAATCAGGTCGTTGTCGATGCCGATTTCACCGAATTCATTGACGATCACGGCGTAACGTTTGCCGTGATCCTCGGTGAGAATGCGGTTCAAAAGCGTGGTTTTTCCGGAGCCGAGGTAACCGGTCAGAACGGTTACGGGAATGGGCTTTGCAGCTTGGGCTTCAGTCATATCTCTCATCCTTTGCGGGAATTTGGCCCCTATATAGGGCTGCGCTGTATGTACCTGCAAGGATGTTGACGAAATTGTTGGGGGACGAGGCTTTGCCCAGAGTAGAGGATTTCGTTTCATCCCCGCCCTGAGGAATTTGCCCGGGCATTTTGGCTGCCAGCAAAGCCTTCAGTGATGCGTGTACCACCTGCCTGACCTGGCGAAAAAAGCGCCGACGCTCTTCGCGGCGAAAGGCTGCGGCGTTGCGCTCCAGGCTTTCCATGTCTGTCCGCTTGCCCGGCCAGACGTCGCAAAGGTCCAGCCGCTCTGCCTTGGTGTGTAGAACGAGACCATTGTCAATCTCACCAAGCGCTTCGTATTTCATGCCGTAAATATCGTAGAGTTTGTACATGTTTCCGCTCCTGTTTTGAGAACGGCTTCAGTTTATTACTCTCTTATTTTATGATAATAACGATAATGAGATATAGATTGGTGAATTGAAGTCATTAATATGGACCCGTTTTCCGCCCATGAAATGAACGTGTTCTGCCGTATTGCAGATTCAGGAAGTTTTGCCGCTGCTGCAGTCGAGCTCGGTATGACGCCTTCGGCCGTGTCGAAATTGGTGACCCGGCTTGAAGGGCGTTTGGGCGTGCGTTTGTTGACGCGCACGACAAGACGACTTTCGCTGACAGGTGAAGGGGAGGCCTATCTGGCATCCGCGCGCGATATTATTGCAGCTATCGAAAATGCAGAGATGGAGTTGATGGCGAGCGCCGCCGAACCGTCGGGACGGCTGCGCGTTAATACGGGCGTCGTCGTCGGACGGCATTTGTTAGCGCCGATCATGCCGGAATTTATGGCGCGGTTTCCGAAAGTGTCCGTTGAGCTGAATATTGCTGACCGTCAGGTGGATCTTCTTGCCGAACAGGTGGATGTTGCAATTAGAACAGGGCCTTTGACCGACTCATCTCTGATTGCGCGCAAGCTGGGCAACACGAGCCGCGCTATTTGTGCAAGCCCTTCCTACCTCGAAAGTCACGGGCCGCTTGATCATCCTGCTGAACTGACGAGGCACAACTGTATGTCTGTTGCTGGTTTCCCCTATCTAAGGCGATGGCCTTTTTTGACGCCCGAAGGCGTCAATACAATTGAGGTGAATGGGAATTTCGATTCAGACAGCCCCGATGTGATTGTTGACATGATGCTGGCCGGGCAGGGTATAGGCCGGCTTTCGCGTCTGATCGTTGCAAAACACATTGAAAATGGCGAATTGATAGAGCTGTTTGCCGATGTGCACCGACAAGACCCATTGCCAGTGCACGCGATCATGCCGCCTGGCGGAAACCGGGCATTGAAGGTACGGGCGTTTTTAGAATTCCTAACCGGGCACCCGGATGTGAAGAAGCACTTTTGATGACACCCAACAATCAGGCGTCGAGTGTGCCGACGTCAAACCGGTCAACGTCCTCGACAAGTTCAACAAGGCCATTGACGGCTTTTTCAATCATGGCCTCGCCCTTTTGTGGTGTGGCGCGGGTGGCGTGACCGGCGGCTCCCTTTTGGTTCAGGTCCGCCATCTTCCATCCGAATGCGTGCGGACCGTAGGCGCGCAGGTGTTTAAAATTGTGAATGAATTTTGTCTGTCGAGAGGAGAAGTTCTCGGCTTTGGACATATCAACATGTTCGGGCGCCAATGCCAGCATGACGGAGGTTTCTATGTCTCCTCCATGGATGTCGATTGCCTTGTCCTCTGCTGAGATGACGCCTTCTGAGGGTGCAAAACGGGTCCAGCTAGTCGCCACACAAAGCATGTTGAAGCGAACTCTGGCTTCTGTTGCCACGATGGTCATGAGCGGCGAATTTCCGCCATGAGCATTGAGCAGGACAAGTTTGCGGATGCCCTCGTTTGAGAGCTTTTCAGCAATCCCGAGCCAGCGAGCAATTGCGTCTTCATAGTTCAGCGTTCGAGTGCCTTTCCGGTCTGTATGTTCAATTGAGTAGGTAACAGGTTCCGTGGGTAGGAAAACCACATTAAGATGGGGAGGTAAGGCTTCTTTTAGCCTAGTGGCGAAGCCAGCTGCGATGATCGTGTCCGTCTCAAGGGGCAGGTGGGGGCCGTGATATTCGTGTGCGCCAAGCGGCAGAATTGCTATTGCGCCCATTTCGCGCTGCATGGCAGACATTGACCGCTCCTTTACCCGAATTTGACGAAACGGGTCTAGACTTACATTTACGTTCGGGACTTTGAAAGGGGAGGCCATGGCCAAGAAAAAAAACAAGGCGGACAAAGGCAGGAAAAAGTCGGCCAAGAACAAAGCCCCTGCAGCGGAAGTCGCCGTGTCGGAAATTGACGATATCGCCGATCTTGTAACGCAAACCTCTCGCAGCATTCGCACGCTGGTTTCGCGCCGGTTAAACGACATGCGTCTTTATGCGGGGCAGGAAGGCGTCATTTTGGCGCTTGCAGAAACCGACGGACTGACGGCGGGCGCAATTGCAGACCGTCTGGGTGTGAAGCCTCCAACAATGACGCGGACTGTCGTGCGTATGGAGGCGCAGGGATTTGTAGAACGGCGCGATGGCGAGGACGGGCGACTGACCACCGTCTGGCTTACAGAAACAGGACGACAAACAATTGCGCGGATCAATGAAGTGAAAGCGCAGGTTCAGGTCCTTGCTCTTGCCGGGTTGGAAGAAAAACAACAGCGAAATCTCACCCGGTTTCTCAAATCGGTGGATGCGAACCTGACTGCTGCTCTCGATGGTTGATAAAAATCATCAAGCGGTTTATTTAAATATTTTAAATGCGTTCGTTGTGGTTGACGGATGCGGATTGGTTTTTGGCCCGCGGGAGGGTGAATGGCTCAAAAGGTCAAGCTTTCAACCATTGCTGAATCGTTAGGCGTTTCGACAGCAACTGTTTCCCTAGCGCTTCGCGATAGCCCGCTGGTTGCTGAGGCGACCCGCGAAAAGATCAAGGCGCAATCCCGTGCGCTCGGGTATATTTATAATCGCCGGGCAGCCAGTTTGAGAACGTCCAGATCGGGCATCATTGGCCTTATTGTGCATGACATACAGAACCCGTTCTACGCGGAAATTCTGAAAGCGATCGAAAGCGAACTTGATCGGTCCAGCCACACGTTCATCCTTTCGAACCACTATGATTCGGTGGAAAAGCAGAGAACCTTTATAGAGACGCTTCTGCAGCTCGGCGGCGACGGGATTATCATGTCGCCGGCCATTGGAACGCCGCATCAGGATTTACAGTTGGCTGAGGATAACGGTATGCCCGTTATCCTGATCGCGCGTACGATGGACAGTCTCGACTTGCCGACCTATCGCGGTGACGACGGTTACGGGATTGCGCTTGCCACCAACCATCTGATTGGGCTTGGCCATACCAGTATCGCCATGATTGGCGGCACCGACCAGACCTCGACGGGGCGGGACCGCTATCAGGGCTACGTTGATGCATTGAAAAAAGCAGGCCTGCCGGTCGATCCGAAATTGCGCCTTGCAGGTCCGAGAACCAAGCAGGCCGGGTTTGAGGCTGCGGTTCATTTTCTGTCGTTACCGCAGAAACCGACAGCGGCAGTTTGCTGGAACGATTTGGTTGCCATAGGCTTCATGAGCGGTATTGCGCGTGCCGGTCTCGTGCCCGGAAAGGATGTTTCTGTAACCGGGTATGATGATCTGGAGGAGGCTGCTATTGCTACGCCTGCCTTGACAACCGTATGGAATGGTCAGTCCGAGGTTGGACGGCTTGCCGCTCGCGCGCTTCTGGACAAACTCTCAGGCAGTCACGAGCCGGACGGGCTGCATTTGATCAAGCCGGAAATGCGGATCAGGCAATCGACATTTCCCTTGCAACGCTAAACACCCGGAAAGCAGAATGACGAAGACCAAGATCCTTGTTGCGGGCAAAATACATCCGCGTGTTCTGGAAAGAATTGAGCCTGTTTTTGAGGTTGTTTCGATCGAGACAGCGGATCCATCTTTGCTTGATGCGGGCATTGTTGCGCAGATAAAAGGTGTCACCGGCTTCAATGGTGTGACGGGTGCGTTGATTGATGCACTGCCGAACCTGGAAATCATCGCCAACTTTGGCGTTGGTTATGACGGTGTTGATGTAGCGGCTGCGGCTGCCAAAGGTGTTATTGTCACCAATACGCCTGAAGTATTGAACGAAGAAGTTGCTGACACCGCAGTCGGTCTTTTGCTCAACACTGTACGGCGTTTGCCGCAGGCTGAAAATTGGCTTCGGCAGGGGCGTTGGGTCAATGAGGGCGCGTTTGCTCTTTCGCCTCTATCCCTACGCGGTCGGTCCATCGGTATCTATGGGCTGGGACGAATCGGCTTGGCCATTGCCCGACGGCTTGCAGCCTTCGATCTTCCTATTTCTTATCATACGCGCACGCCGCGCCGCGACGTCAACTACACCTATTATCCTGATTTGCGGTCATTGGCGGAAGGTACAGATACGTTGATTTGCATCGTTCCGAAAACGTCTGACACTCACAAGACGGTCAATGCCGATATTCTGAAGCGCCTTGGTCCAACAGGCGTTTTGATTAATGTGGGCCGTGGTTGGACTGTAGACGAGGATGATTTGATCAGTGCCCTTGAAAACGGTGATATAGCTGCCGCCGGGCTTGATGTTTTCCAGGACGAACCCAATGTTCCCGAGCGGCTCATGTCGCTGGATAATGCTTGCCTGCTGCCACATGTCGCCTCGGCGTCTGTGCCCACACGCAACGCCATGGCTGATTTGGTGGCTGATAATCTGATAAGCTGGTTTGAAAATGGGGCGCCCATTACACCGGTGCCTGAGACACCGTTTGAGGCCACAAATTCATAATTGGGTAAGAAAGTTTAACCGAAACCTTCACCAGTAAGGTTTGATAAACTTTCGGAGCCCAGACTCTCCTTTGCGCCTGCCCGCTCTTGACGGAACCCCAATGTGGGTGGCGCGGTGAAGGGAGAGACGAGTGAAAATAGTGCTTTTCTCCGGTATACTGGTTGTTGGCGGCATTGCGCTTTATTGGATGCCTGAGCCCTATTCCAGCAATATAGATCCTTTTACGTCGTCGTCGATCTCGGAAAGTGACAGCCGGGAATATGCGGTTGCCAATCTCCTGAGCGGTGAAGCTTGTATTGTCAGCCGTGGCAAGGCATTGACGACCAATAGCCGTTCACTCGAAGTCGGCGCTGATTGCGATTCTGTTTGGCGTGGGCTTTCCAGCGCGGCGACCTGGCAGGAACAGGAGGGCGGTGTCGTGGTGCTTGCAGATCAAAGCGGCCGGGCGTTGCTTTCCATCGCGCCCGCTGACGGGGTTGCCTTTGAAACTCTGGAGCCCGCGGGAGCGGAGCTCAGCTTTACCGCTGTTCAGTAGCGTGCGCTTTGCGCTGCGCATAGGCTAGCATAGCCTCGCCGAAAGCTTTGAACAGGGCGGCCGATGGCGCGTCTGAGGTCACCCAATATTCCGGGTGCCACTGGACACCGATCGCGAAATTCTTCGCGCCGATGACTGAGACAGCTTCAATCGTGCCGTCATCTGCAACGGCTTCCACGGCCAGGGCGGGGGCCGTCTTCGAAATTGCCTGACGGTGCAGGGAATTGACTTCGACTTTTCCGGGCCCGATAGCCGCTGCCAGACAAGAGTTTTCCTTGACCTGGATGGATTGGTGAACCGCGAATTGTCCGTCGCGGTCGGGAACATTTCGGCGTCTGTGGTCGATGCGGCCGGGCAGGTCCTGTATTTCACTTTCCAGCGTGCCGCCAAGCGCGACGTTTAATTCCTGGATGCCTCGGCAGATGGCAAAAAGTGGAACCCCTCTTTCAATTGCACGCCGAATCAACGGGAGCGTGACGGAATCGCGTGCCAGATCAAATGGTCCATCGCGGCTTTCGTCGGCTTCCTGACCATAAAATGAGGGATGCACGTTGGATTTTGAGCCGGTCAGCATGACACCGTCTACGCGGTCAAGCACGAGGTCTATGTCCAGCCCAGCCTCCAACGCGGGAACAATTAGCGGCAGCGCGTGGGCGCCTAAAAGCGCGGCGTTGACGTATTGCGCCTGGGCGCAATGCCATGTGGCGTCATCGAATCGGCGGATGTCCGCAGGCAATGCTACAACGGGGGTGACAGGGGTGGAGTTCATGGTTCTCTCTCGTCATTCGCTGGACCGTATCTGTTCAATTTGCGTTGCATCAAGTCAAGCGGGGGTTAGTCTCGGGCTGTGCGGTTATTATTAGACTAAAGTCGAATGAAGCGCGTTCGTATGTGCTTGAAACATTTTGGGCAAAATGGTTAGGTCACCCCATGCTGCTCTGGCACAAGGCTGGTGCAGATTTTATGTACTGGGAGGTATAATATGAATCGTCGTTCATTTATGAAGAAAGCCGGTGTTGCCGGTGCAGGCGCTGCCGCTACTGCCCTTGCGGCTCCAGCAATTGCGCAGGAAAATCCGGAAATCACCTGGCGCATGGCTTCTTCTTTCCCGAAGTCGCTTGATACGCTCTGGGGTGGTGCTCCAGATGTGGCGGACCAGGTCGCTGCGATGACTGACGGCAAGTTCAAGATTGAGACCTATGGTCCCGGCGAACTGGTGCCAGCTCTCCAGGTTGCCGATGCTGTTGCTGCGGGCACGGTTGAAGCCTGCCACACGGCGCTTTACTATTTCTGGGGCAAGGATCCGGCCTACGCCATGCCTTGCGCTATTCCGTTCGGCCTGAACGACCGCCTGCAGAACGCATGGCTTTATCAGGGTGGCGGCAATGAGCTGGCGAATGAGTTCCTGGCTACACAGGGTCTTTATGCTCTGCCCGCTGGTAACTCTGGCTGCCAGATGGGTGGTTGGTTCCGTAAGGAAATCAACACAATTGACGATCTGAAGGGCCTGAAATTCCGCATTGGTGGTATGGGTGGCAAGATCTTTGCAAAGCTTGGCGTTGTTCCGACCTCAATTCCTGGTGGTGATATTTACCCATCTTTGGAAAAGGGCACAATTGACGGCGCTGAATATGTCGGTCCGTATGATGACCAGAAGCTCGGCTTCAACAAGGTTGCCCAGTACTACTACTATCCTGGTTGGTGGGAAGCTGGTCCGACGCTTCATGCTGCCTTTAATCTGGAAAAGTGGAACAGTCTGCCGAAGCATTATCAGGCTGCTCTGGAGAACGCCTGCGCCTATGCTAACAGCAACATGATGGCCAAGTATGACACCAAGAACCTGCCTGCTCTGAAAGAGCTGGTGGCTGGTGGCACGCAGCTTCGTCCTTTCAGCCAGGAAATCATGGAAGCAGCTTATGCAGCAGCGGTGGAAACCTATGCTGAATTGTCTGCCCAGAGCCCGGCCTTCAAGAAGATGTACGACTCACATCTGGCCTTCAAGAAGGATGCTTACACCTGGATGCAGGTTGCTGAGCACACATATGACACGTTCATGATGTTCCAGCAGCGAGCCGGCAAGCTTTAATCAGCTGTCGCATTGACTTCTCTAGATGCCCCGGGAAACCGGGGCATCTTTCGTTTCAGGAGATGTTTATGACATTGCCGCGCAGACCATCAGCTGTTGTTTTTGATATGGATGGACTTCTGTTCGACACTGAAACGCTATCTTTTGAATCCGCCGTTTCCGCCGCGAAATATCATGGATTTGGCTTGGACTGGCCGCTCTTCAGGACAATGATTGGCAAAGCGTGGCCGTCTATCCGCGAGCAGATGCTGGCCAATTTTAGTTCCGGCTTGGATGTCGACAGGTTTCGTACGACATGGCTCGATCACTATGCAGACCTTCTTACTGTGCGTCTGGCTTTGAAGGCTGGAGTCGTGGAGTTGCTCGATGTGCTCGAACAACACCAAATTCTGTGTGCCGTTGCAACGGGATCAGCTTATGCGATGGCGATGAAAAACCTGGAGACCTTCTCGCTAAGCGGGCGATTTCAGGAGATCGTTGCTGCGGGTGACTATGTTTCCGGCAAGCCTTCGCCGGAACCATTTCTGGTTGCCGCCAGCCGTCTCGGTGTCAAGCCGGAAGATTGCTTGGCGCTTGAGGATTCCTACAACGGTGTAAGGGCGGCGCGGGCTGCGGGCATGATGACCATTATGGTGCCGGATCTCCTTGACCCGACAGAGGAGATCCGTGCGTTATGCGATCATGTCCTGCTAGATCTGCATCACGTGGCAGACGTCATCATCGGGGCTAACTTTTAAGGCTTTTCCGTCTTTGAGAACCACTTCACCAGCAGCCAGTCGAATGAAACTACACCGGCTCCTTTTATGATGAGGTAAACCAGTGGGAAGACCCAGAGCGTACGCTGGTCGGCAATGAGACTGTCTGAAAAGCGGTCGAAAAGCGCACCAATTGTTTCCGGGCCGACCTGATGGACTGTGATGTCAACGATAGTCTGAACCGCAATGAAGCCGATCATGCCAGCGGCCGCGATACGCGTGAACAGGCCGAGAACCACCAGCAGCGGCAAAAGGAATTCGGTGTATGTTCCAAGAACGACAATCAGCCCCCATGGCAGAAACGGAACCGCCTCAACATCGCCGCCCGCTGCTTCGACGGCCGGTAGAGCGATCTGATAGTAGGCTCCATCCTGAATGGAAAAGAAGCCAGCAAAGCCATCCCCGACTTTGGTTCCGAACGAATTCAGGAAGTAGAAGTACAGCACGCCAAAAAACACGAAGCGGGCGGCCAGCCCGAGAAACCAGCGATCAGTCAGGCGCTCAACTAGAGTGAAGACGGTTTTATGGAGTTTTGCGATTTGCATGATGAGTGCCATTAGTGGGAGCCTCCCTCTTTTGTTATTGCTGTAAATGCCCCGGAAGAAATGATTATTGAGAGTGCTGAGGAAAGGTCAAAGGCCGGGTCGACTTCTAATGCAGCGTCGGCTGCTTCGCTCAGTGTTGCGCCTTCAATGAGCCTGTTTGTAAATGTGAAGGCTGGCGCCTGAAGCACGTGAATGGCCGGATCGAACTCGGGGCGGGTTACAAGGCCAAATTCAGGTATTGCGGGATCAATGCCTTCAAGAGACGCTGCTTCCCTGCTTCGAATGACAATTGATACGGCCGCATAGTCTGACCGCAGGAGAGCTGTCGCGGGGTGTACGACAAAGCGGGTATCCCCCAGTTTTTCCGGCTCTATCAGGGCGAGTTGCGCGCCATCGAGCGGCATTTCGTCCGCGGCGTGGAAAGCATCAAGCCAAAGACGGTCAAGACGAGCAACATCTGGAAGATAGGGCAGATTACGCGCGGGCTCAAAAGTCTCAAGGAAAGCGGCGAATTCACGGCCATATTCATGGAGTATGGGCGAGCGCGGCGGGTTTTTCTCGACATGCACCCGTGCCATCGCGCGGAAATATTCCTCGCCGACCAGAGATTGGACTGTTGGGTATATGTCTGCCAACGCGCTGACGAGACTGTAGGTTACGTTGTTTCGATAGACATCGAACCGTCTTGCCGCCGAGCCGCCATTGGGCGCTTTGAGGGTTGAGGGTACTGCGGCATTGGCATTGAGCAAGGCATTTGAAAAATCGCGCTGGAAATCAACCATGCCGGGCTCCCAGTGGGTTGCTGTGGCGCATGAGAATTTGATCGGCAAGCGCGGCTTCGCGGCGAAGAACTGGCCAATCGGGAATATCATTGTCCCATTCGATGAGTGTGGGCAGTGGGCCGGTGCGCTGAACGAGGCTTTCATAGAGAGCCCAGACGGCATCATCAACTGGGCGGTCGTGCGCATCAATCAGCAAACGTCCTCCGTCCTCATCCTCATCTTCTGCGTGACCAGCCAGATGTATCTCTTCCACCAGTTCTATTGGAAAATCGGCAAGGTAGCGTATGGCGCTGAAACCGTGATTGACCGCGGACACGAGAACATTGTTGACATCAAGCAGCAAACCGCAGCCTGTGCGTGTCGCAATTTCGCGAATGAAATCGGTTTCGCTCATCGTGGATTGGATGAACGCGGCGTATGTGGACGGATTTTCCAAAAGCAGTTTCCGGCCAAGCTTTTCCTGCACTTGTTCGATATGCGTGCAGACGCGGCTCAGCGTCGCTTTGTCATAAGGAACGGGAAGAAGGTCGTTGAAATAGCTATTGTCGTGGGTGGACCAGGCCAAATGTTCCGAGACCAAAGCGGGCTCGTAACGCTCCACGACTTTTGCCAGACGCTCAAGATGTGCCGGGTCAAGGCCTTTTTCCGAGCCAATAGAAAGACCGACTCCGTGAACAGAAATGGGGAAGTTCTCACGGATGCGCGTCAGTGTGCGGTGTGGGTGACCGCCTGCGCCCATATAGTTCTCCGCGTGAACTTCCAGAAAACCAATTCTGTAATCGTCAGCCAGAATTTCATCTGCGTGCTGGGCCTTGAGACCTGCTCCGGCGCGCGCCGGCATCGCAAAGTCGCGGAACTTTCCTTCTGGCAGAGTATGGATATTCATCACGCAAGAGCCTCTAAAAATGGGTGGAGCCCACAGGCGGGCGGGCTCCAACTTTCACAGCCTATAGGGATGGGGTGGTCAGGCCGGAAGGTCGCGGGTCAAAGCCTCGAGCGAGCCTTTGCGGTCGCCTGGCAGTTGCAATGTTGTGCACGTGCCGGATTCTACATACTTCCAAGCATTGCCCTGATAGTCGACCTTGGAGGTGCCTGCACATGACGTGCCCGGACCGGCGGCGCAGTCGTTTTTACCTGCGAGTGAGACACCAAAGCATTTTTCCTTGGCGGCAGCGGCAGCCGGGGTAGAGACCATGGAGGCTGCGGAAACGGCCAGAGCAACTGCGCTGGCAAGGGTTGATGCGCTGATAACGGTCTTGGTGGACATTCAAAAACTCCTCAATTTGCTTCGCGCCTCCGTTTGGTGCCGGGCCGGAAGCGCTTACCCGTTGAATGCAATATTTCAGAAACGCCGTTCACTTGGAAATCAACGGCGCGTTATTGCAATTCAAACAACTGTGAACGACCCGTGATGCCCGGCTTTCAGCCTAGATCAACGCATCGACAAAACGGTCCACATCAGACTGTTCAGTCGCAAATGAGGTGACCAGGCGGATAAGCACCTCGTCTTCCTCGATGGAATTATGGATTTCTTCCGGTACGCCGTGCCAGTCATAAAATACAGCACCCAGCTCGCGCAGCTCGGTGGCTTTTGACTTTTTCACAATGGCAAAGACTTCATTGGCGTGTGTTGGCCAGGCGAGTGTTGCTTGATTGCAGGCATTGAAACCGGCGCGAAGACGATCAGCCATGGCATTGGCATGGGCGGCGAGCGTCAACCATAATCCGTCTTTAAAATAGGCGTCAAATTGTGCGGCGACGAAGCGGGTCTTGGAGAATAACTGAGCGGACTGTTTGCGAATGAAGGGGAGTTGACGGGCGTCGTCAGGATTCATGAAAATGATCGCTTCCGCACACCAGCATCCGTTTTTGGTTGCGCCGAAGGACAGGATGTCAACACCACGCTTCCAGGTCATTTCAGCAGGCGTGGTGTTCAGCGCCTGTAGTGCATTGGCAAAGCGCGCGCCATCCATATGCAGTGGCACGTTGTATTTTTTCGCAATGGTGGAAATGGTATCGATTTGGTCCAAGGTGTAGACCGTGCCGCTCTCAGTCGATTGGGTGATTGTGATCGCCATTGGTTGTCCGGCATGGACAAATTCCGGCGGGACTGTCTTGATCGTCCGTTCAAGCTGCCTGGGGTCAATTTTTCCTTCGGAACCGCTTACTGGAGCCAATCTGGCGGCCGAGGAGAAAAAGCCCGGTGCGCCGCATTCGTCCATGAAGACATGGGCGCTGTCATGGCAGAATATGACGCCGCCCGGGCGACCCACACTTGCCAGCGCAAGAGAGTTTGCCGCCGTACCAGTGGACACGAAATAAACTGCGACGTCGCGTTCGAAGATTTCGTTGAATTTTGCCTCGACCTTTTTGTCGAGCGGGCTTGCACCATAGGCGGGTGCAAATCCTTCTGCCTGTTCTGTAAGACCAGCTGCGATTTTCGGGTGGGCGCCCGCCCAGTTGTCGGATGCAAAAATCATCTGATTTATCGCTTGTTGTTGATGGTGCGAAGGGGTGGAGCGGGGCAGAGTAGTGTATCAATGCAGATGCGCAAGATGTCGGCGCGTGTGCCCTGCCACATTGGCCGAAATGGCAAGAAAGAGAAATTTTACACGCGAAATGCGAAATAATATTTCTAGTTTGAATAATTAAATGAAATTTCCCACATGGTTAAGCCAATATTTTGTGCGGTGGCTCTTGCGATTGTTCTGTCTTTCTGGCATTAAGCCTTGGAAATAGGACAGTCTTGCTGTCCTATTCTGGTCTTGACGTCATATACATGCTTGAAAAATACGGTTAATCTGGTCTTTGAAGCTTTGATCGATTGCCGTATACCGTCGGCAAGATCCAGATGTGACCACATTCAAGGCAAAACACGGATGGCGTAGCCGCTTTGAACGCGGACCGGGTCATGCGGCTACGAAGCAGGGATATAGCAAGGCGGGCTGGAACTTAAAGCCAGCTCGGGATGAAGCAACGTCCGTAATATGCGCGGACATGTTCAGGAGGGAAGAGGATGACGCAAGTGACGCCATCACAGAATTCGGATCGCGGGATCGCCAGCAGCAAACATGTTGTAGCGAAAACGACGACATTTCCGAATGGCCTCCCGGACAAACAGGGGCTTTATAACCCGGCAAACGAACATGACGCCTGCGGCGTTGGCTTCGTTGCGCATATGAAGGGTGTTAAGTCACACCAGATCATCAAGGATGGTCTGTTCATGCTGGAAAACCTTACCCATCGCGGCGCTGTGGGCGCTGATCCATTGATGGGCGACGGTGCTGGTATGCTGGTTCAAATTCCCGATCAGTTTTTCCGCGAGGAAATGGCTGTTCAGGGCGTTACTCTGCCCAAGGCCGGCGAATACGCAGTCGGTTATCTGTTCATGCCGCAGCAGGCAGAAGTGCGTGATCAGTTAAAGGAAATCATTGCTGAGGTTGTGGCTGCCGAAGGGCAGGTTCTCATCGGCTTCCGCGATGTGCCCGTTGACAATTCATCGCTTTCCAAAGCACCCGAAATTGCGGCCACCGAGCCGTTTCATGTGCAGGTGTTTATTGGGGTCGGCGATGGCGTCTCTGGACAGGATGACTTTGAACGCCGTCTCTTTACCCTCCGCAAGGTGATTTCGAACCGCGTCTATGCCGAGACTGAAGGGCGCGACAACGGCTTCTATTTCGTTTCGCTGTCCTCCACGACTGTTGTTTATAAGGGCATGTTCCTGGCCTATCAGGTTGGCGCTTATTACAAGGACCTGCTTGACCCGCGCTTTGAAAGCGCCGTGGCGCTTGTTCACCAGCGGTTTTCTACCAATACCTTCCCATCGTGGAAGTTGGCGCATCCCTATCGCATGGTGGCGCATAACGGTGAGATTAACACGCTGCGCGGCAATGTGAACTGGATGGCGGCGCGTCAGGCTTCTGTTTCCTCGCCGCTTTTTGGCGACGATATTTCCAAGCTCTGGCCGATCTCCTACGAAGGCCAGTCGGATACAGCCTGCTTCGATAATGCGCTCGAATTCCTCGTGCGCGGCGGCTATTCCATGGCGCATGCCGTGATGATGCTGATCCCGGAGGCCTGGGCAGGCAACCAGCTTATGGACGAGCAGCGAAAGGCATTTTACGAATATCACGCCGCCCTGATGGAGCCATGGGATGGTCCTGCTGCTGTGGCGTTCACCGACGGTCGCCAGATTGGCGCAACGCTTGATCGTAATGGTCTGCGCCCAGCGCGTTATGTGGTGACAGCCGACGACCGTATTATCATGGCGTCGGAAGCCGGTGTTTTGCCTGTTGACGAGGAAAATATCGTTCGGAAATGGCGCTTGCAGCCCGGCAAGATGCTGTTGATTGACATGGAAGAGGGCCGGATTATCTCCGATGAAGAGGTTAAGTCCAGCCTTGCCTCCAAGCATCCCTACAATAACTGGCTCGAAAACACGCAGCTTATTCTTGAAGATTTGAACCCGGTGGAGCCGCGTGCTCTGCGCCGCGATGTGTCGCTTCTCGATCGTCAGCAGGCATTTGGCTATACGCAGGAAGATACGAAAATTCTCATGTCGCCTATGGCGACTACCGGTCAGGAAGCGATCGGTTCGATGGGAACGGATACACCGATTTCGGCGATGTCTTCGAAGGAAAAGCTGCTTTACACCTATTTCAAGCAGAATTTTGCGCAGGTCACGAACCCGCCGATCGATCCTATCCGCGAGGAGCTGGTGATGAGCCTTGTCTCCTTCATTGGTCCGCGACCTAATATTCTGGACCATCAGGGGGCTTCCAAGGCGAAGCGTCTTGAGGTGCGTCAGCCGATCTTGACGAATGGCGATCTGGAAAAGATCCGCTCCATTGGGCATACGGAAGACCTGTTCGACACCAAGACACTGGATTTCACCTATTCTTCCGACAGCGGCGCAGAGGGCATGCCTGCCGCTATCGACAGGCTATGCGAACGTGCAGAAGCGGCGGTGCGCGGCGGCTACAATATTATCATATTGTCCGACCGACAGATTGGGCCGGACCGGATTGCCATACCTGCTCTTCTTGCCACGGCTGCTGTACATCACCACCTGATCCGCAAGGGGCTTCGGACCTCCGTTGGTCTCGTGGTTGAATCTGGCGAACCGCGCGAAGTTCATCATTTCGCTTGCCTTGCCGGCTATGGCGCCGAGGCGATTAACCCCTATCTGGCGTTCGACACGTTGATCGATATGCACAATAAGGGGCAGTTCCCGGCAGAGGTCAGCAAGGATGAGGTGGTAACCCGCTACATCAAGGCCATTGGCAAGGGCATTTTGAAGGTCATGTCCAAGATGGGCATTTCCACCTATCAGTCCTATTGTGGGGCGCAGATCTTTGACGCCGTCGGTCTTTCATCTGAATTGGTTGAAAAATACTTCTTCGGCACCGCAACGATGATTGAAGGCGTGGGGCTTTCAGAGATCGCCAGGGAGACTGTGTCGCGTCACGGCTCTGCATTCGGCAATGATCCGGTGCTTGCCAACACGCTTGATGTCGGTGGCGATTATGCATTCCGCAAGCGCGGCGAGGATCACGCCTGGTCTCCGGACGCTATTGCATCGCTGCAGCACGCCGTGCGCGGTAATTCGCAAGATCGCTATCGTGAGTTTGCGAAACTGGTGAACGAGTCCTCCACCCGCATGAATGCGATACGTGGCATGTTCACGATCAAGTCAGCAGGAGAAATCGGCCGCAAGCCGGTTTCCATCGATGAGGTGGAGTCCGCCGCCGAAATCGTCAAACGTTTTTCCACCGGCGCAATGTCCTTCGGCTCCATCAGCCGTGAGGCGCATACAACGCTGGCAATCGCCATGAACCAGATCGGCGGCAAGTCGAATACGGGTGAGGGTGGTGAAGAGGCCGAACGTTACCTGCCGCTTCCCGACGGCAGCTTGCCCAAGGAGCGTTCGGCGATCAAGCAGGTTGCCTCTGGTCGGTTTGGCGTGACGACGGAATATCTCGTCAACGCCGACATGATCCAGATTAAGGTTGCGCAGGGCGCCAAGCCTGGTGAGGGCGGTCAGCTGCCCGGTCACAAGGTGGACGCGACAATTGCCAAGACCCGGCACTCAACACCGGGCGTCGGTCTCATTTCGCCGCCGCCGCACCACGATATCTATTCTATCGAAGATCTGGCGCAGCTCATTTACGACCTGAAGAACGTTAATCCGACCTCGGATATTTCGGTCAAGCTGGTGTCTGAAGTGGGTGTCGGTACGGTTGCTGCCGGTGTTGCCAAGGCGCGCGCCGACCATATCACGATTTCCGGTTACGATGGTGGAACGGGCGCTTCGCCGCTGACCTCGCTGAAACATGCAGGCAGCCCGTGGGAGATCGGCCTTGCCGAAACCCATCAGACGTTGGTGCTGAACGGTCTTCGCTCGCGTATCGCCCTTCAGGTCGATGGCGGCCTTCGTACTGGCCGAGACGTCATCATTGGCGCACTGCTGGGGGCCGATGAGTTCGGTTTCTCCACGGCGCCACTGATTGCTGCTGGCTGCATCATGATGCGCAAGTGCCACCTCAATACATGTCCGGTGGGCGTTGCTACGCAGGATCCGGTTCTGCGCAAGCGCTTCAAGGGCATGCCCGAACATGTCGTCAACTACTTCTTCTTCATTGCTGAAGAGATGCGTGAGATTCTCGCTTCCATGGGGTTCACAAAGCTGGACGATATCATTGGGCAGTCTGACCTTCTTGGCAAGGAAGCGATGCTTGATCATTGGAAGGCGCAGGGGCTCGACTTTACGCGCATCTTCCACAAGGTTGATGCGCCAAAGGAAGCAACATACTGGACGGCGCGCCAGGACCACCCGATTGATGATGTTCTTGATCGAAAGCTGATCGAGAAGGCGATGCCTGCACTTGAAAGCAAGGAGCCGGTCGCAATCGAGATGGAAATCAAGAATGTTGATCGTTCGGCGGGCGCCATGCTGTCAGGCGAGGTTGCCAAACGCTATGGCGACAAGGGGCTGAAAGACGACACAATTGACGTCACCCTCTATGGCACGGCCGGTCAGTCATTCGGCGCATTCCTGGCCTCGGGAGTGACTTTCCGTCTCATCGGTGACGGCAATGACTATGTCGGCAAGGGCCTTTCGGGCGGTCGAATCATTGTTTGCCCGCCAGACAACACGAAGATTGTGCCTTATCAGTCTATCGTTGTGGGTAACACGGTGCTCTATGGTGCGACATCCGGCGAATGTTATTTCAACGGTGTGGCGGGTGAACGTTTTGCTGTGCGTAATTCCGGCGCGATTGCAGTTGTTGAGGGCGTTGGCGACCACGGCTGCGAATATATGACCGGCGGCGTTGTCGTGGTGATTGGAGAAACGGGCCGCAACTTTGCTGCTGGCATGTCCGGTGGTGTGGCATATGTTCTCGATGAGGCAGGCGATTTCGCCAAACGCTGCAATATGGCGATGGTGGAGCTTGAGCCGGTGCCGGAAGAAGATGACATGCTTGAAAAGCTGCATCATCACGGTGGCGACCTTATGCACAAGGGGCGTGTTGATGTGTCAGGCGATATGACACGCCATGATGAGGAGCGTCTCTACCAGCTCATCTCCAACCATATGCATTACGCCAATTCGTCACGGGCCAAGCATATTCTGGACAATTGGGCGGAGTTCCGTCCCAAGTTCCGCAAGGTCATGCCGGTTGAATACCGCCGTGCGCTTGAGGATATGGAGCGTATGAAGATGGGCGTAGCGGCGGAGTAGATGGCGATGATTGTTACGACGACGAATACGATTGATGGCCGGGAAATCTCGGAATATCGCGGTATTGTGACGGGCGAAGCAATTCTCGGAACCAATATATTCCGTGATCTTTTTGCCGGGATTCGCGATCTCGTCGGTGGCCGCTCCGGGGCCTATGAGCAGGTTTTGCGCGAAGCGCGGGAAACGGCTCTTAGGGAACTTGAAGAAGAAGCGGTCAAGCTGGGCGCCAACGCCGTTATTGGTGTGGACATTGACTATGAGAATATTTCGACCGGTTCCAGTGGGTCGATGCTGATGGTTTCAGCGTCTGGCACTGCTGTTGTCATCCGGTGACGAGGAGGTTTTGATGGGTAAAGTAACAGGTTTTCTGGAGATAGACCGGCAGGTTGCCAAGTATCAAACCGCTTCGGACCGTATTCGCCATTTCCGGGAGTTCACAATTCCCATGTCGGATGCGGAAGTGCAGAAGCAGGCCGCCCGTTGCATGGATTGCGGTATTCCTTTTTGCCACGGCGATACCGGCTGCCCGGTGCATAATCAGATCCCGGACTGGAACGACCTCGTTTATAGCGGCAACTGGAAGGAAGCGATTGCGAATCTGCATTCGACCAACAATTTTCCGGAGTTCACGGGGCGGGTTTGCCCTGCGCCTTGTGAGGAAGCATGCACGCTGAATCTGGAAGACGTTCCCGTAACCATCAAGACGGTTGAGCAGGCAATTGCCGACAAAGCCTATGAAATGGGTTACATCGTGCCGCGTCCAGCGACTATGAAAACCGGAAAGCGGGTAGCAATTATTGGCTCTGGCCCATCCGGAATGGCTGCCGCACAGCAATTGGCGCGCGCCGGGCATGACGTTCACGTTTATGAGCGTGAGAGCAAGCCGGGCGGCTTGTTGCGTTATGGCATTCCGGATTTCAAGATGGAGAAAAACTTCATCGATCGCCGTGTCGAGCAGATGCAGGGCGAGGGTGTGATCTTCCATTGCGGCTTCAATGTTGGCGTGGATATCACGGTGGAAAAACTGATCGCTGAACATGATGCCGTCCTTTATTGCGGCGGTTCGGAAACACCGCGAGAGGCTGGTATTCCGGGCGCAGATCTTGGCGGCGTTTATGACGCAATGCCTTATCTCGTGCAGCAGAACCGCCGCGTTGGTCGCGAAAATATAGACAGTGTCGGCTGGCCTTCCGATCCGATTTTGGCGGGTGGCAAGCATGTGGTTGTTGTTGGCGGCGGCGACACAGCATCGGACTGCGTTGGTACGGCGTTCCGTCAGGGCGCGGTGAAAGTTACGCAGCTGGATATTCGTCCCAAACCGCCTGAGGTGGAAGACAAGTTGGCGGTATGGCCTTTCTGGGCGACCAAAATGCGGACCTCCTCGTCGCAGGCGGAAGGCGCTGTTCGCGAGTTCCAGGTTGGAACACTGGAATTTGTCGGTGAAAGCGGCCAGTTGAGCGGTGTCAAATGCGTTCAGGTGGATGAAAAGCGCCACCCGATCGCGGGCACAGAGTTTATCATCAAGGCTGATCTCGCATTCATCGCTATCGGTTTCCGCGGCCCGTTTGAGGACAGCGTTGTTAAGGAGCTCGACGGTAAACTGGAGATCAATACAGATCGCCGTGGCTCGAAAAACGTTGTGGCGAACACCGACAACTACAAGACGTCAGTCGACAAGCTGTGGGCCGCAGGCGATGTTCGTCGCGGGCAGTCGCTGGTTGTTTGGGCGATCCGCGAGGGTCGTCAGGCCGCGCGTTCCATAGATGAGGCATTGATGGGGCACACGACCCTGCCGCGCTAAAGACAACCATTCAGTGTTGATTTTAGAGAGCCGTCCGAGATTTTCGGGCGGCTTTTTTATCGTGTTTGTGTTTCCGGCATATAATGGTCAGCCCGCCCGGCGGTTTCGGGGCCAGTATAACCGCTCTTCATGAGGCGGTTCAGGGGGCTTGCTGCGCCAAGGGGCGGCGTCGGACCTCCGAGAAGAACATCACCGCCGTCGAGCGACGGGTCGGTGATGGCGATTGGATCCGTGCGTACCAGCTGCTGGTTGTTGGCTGGCGAAAAATATTGCAGCTCGGGGAGGCCATCGGGGGAAATGCCCGCTAATGTGGAAATTGTCCCATTGCCGATAATACGCCGGATATGACGCTCCACGTAATAGGCCTGCTTGCGCTTACCTGCCCTTGTGAAACCAAGGCCGTCGGATGTGCGCAGGCGTACCTGCTGCCCGTCTATATCTGAACCGGAATATGTGAATTTGCCATCTTCGTCGACAAAACCCTCCCATAGATCGATATAGGTAGCCCCACCTTTTTCCGCTCCTTCTCTGAACATACTGTTCAGGGTGACCATATCCGCACTGAAAGAGTTTGATTTGAACGGCGGTAGGCCAGCCCACAATAGTGGGATATTGCGCTGTCGTGCGGCAGTGGTTATCGCCTCGATGCGGTTTTCATAACGAGTGATCCATTCCGGCGAGCGAAATGCGTATTCGACAGATGGTTCATCAATTTCCTGACGGTCGTTGCCGCCAATGCTGATAACGGCAATCGCAGGCTTCGTCTTGTCGAGCAGATCGGGCAAGGTGGACGGCCAGTCGTAATAATCCTGCCGTACGAGACCGGAAGAGCCTTTTATGCTGCTTTCTATGGTGATTCCGGCAATGGCCTGGAATGCCTCCTCCAAGCCGCTGGCGAGTGATCCTGCGTTAAAATCCCCAAAGACAAGAACGACTTTGGCATTCTCCAACTTTTCAGGAATTTCTTCTCGTTGCGGCTGGCTTGCCGATGAGGCTGTGCGGCGTTTGGTTTTTCGTTTTTCAGGTTTTGGAGGCTTTTTTTTGTTTTTGAATAGCAATTCAAGAAGCGTTCGTGGCTTGCGTGGCTGCTCTTCGGCCATCGCGCTATTTGCGCATATCGTCATGAAAGCGGCAATTGACAGCAACACCAGTCCACTTGCAGGGACTTTCGATAAACGAGTTCTATTTCGTAGTCTTGCGAGCATGTCTTGTGTGGTGCGCTGACATGATGAAACGCGCACCCTCCCATAGCCATCAATGGCGCAATTCACGCGTCAGGTAAAGATATTCTGGCCACGCTTTAGCGGCGCAGATGTTGCAGCAACTCTTTACTGGGTTCTCCGTCGGCAACTAAACCTACACGCTTTTGGAAAGCGGCAATTGCGGCCTTGGAACCGCTGCCAAGGTTGCCGTCGATATCACCCTGATAATAACCCAACGTTTTCAGCCTCTCCTGAATTTCGAATTTTTCTTCGATATCCAGAGCTCCGGGAGGACGTGGCCATTTCTGTGCCATACCGCTATATCCCGACAGGCGGTCGGCCAATAGTCCAACGGCCAAAGCGTAGCTATCGGCCTGATTATATTTTTTGATGACGAAGAAATTGCGCGTCATCAGGAAACCAGGTCCGTTTGCCCCTGCAGGGAGCTTGAGCACTGCCTTTTCATTGCCGAGGCGAAATCCTCGACCATTAGGACGAGCAAAACCAAGCGTCTGCCATTGGGCAAGAGTTTTGGTTTGTCCTGAATATTTGGACCCACCGGGAGGGACTGCAACTTCGTAACCCCAGGTCCTTCCCGTGCGCCATCCGTTCTTTTTCAGTAGATTTGCGGCGGTGGAAAGCGCATCGGGGATGGAGTTCCATATGTCGCGTTTGCCATTGCCGTCAGCGTCAATGCCGTAAAGAAGATAGCTGGTGGGAATGAATTGTGTATGTCCCATTGCGCCAGCCCACGAGCCGGTCAAGCCTGCGCGCGATATATCGCCTGCCTGCAGGATTTTCAGTGTCGCGATGAGCTGGCTGCGCGCGTACTTGGCGCGCTTCTTATCAGCGTAAGCAAGTGTGGCTAACGCGCGTGGCACATAATGCAACCGTTCACTGTTCGAAAGGACCGCCCCATAGTTGGATTCCATTGACCATATAGCGAGCAGAATGTGGCGGGAAACGCCAAAGTGCTGTTCAATGGCTTTCAAGGTGTTGATATTTCTAGCAGAAATATCCAGCCCGGTTTGGATAGTGTAAGGGTTCACACGCGAATCGATATAATCCCAGATGCTGGTGCGGAACTCCGGCTGATAGTTTGCCTTACGGATAACTTCCGGATCGGGCTCGGTAATTCCATCAAAAGCAATATGATAGGTATTGCGCGAGATGCCTGCTTTGGCTGCAACGGGGTAAAAGTTACGAATCCAGTTTTCGAAGCCTTGATCGGCTCTGGCTGAGCCAAGCCCTATTGTCAGGGCCGCGCAAAGTGCTGCACAGCCGATTTTTAGTTGGTGAATTCCTGAAGCCAGCCGGATTGCCATTGCTTGTATCCATTGTTTGTCAGTCGTTGTCATGCATTTCCAGCCACAGGCTAGCTGAACCGGGTCAACAAATTCTTTACCATGTGCCCTATTTTACGACACTCATGGAACTAGCTTAGTGTTTGTTTTATGACGTTGTGGTTGGTAGCGTCGTTGACAGACGAATTTTCATATAACGAGGTGGATAATGACGGTTACCCGGAAACTTCGAAAAGCGGTCTTTCCTGTTGCGGGATTCGGGACACGTTTTCTTCCGGCGACTAAGGCGGTGCCAAAGGAGATGATCACAATAGTCGATCGTCCGGTGCTTCAATATGTGGTGGATGAGGCAATGGAGGCAGGCATTGAGCATTTTGTCTTCATAACCGGTCGCAACAAGGGCGTTATTGAAGACTATTTTGATATTCAGTTTGAGCTGGAAAATACGCTGAAGGCGCGCAACAAAAACGCTGAGCTGGAGATTTTGCAATCACTACGGCCGATGGCTGGCGCATCCAGTTTCACCCGTCAGCAGGAAGCTCTTGGCCTGGGGCATGCTGTTTGGTGTGCAAGGGACATTGTTGGCGACGAACCGTTTGCGCTGCTTTTGCCAGACATGCTGCTGAAGGCCGAGAAGGGCTGCCTGAAAGGCATGGTCGAACTTTACGAAAAGACAGGCGGCAACGTGGTTGCTGTTGAGGCCTGTGATCCGGAGCTGACCTTCAAATATGGGATTGTCGGTGTTGGCGAAGAACTGGAAGGTGGTTTCCGTATCAGCGAGATGGTTGAAAAACCGGCCCCGGGCACCGCACCATCCAACCTTTTCATCAATGGGCGCTATATTCTTCAACCTGAAATTTTCCGCCTGCTGGAAACCCAGGAAACCGGTGCGGGGGGCGAGATTCAGCTTACCGACAGCATGCTGAAACTTGCAGACACCCAGCCATTCTACGGCTACCGCTTTGAAGGAGAAAGCTACGATTGTGGTTCGAAGGAAGGGTTCGTTTTGGCCAACGTGGCTTATGCGCTCCACCGCGATGACATTCGGGAAAAGGTGGGTTCAGATCTGAGAGCGTTGCTCTCTCAGCTTGCCTGATACGAGGGTTGTTGGAGCATTTCCGATGAACGCCGGATCACCTGAAATGCTCTATCCATTTGTGTTGGCGCATTGTCCGACGATGAAGCGATCCCGCTTCATCTGGAAACGTTTTAGCGTTTGATTTCCACACCGGCGATAAAGCTGGTGGATTGATAGTCACTGCCCGAGGCATATTTGTCGTATTGCCAGTTGAGGTTGCCAGTAACATCAAGGTAGCGGCTTGCTCGCCAAGTGAATCCCGCGCCTGCGGTCCATGACATCATGTTGGAGGATGCACTGGAGGCGGGGTATCTGTTGTCAGTCAAACCGCCGGTGAGCCGGGCGACCAGACGCCGTGTGACCTGCTGGGATAGTGATGCGGTGAAGGCGCGGGAAACGTAACCGGACGTACCTGCACTGGTGGATGGGTTGACGCCTGTCGACAGGCCAAGATTGACGTCTGTACCCTCAAGCGGGGACCATGTGAGAGACGCATCCGCTGTCAGGGCGGCAATGGATGCCAGCCTGCTGTCCTGGAAGTCCGTCTTTTTGTAGCCGGCGCTCACCTCGCCTTTCATTTTCTCGCCAAGATCACTTTCAAAGCCGGCTCTCAAGCCCCAGCTTCGCGAACTGCGTGCGTAACCGCTTGAATCCGTGCCCAGATCATAACTTGTGCGAGAAACGGATCCCTCAACAAAGGGGGCGAATGCGGGTGCAATTTCGTATCCCAGCCGCAATGCAAGCCCAGCGGTGTTTGCATTACGATCACCCTGGTAAAGGACTGTCCCGTTGGTGAAGGTCGCAGGCCCATAAATAGACCGCGCAACAGTGGCTGACAGGGAGCCCTTCAGTCGGCCAAAACGCTGTTCTGCCTTGATGCCACCAGAGAGTTTGTGGACGCCTGATTGTGTGCTTGCGCCTGAAACGGAGTTGGGATCGGTGGCGCTCTCATGGGCGAAGTTATAGGCGCCAGTGAGGGTCAGGGTCGTGTCGCGCGTCGCGTCGAGACGAAGCTCTGCATCAATGCTCCAGGCTGGGTCGGCTGAACTGGTGCCGGTCAGGTTTTTCTGAAACGTGCCAGATCCGTTGACTTTCAACTGATGGCGCGACCAGTTAGAGGTGAGCGCGCCCTTTAATTCGGTTTCCAGATAGGAGCGGCTGCTTGAGGATCCGCCCGAACGGTTGGTTTCATAACCAAGGCTTTGGCGGAGAGACGGGTTGAAGGTGAACGTTCCGACCCGTATGCCAGGCGCAGTCTCTTCAGGTATGCTTGAGGTGCGCGTCCCATCGACGGCCGTAGTGCGCGTGTTGAGGCGACTTGCGGCTGTTGCGCGTTTGTTGCCAATCTCTTCAAGCAGAGGCAAATCGTCACTTTGGGCGGTGGCTGTTGTGGCAGATGTAGCGCCCGTCGCCTGTGACTGCGTTGTTGTTGCGTTTGTATCGGTGGGCAGCAGAAGGTTGTCGCTGTCTGTGGTCGCTGCCTGAGAGCCATAGAGGCTATCTACGGTCTGAGCAATTGCAGGTGAAGTTACAGCGACGCAGGCTAGGACCATTGCGGCGCGCGAACAGGTCATGAAACCTGCATTGGCCATCAGCCGTTTTTTTGTGCTGAAATTTTCCATTGATGACGCGCCAGAGTGGAGGAAGAGCTGGCGTTTTGGCCTCACCTTCCGATTGTTACCCAAAGGTAAAGTGTTGTGGTTAACGCTTTATTGATTTTTCGCTAATTGGACTGCTTTGCTTGCGCAGAAGGTTGTTATCACCCGGCACATTCAATAAGAGCATATTTTGAAATTATGCGCATTCGCGGCTTATGGTTTAAGCGGATTGTTACACAACGGTAGCTAAAATGATTGGCAAGGTAAAAGGGTTCGATGCAGCCGAGGCAGTGGCGTCAGCGGTTCGCACGATCGGTATCGAGCGAGAGGGCCTTGAGGCTCTGGGTGGAGCGTTATCTGGGCCTCTTGCAACAGTTTTTGCGGAGGCGGTGGCGCTTGTGGGCGGCATAGATGGCCGCCTGATTGTGACTGGTGTAGGCAAGAACAGCCATATTGGCGCAAAGATCGCAGCTACACTTGCATCCACGGGAACACCTGCATTTTTTGTTCATTCGGCTGAGGCCAATCATGGTGATCTGGGCATGATTACGCGTAATGACGCAATCTTGGCCTTGTCGTGGAGTGGACAAACCGCGGAGCTGGAGGGGATTACCGCCTTTTCCCGGCGGTTCGCCATTCCCCTGATTGCTATTACGGCAGGCGAAAATTCCGCGCTTGCGAATGCTGCGGATATTGTTCTTCTGCTGCCGAAGCAGAGTGAGGCATGCCCCCACGGGTTAGCGCCGACGACGTCTGCTTTGATGCAGCTGTCTTTGGGTGACGCACTGGCGTTGGCTTTACTTGAGGCGCGCGGGTTTACTTCGGAAGATTTTAAGATGTTCCATCCGGGCGGCAAGCTTGGAGCTCTGCTGACCCATGTATCTGAAGTGATGCACACGGGAGACAAGATACCGCTTGTTGAGATCGGTACGCTGGTTCCCGAGGCAGCGATGGTTCTCTCTGATAAACGATTTGGTTGTGTCGGTATTCTCGACCAGGATGAGAATCTAGCGGGCATCGTCACGAATGGTGATATTGCACGCCACATGGCCAGGCCGCTTCATGATGTAAAGGTTGAGGAAATCATGACGCGCACGCCCAAGACAATCGGCCCGGATACACTGGCTATGACCGCCATGGCGATGTTGAACGATCATAATATTTCAGCGCTTTTGGTGATGGAGCCCGGCGGCAAAGTCGCCGGGATCGTTCATTTCCACGATCTGCTGCGGATCGGTGTCGCCTGACAACGTC
Source organism: Ensifer sp. (assembly GCA_050306195.1). Classification (GTDB taxonomy): domain Bacteria; phylum Pseudomonadota; class Alphaproteobacteria; order Rhizobiales; family Rhizobiaceae; genus Ensifer_A. The sequence goes on from JBNLGT010000011.1 coordinate 47,996, forward strand.
AGGCAGGCTCAACTGTCAGATTGACGCCGGATGAGGAGGCAACGCGGACGCGCGAGCCGGCCGGTAAATCTGGGCCGCTGACAACCCAAACCGTGTCGTCCAGCTTGATGCGGCCATGGCCTTCCGCAATAGCCTCCGTAAGGACCGCCGTCCTGCCAACTAGGCCCTGCGTTCGTTGGTTGAGGTTCGGTTCGTCCGTCTGATCATTGGAGCGGGACATGACCTTCCGCCCGATCAGAACTGAGGCGAGCGAAAGTGCGGCGAAAACGAGAAGCTGAACTTCCCACATCCAGAAGCCCTGCTGCCATACGGCAAGTGATATTGCCCCTGTTGCGATGGCCGCAATACCGACCCACATCAGAAAAACCCCGGGTACGAGGAGCTCGAGAATGAGCAGCACGAGGCCGATGACCCACCAGCTCCAAGGGCCGAGTGTTTGGGTAAGCGACATGATCATGGACTAACCCTCCGGTTGGAACGGATTTACAGGAGGAGGGTCGCGGCGAGGCGGTCTGCCGGTCGGTGGGGCTGCGGGGCGTTCTGCGGGACCACCGTCATGGCCAAAGACCTCCTTCGCGATGGCGCCAATGCCACCCAGCGAACCGACAAGTGATGAGGCCTCAATGGGCATCAGCACGATCTTGGAGTTGGTGCCTGTACCGATGGCTTTGACAGCTTCGGTATATTTCTGCGCGACGAAGTAGTTGATGGCCTGCACGTCTCCAGCTGCAATGGCTTCGGAAACGGCTTGGGTGGCCTTTGCCTCGGCCTCGGCCAGGCGTTCACGGGCTTCAGCTTCACGGTAGGCGGCTTCCCGCTTGCCTTCGGCTTCCAAAATTGCAGCTTGTTTTGAACCTTCAGCGCGCAAAATTTGCGCGTTCCGTGCACCTTCGGCTTCCAGAACCTCGGCGCGTTTCTCGCGTTCCGCTTTCATCTGCCGGCCCATGGCTTCCACGAGGTCCTTGGGAGGCTGAATGTCCTTGATTTCCACGCGTGTGATCTTGATACCCCATGGTTTGGCTGCTTCGTCAATGACACGGAGCAGACGCTCGTTGATGGCGTCGCGGTTGGAAAGCAACTCGTCCAGATCCATGGAGCCCATGACGGAACGGATGTTGGTCATGGTGAGGTTGAGAAGCGCGTGTTCGAGGTTTCGCACCTCATAGGCTGCCTGCGCCGCATTCAGAATCTGGTAGAATGAGACGGCATCCGAAGCAACCGATGCATTGTCCTTGGTAATGACTTCCTGGGTTGGAACGTCGAGCACCTGTTCCATCACGTTAAGCTTCACACCAATGCGATCGATAAAGGGAACAATAAGGTTGAGGCCGGGCTCCAAAGTGCGCGTATAACGTCCAAAACGCTCGATTGTGTAACGGTGTCCCTGAGGCACCGTCTTGATGCTCGCGAAAAGGATGGGGATCGCCAAAAATACGAGGGCGACGACTGTGATGTCAAATCCTGTTAATGGCATCTATGCCTCCTTGAAAATGGGCCGACCTCAAGAATCGACTTCCTAAATCTGGGGTCAAACCGGGCGTTTTGCAATGTTTTCGCGAACGATTGTGCTTGTCTATACCCAGCCTTGCAATTCCCGGCGAATGACGGTTTCAAGAACCTCGATACCGGCGGCGCTGTCGTTCAGGCAGGGGATATGTGCAAACTTTTCGCCGCCGTTGTGGAGAAATATTTCGGCTGCTTCGCCTGCAATTTCTTCCAGCGTCTCCAGACAGTCGGAAACGAATCCGGGATTGATGACTGCGATTTTTTTGACGCCATCCTTTGCAAGCTTTTCGACCGTTTTGTCCGTGTAAGGCTGCAGCCACTCTTCGGGCCCGAAGCGGGACTGGAAGGTGATTTGCAGTTTGCTTTCATCCCAGCCCAGTTTTTCTCGAAGGAGCCGGGCCGTTTTCTGACAGTGACAATAGTAGGGATCCCCGGCGTCAAAATAGGATTGTGGAATCCCGTGAAATGAGGTGAGCACCACTTCTGGCTCCCAGTCCAGCGTCGATATCCTGTCGGTAATCGAGGCAGCGAGTGCTTCAATATAGGCGGGCTCGTCGTGATAGGGCGGTACCGTTCTTATTGCTGGTTGCCAACGCATTTTCATCAGCGCTTCGAAAGCCTTGTCGTTGACGGTCGCTGTCGTGGACGCCGCATATTGCGGATAAAGCGGGAAAAGGACGATGCGTTCGCAGCCTTGTTTCTTGAGCGCATCGAGCTTGGATGCGATGGATGGTTGGCCGTAACGCATGGCCCAGTCTACGACGAGATTTTTGTGCCCAGCAAAGTGTTGCGCGAGTGTTTCGGCTTGCGAGCGCGTGTAGGTGCGAAGATAACTTTCGTTCAGGTCCTTGTTCCAGATGGATTCATAGGCCTTGCCGACCCGGCGGGGGCGTGTGTTGAGGACGATGCCGAAAAGAATGGGGTACCAGAAGAAACGTGACCATTCGATGACCCGCTTATCGGTCAAAAATTCCTTCAGATAGCGGCGCATTGACTTGTAATCGGTGCCGTCAGGCGTACCCAGATTGACAAGCAGAACACCCACTTTGCCGTAATTGACGTTTGGATGATTGGCGGGGCGCGGCATATCTTGCATTCTATTGTCCTGAAACTTCATCTTGCGTGCATATAGATCATACAACGATATTTTACAGTTGTCGGATGACCGGAAATGCAAAAAATGTCGGCGTTGGGATATTTCCAATCAATCTCGCCGACATTCGCTCTAGAATTTTCGGACTTTCATGAAATTCACCGCGCTGCCCGCGAAGCGGTTAGGGTCGACATTGCCGTCTGAGGAAAACCCGGCTGCGTAAACCATTTTGGGCTGCGCGCGCATCACCCTGCTGACGAAGCGCGGCGCTTTTACAGGTTTGGATTCAAGAGCGATACTGCGCTTGGTGATGGCCCATTTTGCAATCAGTTCAGGTGTCAATTTGGGTTGTCCGCGAAGGCTGGCGCGATTGGCGGCATTCGCATCCTGCGAGTTTGGCCGTGCCCCTTTTTTGGGCTCGATGGGTGTTTTTCCGGTATTGGCGTCGTTGCTGAGTGCGTCTGGCAACGATGTCAGAGACAGTGCTGCGACGCTGGCGTTTTCTCCACCGGTATCGGACTTTGGCGTTTTGCCCGCCCCGACTTGCCCGGCAAGCGAGCGTGTACGCGATGTTGAAGGTTCCGGGTTCAGCATTGCCAATTTTTGCGGCGTTTTTTCCTCGTTCTCCGGGCTTTCCTTATTAATCTCGTTGAGTAACGCAGCTAATTCGTCACCGGAGGATGCCTCGGTCTCTGAGGCAGGGGTCGCTGCCGCGATTTCCTGAATAGCGTTCGTGCCGGTTTCAGGCGTGGCCGTCTTTTCTCGATCGGCTTGCGCAAGTTCCGTTTCGGCGTCGCCAGGAAGGCGGCGCTTGCCGAGTAAATGTGGCAGCGGAATTTGATATTGCGACAGATCTGCAAATTCAGGTTGGCTGGGCGCAGTGTCTGGTGACGCCGCCAGTATGGCCTCTGGGGAAGTTTCGCGCGGGGGCACAAGAGCAGTCGCCACCGGCGTAGTTTCATCACTGTTTCTGAATACAGGGCGGGCGCCGGGAACGGGTGCAGCAATTTTCTCTACGCCAGGCAATTCAGTCGGCTTTTTCTCTTCTGTTTTTGCCGATGTCTTGGCTGCTGACGCTACGACGGTTTTCTTCGACGAAATCGCTTCGGGCTCTTCATCCTCGTCGCCGCCGCCAAACAGAATTTGAAGCAGGTTTTTACGCTTGCCTGATGATTTGCCGGCTGAAGCGGCAACTTTGATGGAGGCTGCGCCGACACGGCGCTTATAGTCGGCAAGGGCGGCTTGATAGCCTGGAAGTGGTTTGCCGTCTGGCGGGATATGCAGTGTTTTTCCATCGGGAAAAAGGCGAACAAGATCCTGTCGCGATGGGCGCGGCCATGCCCGCACACCTCCCACATCCATATGAACAAATGGGGAGCCAGAGGTGGGATAGTAGCCAACGCCGCCCACCTGAAGCTTCAAGCCAATTTCACGCAGTTTCTTCAGCGAGACGCCCGGGATGTAAAAGTCCATTGCCTTGCCGAGAATGTGCTGACTGTTCTTGGCAACCCCCTTGGAGCGGGAACGCAGCATGGCGTTGGTTGCCGGGGCGCGGTAGGCCGAAAGGACATTGATATAATCGCGTGATCCGCTGCGCTGGTAAACTTCCCAGATCAGGTCGAAAAGACGAGGGTCCATGCGTGTGGGTTCATTACGCCGCCAGTCACGCAGGAAGCGATTGAGTTTTTCGAGGCCGCTTTTGTCGAATTTTCCGTTTTTCTTGAAGGTAATGGTCGCCCGTTCACCGGTATGAACGTAGTAGAGCTTGAGAGATCTGTTGGCGGCATTGGCGGTGGATTGGCTTGGTAAGCCCGTCAAAAAAACGAGGCATAACGCCGCCATTGCGTAAACAACAAACGCCCGGGCCTTGGACAGACCCGGCATCGTCAATTTACACGCAAACATATTGCTGCTTTTCGACAGACCAAGCAAACCTTGCAATCGTTTCCCCGTCAAAAAATGGCGCCCCATGCCCCACTTGAGAGGGAAATGCGGTAACACCGTGGCAAAACCAACATTTTCCTCCGATATTCGTTATATAGTGAATAAATCACCAACAAGAAATAACGGACAGACGCCTTTTGAAAGGAAATCGTGTATTTGGTTAGTTTTGCACAATGCCGAAAGTAATTTTATACAACATCTACCAGCGGATGATCCGGATCAATGTTGTATTCTTTCAATTTGCGGTAAAGTGTTGACCGGCCGATGCCAAGTTTGCGCGCCACTTGGCTCATTTGTCCGTGGTAAAATTTCAACGCGAAGCGAATGAGTTCTTCTTCAATTTCGGCAAGTTTCCGAACATCGCCAGCGCTATCAAGGCTGGGGATTGCGTCAATATGCGTGCGGCCTGTGGCTTCTTGCGCCTGTTGTCGGGCGGCGACTGAAAAATCCGGATAGACTTTTGGCATGTCGTCCACTGGTGGAGCGGTTGCCGCCGCTTTTTCTCCAGACCAGCTGATCTGTCCGTCAGTTCGGATCGCGTAGCCTGGGACTTGCGGCGCGATTTGCGGGAAGTCCTCGACAGTGAGTTCGGGGCCGGAGCCCACTACACTGGCGCGGAAAATTGCGTTTTCAAGCTGACGGATATTCCCCGGCCAGTCGAATGCCGTGAGCAGCGCCATGGCCTGTGGCGACACGGTGAGCGCAGGCGTCAGTTTTTGCTCGCGAGAAAAACGGTCCACAAAATTGCGGACAAGGACAGGAATATCCTCCTTACGTTTACGCAGGGCAGGAATATGGATTGGATAGACATTCAAGCGGTAGTAAAGGTCTTCGCGGAAGCGACCACCTTTGACTTCCTCAATCAAATCCTTGTTGGTGGCGGAAATCAGCCTCACATTGACGCGGCGCGGTTCGTTCGCCCCCATCGTCTCGATCTCTCCCTGCTGGATGGCGCGCAGGAGTTTGGATTGGACGTCGAGCGGCAGGTCGCCAATTTCGTCGAGAAAAAGAGTGCCGCCGTCTGCGTCCGCGAACTTGCCGCTATGTTTCTCAATCGCACCGGCGAATGCCCCTTTTTCATGGCCAAAGAGGACACTTTCGACCATGTTGGGTGGGATCGCGCCGCAATTGACGGTGACAAAGGGCTTGGAGGAGCGGTCTGAACCTGAGTGAATGGCCTTGGCAATCATTTCCTTGCCAACCCCGGATTCGCCTTCAACCACCACAGGGATGTTGGACAGGGCAGCGCGTCGGGAAAGTTCCAATACCCTGCCCATAGCGGAGCTGGCCGAAATGATGTCATCAAAGCGCACACTGTCGGACGATTTGCGGCGGCTTGGGCGCGCACGCTTGTTTTTGCTTTCCAGTTTGAGCGCGTTTGCAATGGAAGCGCCGAGACGTTCAGGTGATACCGGCTTAACGACAAAGTCGAACGCGCCAGCGCGCATGGCCTGCACCGCTGTGTCAACGCCACCCTGACCGGTCTGGACGATAATCGGTACTTCTATGCCAGTGGCATTGAGAGCTTCGATAAACTCAAAACCGCTCATTTCAGGCATCATAAGGTCGAGCACAATGACGTCGAGATCGTTTGCGAGCTCTTTTGCCAATTCAAAGCCCAGACGCCCATTCTCTGCCAAATGAGCCTCGTAACCGTGGCGTTCTACAGCGTTTTTCAATAGGCGGCGCTGAACGGGTTCGTCTTCAACAATGAGGATTTGCGGCGTCAACTTCTGGCCCTCTCTGCTTTCTATCGGATACAAGTCCTGTCGTATTTTGCGGCAAGATGACATGAAGGGTTGAATATCCCCTTTTGAGAAAGGCTTGCATTTTAGTAATCGGCGTCGCAATCAGAGACATCAGTGTAGAAATGGAACGGATTCATGCAGATCAACAAAGCCTTGCCCCCTTTTGAAATGCGCGCACCGGCAGCCGGGAATACGGCTGCAGAAAGCGGAGAGCTGGGAGATCTTCCTTCCTGGAACCTGACAGATCTTTATCCTTCGGCAGATGGGCCCGAATTCAAGGCGGCAATGGAAAAGGCATCAGCGGACGCGTTGGCGTTCGAAGGCGCATGGAAAGGCAAGTTGACCGCGGCGGCCTCAAAAGGCGGAGCAGAAGGGATTGGCGCAGCCGTCAGGGCCTATGAGGCGCTTGATGATATCCTGGGGCGGATCGCCTCTTTCGCTGGCCTGACGTATTTTTCTGACACGTCCAAGCCGGAGAATGGAAAGTTCTTTGGTGACGTGCAGGCCAAGCTGACGGATATCAGTTCGCACCTATTGTTTTTTTCGCTGGAACTGAACCGCATTGATGACGCTGTGGTTGAAGCGGCCATCGCCAACGATCCTGAGACCGCACATTTTGCTCCGTGGATACGTGATTTGCGCAAAGACAAGCCGTTTCAGCTTGATGACAAACTCGAGCAGCTTTTCATGGAGAAGTCGATGACGGGGGCGGGCGCCTTCAATCGCCTTTTTGATGAGACAAACGCGTCGCTGACATTTGAGGTTGATGGCGAAACGCTGGGTGTTGAGGCGACACTGAGCCTGCTACAGGATTCGAAACCGGGAAAACGCGAAGCTGCAGCCAAGGCCTTGATCAAGACGTTCAAGGCGAATTTGCGCATTTTCACGCTTATCACCAACACGCTGGCCAAGGATAAGGAAATTTCAGACCGGTGGCGCGGTTTTGAGGATATTGCCGATAGCCGACACCTGGCAAATCGCGTCGAACGCGAGGTTGTTGACGCTCTGGCGGCGGCGGTCAAGGCTGCCTACCCACGCCTTTCGCATCGATATTATGCGATGAAGGCAAAATGGTTGGGCATGGAGAAGATGAATTTCTGGGACCGCAATGCGCCTCTGCCGGAAACGCCGGACGCGTTGATCTCCTGGAAACAGGCGAAGGATACCGTGCTTTCCGCATACGGTGCGTTTTCGCCAGACATGGCGGATATTGCGGGGCGTTTCTTTGACAAGGGATGGATTGATGCGCCTGTCCGTCCGGGAAAAGCACCGGGCGCTTTTGCGCACCCCACCGTTCCGTCTGCGCACCCATATGTCTTGGTCAACTATATGGGCAAACCGCGTGATGTTATGACCTTGGCCCATGAGCTTGGTCATGGGGTACATCAGGTTTTGGCTGCGGAGCAGGGCGCGTTAATGTGCGCAACACCGCTGACGCTGGCCGAGACGGCATCCGTTTTTGGCGAGATGTTGACCTTCCGCGCGCTTCTGGATCAGACAAAGGACAAGCGCGAGCGCAAGGCCATGCTGGCCCAAAAGGTGGAGGACATGATCAACACGGTTGTCCGCCAGATCGCTTTTTACGAATTCGAACGCAAGGTGCATACGGCGCGGCGCGAAGGTGAATTGACTGCCGACCAACTCGGTGAACTCTGGATGTCAGTACAAGCTGAAAGCCTCGGGCCTGCCATTGAGCTCAACGAGGGCTATGAAACTTTCTGGAGTTACATTCCGCATTTTATTCATTCGCCTTTTTATGTTTATGCCTACGCATTTGGGGATTGCCTGGTAAACTCGCTTTATGCGGTTTACCAGAATGCGGCTGAGGGCTTTCAGGCGAAATATTTTGAAATGTTGAAAGCCGGCGGCTCCAAGCATCACTCCGAACTTCTGAAACCCTTCGGGCTTGATGCATCGGATCCTTCTTTCTGGGGCAAGGGGCTTTCGATGATCGAGGGTCTGATTGACGAGTTGGAGGCGCTCGATAAAGGGCAATGAACGACCTGTCTGAGCCATTCATTCTGCTGCGCGATGACACTGCAGATCGGTCGATGCTTTTTGCGTCGCCACGAGAAATTATTCAAGCGAACAACAAGCAGGCGTTTTTTCAGGCGTTGAGAAAGCTGGAGCGTGCACACTCGGAAGGATACTGGCTTGCCGGTTATCTGTCCTATGAGGCCGGTTATCTCTTTGAGGACAAGCTTGCCCCGCTCGCCAGTGAGGATGCGGATATTCCGTATCTTCTCTTTGGAGTCTTTGATGCCCCCGCCGAACAGCACCCTTTGGCTGTACGCCGTCAGCGGTTTGAAAATGATACTTTTTTGTCTGAACCACGGGCCGCCTGGGATGTTGAGACTTATGGTCATCGTTTTACGCAGCTGCATAATCATTTGCGCAAGGGCGATAGCTATCAGGGAAATCTGACGTTTCCCATTCACGCCAAATGGTCGGGTGATCCGCTGGCGGCCTTTTGGTCACTGATCGAGCGTCAACCAGTAAAATATGGCGCATTTGTTAATCTGGGTGGGCCAATTGTCCTGTCCAGATCACCGGAGCTTTTTTTCAAGGTTGATGACGACGGATGGATTGAGACCCACCCAATGAAAGGCACTGCGGCGCGTGGACAATCGCCTGCAGAGGATGACGAGATCGTTGCGCGGATGAAGGCTGACGAAAAGACGCTTGCTGAAAATCGTATGATTGTTGACCTATTACGCAATGACATTTCGCGCGTGACTGAGGTGGGCACGCTTTCCGTGCCGCGCCTTTTTGAAGTCGAAACCTATCCAACACTTCATCAGATGATATCTGTCGTGCGTGCGCGTCTTCTGCCGGAGGCTACGCTGACGGATATATTTGCAGCGCTCTTTCCGTGCGGGTCTATTACCGGGGCTCCAAAAATGCGCACGATGGAAATTTTGAACGCATTGGAGGATAGCGCCAGGGGGATATATTGCGGCTCCATTGGGTATGTTGCGCCGGATGGCGTCATGCAGTTCAATGTGGCGATACGCACGCTTGTTTTGCGCGATGATGGGCGAGCCGTTTTCAATGTCGGCGGAGGCATAGTGTTCGATTCCGATCCTGTCAGCGAATATGCGGAAGCATTGTTGAAAGCCCGATTTGCCATCGGTGATCAGGATGTTGCATGAGCTCGCCTGATTTTTCGCTGATCGAGACAATGCGCTATACACCGGGCGAGGGAATTCTCCGTTTGGCTCTGCATATGGCGCGGCTTAAAAACTCGGCCGTAGAGTTGGGTTTTCTCGGCGCGGACGAGGTGGAAGAAAAGCTGTTGGCGGAGGTGGATAAACTGGGTTCGACCTCATCCGGCGAGCGTGGTCTGGTGCGGCTTCGTCTGAAGCTTGCCGCAGATGGGAAAATGTCTCCTACGGCGACAGAATTTAGACTTCAGCCTCTTGACACTGTGTGGCAATACGCTGTTGCCGAAACGCGCCTCATGTCATCTGATC
>JBNLGT010000012.1:0-52711 GCA_050306195.1 Ensifer sp.
CAGGTGCTTTTGGCATGCTGACTCGCGAATTGACGCCGCGTGAAGACCGCTCGTTGGCGCTTGCCAGTATTTCGACGCCCTCCGGTGTCAGCCTTGGTTATACCCGGGATCAGATCCGGCGAGTTGAAGAATTGTTGTTGCCGATGACAGCAAACGGGGAAGTGCGGAGTATATTTTCGATTTCCGGCTTTGGCGGGTCAACAAATCGGGCTTTCATGGTCATGCAGCTCGCGCCATGGGGCGAGCGCGAGCGCAGCCAGAGCGAGATCGTTCAGGACATCAATGGGCGATTTGCGCAGGTGCCGTCGGTTCGCGCCTTTGCCATTCAGCCCAATTCGCTGGGTATACGTGGCGGCGGTCGGGGACTGCAGATTGCCATTTTGGGTAACAACTATGACAAGCTTGGCGAGGTTGCGAAGGAACTGATTGCCGCACTGGAAGAAAGCGGCGATTTCGATGGGGTGCGGTTGAACAACGAACCGACCCAGGCGCAGCTATCCGTTTCCATAGATCGGGAACGCGCGGCCGATCTGGGTATATCCATTTCCGGCCTTTCCGTAGCCATACAGGCATTGCTGGATGGGCGTAGTGTCGGCGACATATTTGTCGAAGGCCGCGCCTTTCCGGTCACCATTCTGTCCAGCACATCGCCGATTAATGATCCCGGCGATCTTGAGAATATATTTCTGAAAACCGGTGATGGACGCATTGTGCCCATGTCGACCATTGCGAGCCTGAGCGAGAAAGCCATATCGCCTACGCTTGAGCGAAACGATAGGATGCGTTCGGTCACGCTTTCCATGAGCATGAATAATGGGCTGTCGCTGGGCGAGGGGCTGGATCGCGCCCGCTCCGTTGCTGCCTCTGTCTTGCCTGCCGGTTATCGAACGATCCCGCTGGCGGAGGCTGCAACGCTTGAAGAGAGCTCTACCAGTATGGCGACGACCTTTGGCTTTGCTATCGTCATTATCTTTCTTGTTCTGGCGGCACAGTTCGAAAGCGGGATTAGCGCGCTCATCATCATGTCTACCGTACCGTTGGGCCTGGCCTGCGCTGTTTTTGCCATGCTGGCGACCGGTAGCAGTCTAAACGTCTACAGCCAGATCGGGCTTGTCATGCTGGTCGGCATCATGGCGAAGAACGGTATCCTGATTGTCGAATTTGCCAATCAGCTTCGTGATCAGGGCCATGATGTCCGTTCAGCCATAGAAAATGCCTGCCGGTTGCGGCTGAGGCCGGTGATGATGACGATGATATCCACCGTCTTGGGCGGCGTTCCGCTGATTCTGGCGCATGGTGCAGGTGCCGAAGCGCGCATTGCGCTCGGCTGGGTAGTGGTTGGCGGGCTGGGGCTTGCCACCATCGTCACCCTATACCTGACCCCGGTCGTCTATCTGAAGGTTGCCGGGTTTTCAAAGCCGCATGCTGACGATGAGAAGCGCCTGCATGAGGAGATGCTGCTGGCGGCAAAGATAGCGGAATAATTACTCGACATACTCGCCCGGCTCAGACATGAATGACCCCGGACTGGTACGCGGAGGATACAGATGTCGCTGGAAGATGTTGTTAGTGGAGCGCGCAACGAGGCGGGAATCGCTACGGTTCTGGGCATTCTGAAGCAAAATTTTGGCGAACGTTTTCAGACAGGGCAATCGGTTCGCGAGCACCATGCGCACACGACCACCTATCTGCCGGCGCAGCTGCCTGATGGGGTCCTGTTTGCCGAGAGCGCTGAAGATGTGAAGGCGGCGGTCAAGCTCTGCGCGGAGTACAAGGTTCCGGTGATTGCCTTTGGTACGGGTTCGTCGCTCGAAGGGCAGATAAATGCTGCTTGTGGCGGGATCTCCATTGATTTTTCCGGCATGAACCGGATCCTTCAGGTGAACGCGGAAGACCTCGATTGTGTGGTGGAACCGGGCGTGACCCGGGAGGCGTTGAATGAATATTTGCGCGACACAGGTCTTTTCTTTCCCATCGATCCCGGCGCCAACGCTTCCATTGGAGGCATGACCTCCACGCGGGCGTCCGGCACAAATGCGGTTCGCTATGGCACGATGAAGGACAATGTTTTGGCTGTCACGGCTGTCATGGCAAACGGCGAGGAAATTACGACTGCGCGGCGGGCCCGCAAGTCGTCTGCTGGCTATGATCTTACCCGCCTCATGGTGGGGGCTGAAGGTACCCTCGGAATCCTGACCTCAGTGACTTTGCGACTGCAGGGAATTCCCGAAGTGATTGCTGGCGGTGTTTGTGGATTTCCAACGCTGAAAGATGCGGCCAATGCCGTAATCATGACGATCCAGCTGGGAATTCCGGTCGCTCGTATCGAGCTTGTCAACACCGCGCAGGTTGTCGCTTGTAACGCTTATTCAGGTCTTTCGTTGAAAGAGCAGCCGACGCTTTTTGTCGAGTTTCACGGAAACCAGGAAAGTGTGAACCTCCAATCAAGCCAGTTCAGCGAAATTGTTGAGGAGTGTGGCGGCGGTCCATTTGAATGGACTGCGGACGCAGAGGGGCGCGCAAAATTGTGGAAGGCGCGGCACAATGTTTACTGGGCGGTCAAGGCGCTGATTCCAGGCTATGAGGCGCTTGCGACCGATGTTTGCGTGCCAATATCCCGGCTTGCTGACTGTGTGGCAGAGACCGAAGCCGACATTGCCGAACATGGTTTGACCGCGCCGATTGTAGGACATGCAGGCGATGGAAATTTCCATGTCAGTGTCCTCTTCGACGACAAAAAGCCAGAGGAAATCGCCAAAGTGGAAGCATTTGTACGGCGGCTGAATGAACGGGCGCTTTCCATGGATGGAACCTGTACCGGCGAGCATGGGATAGGTCAGGGAAAGCAGTCTTTCTTGATCGAGGAACTGGGTGCGGGCGTTGATGTCATGCGACAGATCAAGAAAGCGCTTGACCCGGATAATATTCTGAACCCAGGCAAGATATTCAGGGTGGAATAACACGGACAAGCTCTTGTGTTTATCGGCTCTGCGAATAGCATGGGTGGGTAACGCCCGCGTTTGAAATGGAAGGTTATCCGAGGTGCTGGGGCGCTTTCTCGTATTCATTGCTGGATTATTGGTTGTGGCGCTGTTTGCGGCGCTGCTAGCGCCGTATTTCGTCGACTGGACCAGTTTTCGCCAAGATTTTGAAAAGCAGGCCTCGATTATTCTTGGCAAGAAGGTTGTTGTCTACGGCGATGTAAGCGCCCGTATCATTCCATTCCCTTCTGTTACAATGACCGATGTACGTGTTGCGCAGGAAGGCGAGCGAGAGCCGCTGGTCGCTGTGGAACGTTTTTCCATGGACATGGAACTTGCGCCGTTCCTTTCCGGGGAGGCGCGTATTTTTGAAATGCGCATCGAGAAACCGAAAGTGCGGCTGCGTTTGATTGAAGACGGCAGTTTGGACTGGGTGCGAAGCGGCAAACCTTCGATACCAGCCAAGACGGTTGTGCTGGAAAATGTCCATGTCATCGACGGGGAGTTGGAATTTGACGACAGACAAACGGGGCGAAAACGGATCGTTAGCGGTCTTGATATGCATGCCTCGGCAAAATCGCTGAAAGGGCCTTGGCGTTTTGAAGGTAACGGCACACTGGACGGTGTGAACGGGCAGTTTTCGGCATCAACAGGCTCTTACGAAGGTGGCGGTGAACTTCGCGTTATTTCGCACGTTGCACCCGAGGGTATGCCTTTTAGCCTCGATCTGGAAGGCAACCTGAAAATGGAAGAGCTGCGGTTGCGCTATCGTGGCAACTTTGCGGCCAGTTATCGTGCGGCCAGCGGAAATCAGCAGGACAATCTTCGCGGGCCTCGAGCCACCGGTCAATTTGAACTGGCCAATGACGCTATACGACTGTCGGAATATCGTCTCGAACTGGGTGACCCTACCGACCCCTATGTCGTTACCGGCAAGGCTGCCTTTGATACCGGCCTAAAGCCTGAATTTCTGCTGACTGCGGAAGGGCAACAGGTTGATATTAGCAGGATTGGCGGCGGGGACGAGGCCAAGACCAGCCGCCATCCGGAAGAGGGGTCGGCGATGACACGCCTACAAGCCTTGCTGGCCGTTGTTGGCGATATTCCCATTCCTTCTGTGCCTGGACAGGCTTCCATTCATCTGCCTTCCATCCTCGCTGGTGATACGACCTATCGCAATATCGTTATCGAAGCGCGACCTGCAGAGGACGGCTGGTCTATTTCGAAGGCAACGGCAGAATTGCCCGGACGAACCGTGCTAGAGGCGCGTGGTACGCTTATGTCCAGGGGTGGACTTGCTTTTGACGGCGAATTGCTGCTGGCAACCAACCAGCCATCCGGACTGGCGGCATGGTTAGCCGGTTCGGTAGACCCCGCTATCCGCGGTCTGGATCAGGCTGGGTTTTCTGCCACGGTGAGCCTGCGTCCGGGGTTGCAGCGGTTTGAAGGATTGGAGCTTGCTGTCGGCGGCGACATATTACGGGGACGCGCCGAACGGCAGGCGCTTGATGGGGGCAAGCCATCTATTTCCGTGGATCTATCCGGCGGCGCGCTTGATATAGCTGCGTTCAGGGCGTTGTCAGCGCTGATTTTCGGAGGCGATGCTTCTCGAGCCGTGCTGGACCACTCGCTGGCGGTCAAGCTTGATCTTAAGTCGCTTTCTGCGTTCGGGGCCGTTGCTCGCGATGTCTCATCGGTCTTCACTATGGATAACGGTGTTTTGAATGTCAGCCGAATAACGATTGGCGACGTCTTGGGTGCATCGGTTAATGCGACCGGAAATTTTCTGGGAACCCTCGCTGACCCGAAGTTCAAGCTGGATGGAAAACTTCACAGCGATGATCCTGGTCCATTGCTTATCTATCTGCATGAGAAGCTGCCAGAGCATCCGGTTCTGGACCGCATGACCGTCAATAGCAGCTTTCTTGCTGATAGTGATTTGCATTTCTCGATGCTGGCGGGTGAGGGAAGCGCTTGGCCTGTTCAGGTTGCGATAGACGGTACCGCCAACGGTACCGCGTTAACTGCCCAGTTCAGCAGTGAAGTCTTAGGATTCACCGGTGAGGGTGGTTTTTCGTTCGATATCTCCGCAGAGAACAGCGATACCTCTATCCTCCTCGGCCAATTTGGATTGGAGCCATTGCCGATTGATTATGGAGCGGGTGGAAAAGTAAGCCTTGCAGTTAGCAGGCAGAGCAGTGACCAGGCCGAGATCGCCTTAACATTTGCCGCCGATGATGCGCTTCTTGCGATTTCAGGGGAAGGCGATGTGGGGGCTGGACACTTCCTTGATGGCCAGTACTCCCTGAAACTTCAAAGCGATGATCTTGAACCATATTTGCTTCTGAATGGCATTGCGATTCCGCAGATGGGAGCGGGATTGCCGATGAAAATGCAGGCGGCGATCAACGTTTCCAAGGATGCCATTGTTCTGGACAATCTTGAGGGGAGTGCGGACCGCAACGTTTTTTCGGGCCGACTTTCTCTTGATCGAGGGATATCGCCAAAACTTACCGGCAAGATGTCGCTCGATACGCTGGACTTTGCCTGGCTGGCTGAAGCCGCAATTGGGCCTGTGACAGATGCGGCGGGCAATTGGTCTGTGCTGCCTTTGCCAGAACCTGCCGAGGCTGGTGTCACGGCTGCTGTGAACGTGGATGTTGCAAAACTCTGGATTGGTCACGCTCTCCCAGTTGAAGGTTTTAAGGGCGTCGCCGTGTTTGATGGGCGTTCAGCGGGACTTCAGGACGGGGAGGGCCGTTTTGCCGATGGCGATCTCCATGGGTCTGTCTCTGTTGCCAATGCAGAGGGGCAAGCCTTCCTGAGAACACAGTTTGAAGTTGATGGCACTTCGCTCGCAGCCTTGTCTTGGCAACGCGATGGTGTTCCGGTTTTTGATGCGAAAGCTGGATTTTCAGCTCTGGTCGAGGCATCGGGTCGTACAATTTCAGAGCTTGTTGCACAAATTAGCGGGTCGGGGGCCGTGACATTCGGGCCGCTGACGGTGAAGGGGCTCAACCTGGCGCTACTCCCCTCCATTCTTGAGCAGGCGGATGCGTTGGGAAATAAGGATATTACTGCAAAGGTTGTCGAACCCCTGGTCAGTGGGCTTTTGGGCGATGGCAGTGCAGAATTGAAGAATTTGCAGGTGCCGTTTTCTGTTGCGGGAAGTGTGCTGCGGGTCAGCAATCTGGGCTCGGAGACGGCTGATGCAACCCTCAACCTGGATGCTGAGGCTGATTTGAATACCCGAACTCTGGATGGAACATTGCGCGTCTCGTTTAAACCGGGAGAGGATGCCTTGGCCGGAGCTGACCCGGCGGTTTCGGTCCATTTTTCCGGCGGAATTGAGGCTCCCGATACCGCCGTTGACGTTTCTGAACTCGCTGGCTTCCTATCGTTGCGCGCGTTTGAGCAAGAGAGGCGAAGGGTTGAACTTTTGCAGGCGGAAATCATGGAGAAGCAGCGCCTTCGACGCGAAGTTGCCTATTTCAAAGGGCAGGCTGCTGCACGCGAGGCTGCCCGAATAAGGGCGGAGGAGGAAGCGCGAAAAGCTGAGGAAGAGGCGCGAAGGGCCCAAGAGGCCCTTGATGCCCTGAAAGATGTGCAGCGCGCTCTGGAAGAGCAGGGGGCCGCAACTGGGTCCGATGCTACACCGGCAAAACCGGCCAATTCAGGCAAACAGTCCGGGGACATTCAATGGAATGTCCTGCCTGCACCTTCCAATTGAAGACCTTTATTCTCCCTGGACCGAAATCCTGCCGCGCAAGTATTTCAGAACGAATAACCGTATGGCCGAAGAGAAGTTAGTATCCTCGTCCCGGCTCTCGTCGATCTGTTGAAGAAGCGCGGAAAGGGAGATGTTCGTGGATTTAGCGATTGCCGCCAACTCCCTCCAGAATTCGTCTTCAAGAGAAAACGAAGTCTTGTGGCCATTCAGGTTGACGGAATGTTTTCGTATCAATCCTGTGTGTCCGGCGTTTCAGGCTTTTGTTCGCGACGACCCTGTTCATGGTCGTTCAGGGCTTTGGTATTGAGGGCACGGGTCAGATTTTTTTCGGCTTTGGTGCGGCCAAACGAGGTGCGGTTCTGCTCCGCGGTCTTCTGCTTTTCGTCGCGCGCTTTGCGCTTGCGGAACTGCCGGAGATTTACGACATCCGAAGCCATGAGTGACCGATCCCTATTTTTTCCTGAACGCGTCGAGGGAAACAACTGAGGCGCCTGATTTGTTCTCGCCATCATTGCCTTCTTCGCCATGGGATTCCGACTGCGTCACGGCTTCTTCATGGGCAGCGTGAGCCGCAGCATCAGGCTCTTCGATCAGATCGTCGGCCGTCATCGCGACGTCGAATTCCAGCTCGAAATTGACGGAAGGGTCGTAAAATCCGCGGATGGCGTTAAAGGGGATAACCAGTTTTTCCGGCTTGTCGGAAAAAGAAAGGCCGATTTCAAACTGACTGTCAGTGACCTTTAGGTCCCAGAACTGGTGCTGAATGACAATAGTCATCTGCTCGGCATATTTTTCTTTCAGGTGTTGCGACAGCCTGACGCCCGGTGCATCGGTGAGGAATGTGATGAAGAAGTGATGGTCCCCCGGCAGGACGCCGGTGGCGGCAATTTCGCTCAACACCTTGCGAATGACGCCACGCAACGCGTCCTGAGCGAGAATGTCATAGCGGATGTGATCCTGCCCCATCTTTAAAAACCTCAATTTTCCTCGTTGTGCATCGGGTAAATGCCTCTGCGGGCTTAATAGCCGCGTATATGATTCAATCCAAGAGGAAATATGCCACGCTCTGCAACGACAAGAAACCCGCCTTGGAAGCGAATGGTGGCATAAACAGATTTGTTTCAGCAAAAAAAGATTTTGATGCGCGCGCGTCGAAGATTTTCAATGCTGCTCCTGATGCGCAATTTCAAGTAGTGTCATTTTCAACGCGAGGCGCTTTTGGGACGTTCGCACCTATGGCCGCTATATGTCTTGTATTGCTAAAATCAACGACCAGCCGAAAGTCGCCGCAAGCCAAATAGTGTGACATCATATCGATGAGATATGATTTTGTTGTTTTAATGTTTTGGAAATTGTAATCGCTTAGGTTGTTTTTGGCTGCTCTTGAAAGTGGGCAGCGTCGGATTGGTGACGCAGGAATGTTTGATGGCTAAGGGTTGGCCCCCAGAAGCGCGAGAAAATATTCACGGGCGGCAAGTCGGTGACCGTGTTGATGATCCGACTGCTCGGGTTTTGTCGGCCGATGAAGAAGTCCAGTCCGAACCTGCTCAGCGGGAAGGTGTGGGCATAATAGCCGACGCCGAAAGTAAACTCCTTAACGCTTTTATCAACCAGCTTCCTGACTGCGTATTTATAAAGGACCGGCAGAGCCGATTTCTGGCGGCAAATGACGCCGTTGCGCAGAGAAACGGTCTGCAGCGGGGCGCAGAACTCATCGGAAAAACGGATTTTGACTTGTACCCGGCGGATGTGGCGCAGGGGTTATTCGATATCGAGCAGGCTATTATGGCCAGTGGCGAGCCGCAGGCTAATAAGGAAGTCATGCAGGTTAGTCAGACTGGCGAGAACGAGTGGCTTCGAATAACCAAATTGCCTTGGAAGGACGATAGCGGAAGGATTATCGGTCTGGTCGGGGTGGCGCACGACATCACCGAACGAAAGTGCGCGGAGCATAAGCTGGAGGCAGAGCGGACGTTATTTCGTGCGATGATTGATCAGGTGCCCGACTATCTGTTTGTCAAAGATAAAGAAAGTCGTTTTGTGATAGCCAATCAGGCGGTCGCAGCTGACCTTGGGCTGCAACCCGAAGACCTGATCGGGAAGACAGATTTCGAACTCCATCAGCGCGATTTTGCGCTCAAGTTCTATTCTGACGAGCAAAAGGTCATTGCTTCTGGTGAACCCTTCATCGACACGGAAGATATGGTTGTCGACACCGCTGGCAAGGATAAGTGGTTTGCGACCTCGAAGGTGCCGCTGCGCGATAGCCAGAACAATATTATCGGCATAGTTGGAGTTTGTCGGGATGTCACCGACCGGAAGGTGGCCGAAGAGCGGATTCGCCACATGGCATTGCACGACGCGCTGACGGGGCTGCCTAATCGCACCTTGCTGGCGGACCGTATGGAACAAAATATTCGGCGGTCTGAACGTTCGGGTGGACGACTGACCACGCTGTTCATCGACCTTGATAATTTTAAGACCGTCAACGACAGCCTTGGTCACAATGCTGGCGACACACTGTTGAAAGCCATGGCTGACCGGATGGTACGCACTGTCCGCGCCTCAGATACGGTCGCCCGCCTTGGTGGCGATGAATTTGTCATATTACTCGTTGACCGGGATGGTGTTGGAGAGCCTCCAGCCGCTCTTTTCGAAAGAATACGAGCTGTGATTGCAGAGCCAATTCTCATCGATGGTGTGCTGTTCCATGTGTCTGGTAGTATTGGCGTTTCAAGTTATCCAGAAAGCGGCGTTGACGTCGACACGTTGTTGAAGAATGCCGACATCGCAATGTATGCGGCAAAAGCAAGCGGCCGGAACGCAATCAAGTTTTACAACAAGGAAATGGATAGCGCCGCCCGATAATATTATAGCATGTCGCGTTCAATTGCCCTCAGTTGAACGGCAACGTACATGCGCTGAAAAAGAGCTAAAGCGGGCTGCGGCTGAATCCCATAAGATGCATACCGCTTTACGAACTACCGGCACAGTTCAGCGGTATTGTCGTGTTCTGTCTGACAGCAGGAACGCTCAAAATTTCAACAGCTGAGAGTGGAGGCTTCTGTTGCCAGGTGCCTCCGAACCCCGCCTGAAGGTGCTAGCCGACAGGACTTAAAAGCGGGTTTCCCGCACCGCCATTAGGCAGCGAGAGCGTAACCCTTAGCGTTGTTGTCGTTTGCAACTACACTTTTGACCCGATAACGGTGGTATCATGCCGAGCAAAAGTACGATCTTTACGCCCTTGTCGATCCTATTTCGCCCCCAGCAAAAGCCGTCCAAGGAATGACAGTTTTTGGTGGAGGCGCCGGGTACCGCCCCCGGGTCCAATAGGTTTATTACATCGCCCATTTATCGCCATAGCCGGATCAAGTCCGGCAGCTTTCATATAGGGAGGAAATGCGCTGATGAAAAGTCCCGCCTGCTAATTTCGGTAAATCAGGCTGTTTGCCACGCGTGAAATCCATACCAGAGCCACGCCTATTGCCAGGACGGTCACAATGAGGACGGCTATATAGAGTGACATTGTGGCCCAACCGGTTTCTGTAGGGTTGAGAAACCAATAGGCGTACCACCCGTCGAACGAGCCGCGAACCAGCGCATAGACACAATAAAAGACAGGGCCGACTATTGAGGCTGCGACATGTTTCCAATGCGGTGCGTTTTTGCTGCAAGAAACCAATGTCGCCAGGAAAAGCAGGGGGACAGCGTCATGAAGAAGGTGATCGGCGACCGCCTGCCAACCTGTTGGGGACCATGTTGACCGCAAGGCCACTGAATAGACAATGCCGGTCAGGGAGATAGCGGTGGCAACGCCAATGCGCCAACCAGATCCGATCTTGTCGCCCAAAGGCGTGGCGAGGGAGAGTGCAGTTGCGCTGGCGGCTATGTTTGAAAGGATGGTGAAATACCCCAGGAAACGCCATATGGCCGTCGTTACCGGCAACTGGGTGAGTAGCAGGTAGAGTTGCAGGATGAGACCTGTAATACCGACCAGGGCGGTAACCCAGGCAAGGTATCTCCCAAAGCGAAGGACATGCAGCACTATCTTAAACTCCCGGCACAATGATGCTCAAATTGACCTATACATGAAATGACACATTGTACTGGGTTTTTGGTATCGCCCTTCCGCAGTTTCCCTAAAATTATGGATGGAGGCTGGCTGCATTGGCGGGCCTCCTTATTCCAGCTATGATATGGACTTCTAGAATCAGCGGCGGATGCATCATGAAACAATATCTGGAATTGCTTGCCCATGTGAAAGACACTGGAACGGATCGGGGCGACCGGACCGGCACGGGTACCCGTTCGGTATTCGGCTACCAGATGCGCTTTGACCTGAGTGAAGGTTTTCCAGTTCTCACGACAAAGAAGTTGCATCTGCGTTCGATTGTTCACGAGCTTCTCTGGTTCCTTAAAGGGGACACCAATATCGCCTATTTGCGGGAAAATGGTGTGTCCATCTGGGATGAGTGGGCGGATGAAAACGGCAATCTCGGGCCGGTTTACGGTTCGCAGTGGCGCTCATGGCCAGACCACAATGGCGGGCATATTGATCAAATCGCTCGCCTGATTGAAGACTTAAAGACCAATCCGAACTCGCGCCGCCATATTGTTTCGGCGTGGAACCCAGCTCTGGTGGACGAGATGGCGCTTCCTCCATGTCACTGCCTGTTTCAGTTTTATGTTTCTGATGGCAAGCTTTCCTGCCAGCTCTATCAGCGTTCGGCGGACATCTTTCTCGGTGTGCCATTCAACATTGCGTCCTATGCCTTGCTTACTATGATGATCGCTCAGGTTACAGGTCTCAAACCGGGCGATTTTGTTCATACATTTGGCGATGCGCATCTTTACCACAATCATTTTGAACAGGCGGAATTGCAGTTGAGTCGCGCACCGAAGGCTTTGCCGGTTATGCGGATTAATCCCGATGTTGAAGATGTCTTTTCCTTTAAGTTTGAAGACTTTACACTTGAAGGCTACGAAGCTGAGTCAAATATCAAGGCCCCGATAGCGGTATGAGTCGACCGTTGATTTCCATGGTTGTCGCCGTTTCAAAAAACGGCGTGATCGGGCGTGACAATGACATGCCCTGGCATCTGTCTGACGACCTGAAGCGGTTTAAAGCTATGACGATGGGCAAGCCCCTGGTGATTGGCCGCAAGAATTTTGAATCCTTCGGTGGGCGGGTTCTGCCTGGCAGGCCGCATGTGGTGATAACGCGCGATAGGAATTATGCCTTTGACCACGAGAATGTGCACATTGTGCATTCATTTGAAGAAGGCATGGAGAAGGCGCGCCAACTGGCGGCTGCCGCGGGAATTGATGAGATTGTGATTGCCGGGGGCGGCGAAATCTACCGTCTGGGAATGGACGTCGCTGACGTTCTTCACGTGACCCATATCGATGCGAGCGTTGATGGTGACGTCTTTTTTCCAGACATTGATGAAGGCAAGTGGGGCGGCGAATCCACCGGTGGCGTCTCTGCTGACGAAAAGAACGATTTTTCTTATAGATATGTAACGTACAGGCGGAAATCCTGACGTTTTTTGACAATTGTGCAGCAAGGCGTGTTCCAGCCTGATGAATCGCCCTTGGAACCATTGAAACACAGTGGTGCCATACCTATAAGAAATGCTGACAGTTTGGTCTGTTGAGAATTGGGGGTGTTGACGGGAGGGGTTTCTCTGCGTCCCACTCCCCTCGTTGTCAACAGAACATGCAAATGAGAACAAGAGGATTTTGATGCCCTGGAGCAATCAGAACGGTGGCGGTGGCCCTTGGGGCGGCGGCGACGGAGGAAATAATCAAGGCGGTGGTCCATGGGGCCAAGACCCGCGTGGTTCGCGAGGTGGCGGACAGCCGGATCTGGATGAATTTATCCGACGCAGCCGGGATCAGATGAAGCGATTTATGCCGGGTGGCGCCAATGGTGGAATGGTCCTTATCGGCGTGTTCGTCATTGCTGCGTTTTGGTTGTTCAAAGCGGTATATACCGTTCAGCCGGACGAGCGCGGTGTAGAATTGCTTTTTGGCAAGCCCAAGGACGAGATTTCTGAGCCTGGCCTACATTTTCATTTTTGGCCGCTTGAGACCGTGGAGGTTGTCAATATCACCGAGCAACAGCAAAACATCGGTGGTGCTTCTTCCAACAATTCGCAATCGGGTTTGATGCTGACCGGCGATCAGAACATCGTCAATGTACAGTTTTCCGTTCTCTATTCGGTTACCGAGCCGGCCGCTTATCTGTTCAAAGTCGAGGATCCGCGGAATACGCTTCGTCAGGTTGCTGAAAGCGCCATGCGCGAGGTGGTTGGATCTCGGCCGGCGCAGGACATTTACCGCGATAATCGCCAAGCGGTTGCTGATGATGTGAAGACTATCATTCAGGATACGCTTAACGCCTACCAAGCTGGCCTTTCCGTCAAGACGGTGGCGATTGAAGATGCGGCGCCCCCACGAGAAGTTGCTGATGCTTTTGACGAAGTACAGCGCGCCGAGCAGGATGAAGACCGCTTCGTGGAAGAGGCCAACCGCTATGCCAACCAGAAATTGGGCCGGGCGCGCGGTGAAGCCGCGCAGTTGCGCGAAGAAGCTGCAGCTTACAAGGACCGGGTCGTGAAAGAGGCAGAAGGTGAGGCTCAGCGCTTCGTCGCCATTTACGACGAATTTGTCAAAGCACCCGATGTCACTCGTAAGCGTCTTTACATCGAAACGTTGGAAAACGTTTTGAAGTCGACACAGAAGATTATTACCGACGAGGGCGCGGGCGGTGGCACCGTACCTTATCTTTCGCTCAATGAGCTTATGAAGAAGAATGACACGAAGGGGGGCAACTGATGGAAAAGCGTCTATCCGCTGGCTTGATTGCCCTAGCAGTCATTGCCTTCGTTATATACTCATCAATTTTCGTTGTTAACGAACGTCAACAGGCCCTGGTCATTCGGTTCGGTGAAATCCAGTCGGTGAAAACTGAGCCTGGAATATACTTCAAATTACCGTTCCCATTTCTGGATGCTGACCGGGTACAGTATGTCCAGGATCAGGCGCTTCGTTTTGATCTGGATGATATTCGCGTTCAGGTTCGCGGCGGCAAGTTCTACGAAGTTGATGCGTTTGTTGTTTATCGTATCACCGATGCGCGGCTTTTCCGTCAGGCTGTATCTGGCGACCGGACTATTGCAGAATCGCGGCTGAGAACGCGTCTGGATTCAGCGCTTCGTCGGGTTTACGGTTTGCGTGGTTTCGAAGCGGCACTTTCGCAGGAGCGTAGCGCCATGATGCGCGAGGTTCAAAACGACCTGCGCAGCGATGCCGAGACACTTGGTCTATCGATCATGGACGTGCGTATTCGCCGGACAGATCTGACGAAGGAAGTTTCGCAGCAGACATACGAACGCATGAAAGCGGAACGTTTGGCCGAAGCTGAACTGATCCGCGCCCGCGGTAATGAGGAAGGCCAGAAACGGAAAGCGATTGCTGACCGCCAGGTGGTTGAGATTGTTGCCGATGCGCGGAAGGATTCGGAAATCCTTAGAGGTCAGGGTGATGCGCAGCGAAACTCCGTTTTTGCTGATGCCTACGGTAAAGACCCTGCCTTTTTTGAATTCTACCGGTCTATGACGGCCTATGCGAATGCGCTGGCAAGTGACGACACGACATTCCTGATTTCACCGGATTCGGAATTCTTCCGCTTTTTCAAGGATGATGGCGGCTTGACGCCAGCGCCATCACCTACGGGTAATTGATCGAGAATGTCTGATTTTATAACGGGAATTGCATTCTTCCTGGTTATTGAGGGGCTGGTGTACGCACTGGCCCCTCGGCTTTTAAAAGAGATGGCGGCAATCTTGCCGACTATCCCGGAGGAAAGTTTGCGCCGGTTTGGGCTTATTGCAGTCGCTGTTGGCGTTTTTTTGATTTGGCTTATTCGGGTATATCTGGCCTGATACCAATGATCATTGATAAGAACGCATGTGACCGGATCGATTTCGGTTTACGGCCAGGCGAAAAGCGCAGTCGGCCCCCCCGGTCCGGCGAGCATTTTCAACGACGTCCGCAAGCCGAAAGCGACCGGCCCCAAAGGGGTGACATGGAAATCGGCCACCGGAGGGCGTCGAAATCCTCGACCGATGCAAAAGCATCGCTCTGCGGTGTTCTCCTACCCGGATGGCCGTTTCCATGTCATCACATGGGTTCTAATCAATGGTCATTGGTATAAATGGAGCGAATACCGCAATATTCTCCACGGCATTACCATGCGCCCGCCGCGCCCGAACCGCATATATGTGGGACCCACATCAAGGCGACAGCGACGACTGAGAGCGCCAACCAGAAAATCTCTGGTATTTGATATTTAGGCCAGCTCAGTTGTGTACCGGTCTGACTGCCATTGAAACGGACAGCTTTTCAGCCGCAGTAGAGCTACTGAATTCTGTGCAATATGGCAGGTGCGGAGATCAAGCCACAGGCAAACGGCTACAAGAGCCTTTCGATTTAGGAGCTTTCACGCGGCGGGCCGCTTCAGTGTAAAATGAAACGTTGAGCCCTCTCCGGGAGCCGATTCACACCAAATATCCCCACCGTGCCGATCCAGTATCTTGCGGCAGGTCGCAAGTCCAAGGCCTGTTCCGGCAAATTCCCCCACAGGATTAAGCCTCCTGAAGGGCTCAAACACCGTATTCAGAGCGTTCTCTGCAATACCAATGCCGTTATCAGTGACAGAAACCTGAACCGCGGCGTCACCCTCGCGCGCGGTGATATGAACATGCGGCGCTTCCCTTTTGCAAAACTTGACCGCGTTACCGATAAGGTTTTGAAAAAGCTGTGTCAGCAGTGCTTCGTTTCCATGAACATCTGGCAACGTATCGTGCGTGATGCGAGCTCCTGCAGCGTCAATTTCAAGCTGCAGGTTTTCCAGCGCCCCCTCAAGGACAGGCTGCAGTTTAATGGTGTCAAAAACAACGTTTGGGGAAAGTGACCTATTATATTCGTCCAACGTCGTTACAAGAAGTCCGATACGGTCCACCATCTTTTGCATCATAACAAAGAGCTCACCGACCCGGTCAATTTCGGCGGCGGCAATCGCCTGCGCCATCGTTTCGCCGACTATGCGGATATGACGCACGGGGGCTTTCAAATCATGAGCAAGCATCCGCGAAAAATTTGCCACGGCGTCCTGCTGCTCGCGGATCCGCCGTTCCAGCGCCGCAATTTCCATCACATGCACGGTTACCTTCTCGACCGTATCAGGTCCGACTAAGCGCTTGGGTATATAATCCGAGGCTCCTCTCTGTATCGCTTTCGTCGCTAACAATTCATCGCCCTGGCCGGTCACCATGACCAAGGGGATGTTCGGGGCATGTTTTTTCAGATGCACAATGCCTTCAAGACCATCAAAAAGCGGCATGTTGTAGTCGATGAAGATGCAGTCGATACGCTCATTCTGGAGTACCGCGAGGGCCGCATGGATACCATCAGCCTCAAATGTACTGGCCTTTAGGGCCGAGCGTTTGATCGCCCGTCTTAGGTTCTTGCGATCACCCAAATCGTCATCAATGACCAAAATATTCAGTTCAACCGCCGTATCCATTAATGCCTGCCTCTTCCCGTCAGTCTGAATTCGGCATCTCCACGACGCGCCAATATGCGCCGAGCATTTCCACCAGCTTCAGAAAGTCGCTTCCAGCCGCCTGTTTTACAATGTAACCAGCCACGTTGAGATCGTAAGCCTCAAACTTGTCCTCTTCGCTTTTTGACGTGGTGAGAATGAAGACAACCGTTGGCTTGAGCGCCGGGTCCTTGCGAATTTCCTTCACCAGCCTAATACCATCCATCCGAGGCATATTGATATCGGCAACAATGATGTAAGGCGGCTTAAGCGCGCTCCTTCCGTTTTCCCCGCGCAGCAGGTTCAATGCATCAACCCCATCCACAGCGCGGAAAACCGGATTTGCTATTCTGGCCTTGCGAAATGCGCGAATGACCGCCTTTGCGTCACCGTCATCATCCTCGACCAGCAGAACGCTCACACCCTCACCTTTCACTTCTCCGTTGAAGGACAGTTCCATCAAGTTCTCCTTGTTTTCGCGCCCTCTGATGTATCGCCCAGCTTCCTCCAGGTGAAAAAGAAGGTCGCCCCCTCTCCTTCCCTGGATCGAAGCCAAATGCGTCCCCCATATTGCTCCACATGCTTGCGGACGATAGCCAGCCCCATCCCACTACCCTCCACGACATCACGCGGTTTCAAGGTCTGAAACATTTGAAAAATTTGGCCGTGATAATCCGACGCTATACCCGGTCCATTATCCTTCACCTTGAAACAGTAAAAGTCGCCCTGATCTTCAACATCAACGTCCACCCGAACATTTTCATTACCGCAATGCTTGATCGCATTGCCGATCAAGTTGAGAAATATCTGCTGCAAGGGCATTCTTGGAAGCACAATGTCGGCAAAATCCGGGTTCACGACCACCTTGCCATCACTTGCGCCCGCCAATAGGCCCAGGACATCGCTCAAAAGAACATCGCCAGCAACCATGTCTTCGCTTTCCACGGATAGCTTGCGGCCAATACGAGAATATTCCAGCAGATCATCCAACAGCCGTTCCATGCGGGACACGCGGCTGCGGATCAGGCTGAGATTTTCACGGCTATCCTCATCCAATACGCCCGCCAGATCTTCCTCCAGCCATGACGACGCGTTGTCGATAACGCGGAGCGGCGTTTTCAGGTCGTGGGACGCCACGTAAGCAAATTCATCAAGTTCCTTGTTGGACATTTGCAAAAGTTCGGTCAGCTTTTCCAGCTCACTCTGGTCGCGACCTATGCATAATACGAACGATTTGCCTGATTTGTTGGCGAAGCCTGCGCTCTGAAGAAACAGGCTTCGTACTCGCCCATCGGCAAATGTAACTGCGCCTGTCGCCTCCGAATACCCGCTTGAATGCGCCGTTGTGACGATGTTCTTAAACTTGGCCTGGTCGGCGTCGCTTAAAAAAGCGCTCATGCTCGCCCCGATGACAGTTTCCCGCAGCGAAGCGGGCCAAGTGTCGATGAATGCGCGATTGGCCTGAATAATGTTTAAATCGAGATCGAGGACAAAAATCAGGTTGGGATTGGTGTTCATGACCAGATCGAGAAATTCGCGCTGTTCCTGCAAGCGAACTTCTGTTTCTTTGCGCTCAGAAATGTCGCGCACGATACCCGTATACATTTTTGCGCCGTCAACCACCATTTCGCTGACCGAGAGATCAAGCGCGAAGGTGGAGCCATCCTTGCGCATTCCCTCAACTTCCCGCCCGAATCCTATGATCTGCTTCCTGCCGGTACGGCGGTACTCACTCAGGTGCTGGTCATGATCGCGGCTGAAATGCGGAGGCATCAGCATCTTCACATTCTGGCCGATACATTCTTCTGCGCGGTAGCCGAAAATAGCCTCGCCGGCAGGGTTGATACTGGCGATCTTGCCGTATGGATCTATCGTGATGATGCCATCATTGACCGTTTCCAATACAGCGCGTGATTTTGCCTCCATACTGGTCAAGTTTTCTGTCAGCGAAACAAACGCGCGCGCCAGTGCGCCAATTTCATCCCTGCGACCAACAGGCAGAGCGTCAACACCTCCTCCATCCAGAACCGCATTTGTCATTGATGTCAGCGGCGCCGTGTAGTGCCGGATAAGCAGCCAGGCAAATGCGACCACCGTGCCGAGAAGAACAAAAGTCAGTGCAACAGCCTGACTGCGCACCCGTCCGGCGGGCGCCAACAGCCTGTCCTTTTCAACCTCTACGACAACGCCCAAAAGGGTTTTTCCATCACCAAGAACATCAAGACGAATGGCATAATTGACGGTGTCGCCATCGGTATTGGACGCTTCCGGGACCGTGCGCGCCAAAAAATTTCTGACCGCCACCGGCACATCGGTACTGTATGCCTCATGAAATTCCAACTGGCTTACAGCACCCTGCGCAGGCTCATAGGTCAGGTAGTCACCTTGCCCGTTGATTACGTATGCCCGGTGCGCGGGACGCAGCTCCGCAAGCGCCTTGCGTAACAGTTTCTCATAGTCGGCATTGATCACCACCGCGCCAAAAGGAGCGCCCGTACCTTCATCAAAAACGGGAACAATAACGCGAATAACCGGGGTCTTAGGATCTTCCACCTCGCCGCGTTCACGGTTGTAGTTCACATTCGAAAAAAAGCCTTTGCTCGCCACCCAGTCTTCGTGCTGCTGCATATAGGGCTCACCACCCTTCTGCTGCAACTCATGATCAGGCACCCGCAAAAGCTGCTGACCCCGGCGGTTTACCCTTACGATTTCGCGTCCATTATCGGCCAGACCGATATAACGCATCTGGGTATATTCTGGCCGCTGCCGCATCATTGAAATCAGGATCGTGCCAAGTCTCTGTTGCCACAATTTCTCTGAAGAGCCGTCCAGATAATCGATGCCGCTGGTCTTCCGGCTCCGAACAACGCCCTGAATTGGCGGCGTCTGAGAAATGATGGCCGCATCACGCTCCATCTGCAAAAAGACATTTTTGACATTCAAACCTGTCAGGCGTGCTTCGCCGGCAAGCTGCTCTACAGCCGCGTCCTGGGTGCTCTGCCGCACGCTTACATAATTCAGGAAACCGGTTACTGCCGCCGCAGTCAGCAAAATACCGCAAATCAGCAATAGGCGGACATCACGTAGCGGACGCCATGGACTATATGTCTGTCGCTGCATCGCTGCGCAAATGCCTCGTATGGTCGGCGGGGATACCTGTTGGCATCAAGGGCGATTTGAGCCAGCCTGTCAATGGTAGGATTGACTATGGTCAAGCCTGCACAAGGTGCCGCGGCGATACTTCACGATATTGGCGCACCGGTGGTAGATAGCCTACCGGACGGATCGGACTCTTGATCTCGTCAACGGCCAATCCGTGACGGGCGCTCCGGCGCGAAGGATCGGGAACAGGAACTGCCGACATCAACTTCTTCGTATAAGGATGCTGCGGGTTTTCAAAAACCTCGCGCCGTGGCCCGATTTCTACGATCTCACCAAGATACATCACAGCAACCCGATGCGACACGCGCTCAACAACCGCCATGTCGTGGCTGATAAAAAGATAGGCCAGATTGAGGCTTTGCTGCAGATCGATCATCAGATTGCAAACTTGCGCCTTGATTGACACGTCCAGCGCTGAAACGGCTTCATCAGCAATAATGACCTTTGGATCAAGGATCAGCGACCGTGCAATGGCGATGCGCTGACGCTGGCCGCCTGAAAATTCATGCGGATATCGCCGCATCATGTCGGCATGCAGCCCAACCTGTTCCATAAGATCCGCCGCACGCTCCCGCGCCTGCTTTTTTGTTCCAAGCCCATGTTCCACATAGGGCTCCATAATGGCGCTTCCCACCGTCATGCGGGGGTCCAGACTGGCAAATGGATCCTGAAACACCATCTGTATTGTCCTGCGCATATCGCGCAATTTATTGCCGCCAAGCTTAAGAACCTCGCGACCATCTAGCGTGATGTTGCCCTCGGTCGGCTCAACCAACCGCGTGATCGACCGACCGGTTGTAGATTTTCCACAGCCGCTTTCACCCACGAGAGATAAGGTTTCGCCGGGCCGCAGATCGAAAGAGACATTTTCCACCGCATGAACAGCGCCGCTCTTGCGCCCAAAAAGGCCGGAACGGATATCAAATCGAGTAACAAGATTTTCCACCTGCAACACCGGGCGGTCGCCCTCATCCGGCGCCAGCCCCTCACTTTCCCCCTTCACCGTCTCGCCGGTCTTGATATCGATGACCGGGAATCGCATCGGCCGTTCCCTGCCTGTCATCGACCCCAGTTTCGGCACGGCGGAAAGAAGCGCGCGCGTGTAGGGATGTTGACCATTATGGAAAATATTCTCGGTCGTTCCGGTTTCCACCGCATCGCCACGGAACATGACAATCGTCCGATCGGAAATTTCCGCCACGACACCCATGTCGTGGGTGATAAACAGAACCGACATGCCCGTCTCGTCCTGCAATTCCTTGATCAGATCGAGTATCTGCCCCTGAATGGTTACATCCAGTGCCGTCGTCGGCTCGTCTGCAATCAGCAGCTTCGGCTTTGAAGCCAGTGCCATCGCAATCATGACCCTCTGGCGCATGCCGCCTGAGAACTGGTGCGGATATTCATCAAACCGGTTTTTTGCGTTCGGAATACGCACTTTGTCGAGAAGCTCCAGAACCTCCTTCTTTGCCTCTGCCTTCGAGATGTCACGATGGCAAAGAATGGCCTCGGCAATCTGTTTGCCAATGGGAAATATTGGGTTCAGGCTCGTCATCGGCTCCTGAAAGATCATCGAAATGTCATTGCCGCGCACCTTGCGCATCGATTCTTCATCGAGACTTAGGAGGTTGCGGCCCCCGAGCCAGACCTTGCCTTCTATTCGGCTGGTCAACTTTGGAAGAAGCCGCATGATAGACAGCGACGTTACGCTCTTGCCAGAGCCGGACTCGCCAACAATAGCGACCGTTTCCCCCGAACCGACTTCGAAACTCATGTCACGTACGACCGAGGTCCAATTTTCCCCGCCGCCAAAAGATGTTGTCAGGTTTTCAACCTTCAGCACCGGCTCGTTTGAAACCCCGTTTTCAGACATAAAAGTCTCCCTGTCCCGGGTTGAGAACCCAATGTGTCAAGGTGCAAGCGCCGATTCGGCCAGCGCAACCCAATAACTGATCCCATATGGAATGGCATCGTCATTAAAGTCATATGCTGGATGGTGAAGCCCGGCCGAATCGCCATTTCCGATCATGATGAACGTTCCGGGACGCTGTTCCAGCATGTAAGAAAAATCCTCCGCCCCCATCGTCGGCGGAATGTTCTGTATAACATTCTTTTCCCCGACAATGCCCTGCAAGACTTCCGTCGCAAAGTCCGTTTCCTTGGGGTGATTAAACGTCACGGGATAACCACGCTCATAATGAACTTCGGCCTTGCCACGGAAAACTGCGGCAACACCTGTGACAACCTCCTTGATCCGGCTTTCGGCGAAATCGCGTGTTTCGGGTAGCAATGTGCGCACAGTCCCGGTCAATTTGATCTCGCCCGGAATCACATTGGAGGCGTCGCCGCCGTGAATGGTGGCAATGGTAATCACGATGGAGCTAAGCGGATCAGTCTCGCGCGCTGCAATGGCCTGAACCGCAAGGATAACATGCGCGGCTATGACGACCGGATCTATGGAATTATGCGGTTGGGCCGCGTGTCCGCCCTTCCCTTCGATGGTAATCTCAAATTCATCAGCTGATGCAAGAGAGGGGCCTTTGCGGGTTGCAAACTGACCGACAGGAACGCCGGGCAGATTATGCATGCCGTAAACTTCCGCGATGTCATATTTATCCAGAAGACCGTCTTCAATCATGGCGAGCCCGCCCGCGCCGCCTTCTTCAGCCGGCTGAAAAATGACTGCGACTGCACCCTTGAAGTTACGGGTTTCTGCCAGATATTTCGCCGCGCCCAAAAGCATAGACGTATGTCCATCGTGTCCGCAGGCATGCATGAGACCAGGTTTTTTCGACGCCCATTCCACACCGCTTGCCTCAAGAATGGGTAAAGCGTCCATGTCAGCGCGCAAGCCAATCGTTTGCCCCTCGCCTTTCGCGCCTTTGATAATGGCCACAACACCAGTTTTGCCGACGCCGGTTTCAATCGTGTCGCAGCCAAACTCTTTCAATTTTTCGGCAACGAAGGAGGCCGTATGTTCAACCTCATAGAGAAGCCCCGGATTTTCGTGGATATAATGCCGCCATCCGGCAACTTCGGCCTGTAATTCATGAACTCGGTTGAGGATCGGCATCAGGAAAAGTCTCTTCAAACAGCAAATTCAGCGGTGTTTCATGATCGGATACTGCTACGGACAGTCTGTGTTTTGCAAGCCGCAATTTCCACTTGAAGCCATCCCATTCCTATGGTTACATGCCGCGTTTTTTATCAAACGGACAAAAATCCGTAGTGTGCCCTGGATGCGTTTCCTGGGGCCGATGGCTTTTTCACAAATTAAGAAATGTCTTTTAAAAACATATATTAAAGGCTTGACTTTTGCCTTGAACGCTGACGTCATCCCCTCTCCAGTTCAATGACTGCCGTGAGGCAGCGCATAAATAAGGGGAATAATATGTTTAAGGGGAAATTGCTCCTGGCCGCTTCTGCAGCGTTGGTTGCAAGCGTCGCCACACCGGCCTTTGCCGAACGCGGCACGGACGGTGAGTTGAAGATTATTTTCTGGCAGGCGCCATCCACGATGAACCCGTTCCTCACCGGCGGGACAAAGGAAGTTTACGCGGCCTCGATGGTCATTGAGCCGCTGGCGCGTTACGACGAAAACGGTGACCTCGTGCCCTACCTGGCTGCAGAAATCCCGACAGTCGAAAATGGCGGCGTTTCCGCAGACCTGACCTCCATGACATGGAAACTCAAGGAAGGCCTGTTGTGGTCCGACGGCACGCCAGTGACGGCCAATGATGCCATTTTCACCTGGAAATATTGCACGGATCCCAATGGCGGCTGCGCTCAGGGCGCCTATTTTGAGGGTGTGACGAATGTTGAGGCCGTTGATGATCTGACCATCAAGATCACCTTCGAAAAGCCGAAGCCATATCCTTATTCCGCTTTCGTTGGCGCTCAATCCCCGATCATTCAGGCTGCTCAATTTGCTGATTGCCTGGGTGCCAAGGCCCCTGAATGCACAGAAGCAAACTTCAACCCGATCGGCACCGGCCCTTACAAGGTCAAGGAATTCAAGCCGAATGACGTTATCTCTTATGTCATAAACGAGAATTATCGCGACGCCAGCAAACCATCCTTTGCGACCGTGACCCTCAAGGGCGGCGGCGACGCGGCATCGGCAGCCCGGTCAGTTCTCGAAACAGGCGAATTCGACTATGCTTGGAACACTCAGGTTGAGCCCGAAGTTCTCGCAACGATGGCTGCCGCTGGCAAAGGCAAACTCGAAACGGCATTCGGCAATCTCGTCGAGCGTCTCGATATCAATCCGTATGGTGTTGACCCGTCACTGGGCGATAAGCGCTCGACCAAGGATGCCGGCCCACATCCGGCCTTGAGTGATCTCGCCGTCAGAACCGCCCTTTCCATGGCGATTGACCGCGACGTGCTTGTCGAAGCCGGTTATGGCGCTGCAGGCAAACCAACCTGTAACATTGTTCCGGCACCCGCTATCTATTCCTCGCCGAACAATGACGATTGCCTGAAACAGGATATCGACGGCGCCAACAAGCTTCTTGATGAGGCAGGCTGGAAAATGGGCTCGAACGGCGTGCGCGAAAAGGACGGCGTCAAGCTTTCCTTCCTTTACCAGACATCCACCAACTCGGTTCGTCAGGCCACACAGGCCCTGGTCAAGGATTGGTGGAGCCAGATCGGTGTTGAAGCCGAGCTGCGCAATATATCCGCCAACGTCTTCTTTGGTGGTGACCCGGCATCTCCGGACACGTTCCAGAAATTCTATGCAGACATTCAGGAATACGCCAACCAGTTCGACGGTGCAGACCCGGAGAAATATCTGGCTGGCTGGATGTGCGACAAGATCCCGAACCCGTCAAATGGCTGGCAGGGCGAAAATATCGTCCGCTATTGCAATGCCGAATATGACGCCTTGGTCAAGGAACTCGGCAAAACTGCCAAACTGGAAGATCGCGCCGTTCTTGCAATCAAAGCAAACGATATGCTGACCCGCGACTTCGCCCAGATCCCGATCATCTACCGCGGCTCCCTTTCAGCGCGCTCTGTGACGCTTGAAGGCGTCAAGATCAACTCCTGGGATTCAGAGCTCTGGAACGTTGCGGACTGGACCCGCGCTAAGTAAGTATCCGTCGTCAGCCACCGGCCTGATGTCCTATCGGGCCGGTGGATTTTGAAATTTCGAGGCGTCGCGGGAACCTCTGAATGTTCACATACACGATCAGGCGATTGCTCTTTGCAATCCCCACACTGCTCGTCATCAGCTTTGTCATATTTGCGTTGCTTGACCTTGCACCGGCCGATCCGCTGGGCAACCTACCACTCACTATTCCACCTGAAGTGCGTGAGAAGATGCGCGAGGCGATGGGCCTGAACCAGCCCTTTTTTGTGCGCTATCTTCTTTGGCTGAAACAATTCTTTGTCAACGAGCCGCTGAACATCCTCGAACAAATCACCGGCGCGACTTTTGGCGACGGTGATCGACTTCGTGTACTTTCCTGGGCAACGCGCGCACCTGTGGTAGATCTCATCGTTCAGCGCTTGCCGCAGACGCTTTGGGTCGTCGGCCTTTCCTATGTGTTCGGTGTCATGCTGGCGATTCCCATCGGCGTCATTTCAGCCTATAAGCAATATTCGATTTTCGACCAGGTCGGCACGTTTGTTTCCATGGTTGGCTATTCGGTTCCAACCTTCTTCACCGGCGTGCTGCTGATCGTGATATTCTCATCCTACCTTCAATGGTTTCCATCCATCTATGACACCAACCTGGTTGTGCATGACTGGGAAAGCTTCGGCCAACAGGTGCGTCAGATGACATTGCCTGTCACCGTTTTAACACTCTACAACACGTCGCAGATCGTGCGTTTTGTTCGCGCTTCCATGCTTGATAATCTGCACCAGGATTATGTTCGCACAGCGCGAGCCAAAGGCGTGAAGGAAAAAACCGTGCTGCTGGTGCATGTGTTGCGCAACAGCCTGATCCCGGTTGTCACCGTGATCGCACTGGGTGTGCCCACCATCTTTTCCGGCGCAATTATCACCGAGCAGATTTTCCGTGTTAATGGATTGGGCCAACTTCTGATCACGGCCATTGAGGGCGCGGACCTGCCGCTGGTCCAGACACTCACATTCATATTCGCTGTCTTGATTGTGCTCTTCAATCTGATTGCCGACGTACTTTACGGCATTCTCGACCCGAGGATCCGCTATGACTGATGCAACCTATGTCGAAAGCGAGAAAACCACATCTGTCTGGGCGGATATTTGGCGACAATTCAAGGCGCATAAGGGTGGCGTTGTCGGTCTGATCACGTTCAGCATCATCGTGTTTGCCGTCTATGTCGGCCCCTTCATCCAACGTGTGGATCCCAATAAGATCAATATCCGCGCAAAGAACCAGGGACCTTCTCTCCTTCATCCATTCGGGACTGACAATCTGGGCCATGACATGTTGGCGCAGGTGATGGCCGGAGGGCAGATCTCGCTTGCCGTTGGCCTCACCGCCATGCTGCTGGCGTTGTTTCTCGGCACGCTGGTCGGCGTGGTTTCAGGCTACATCAAATGGCTTGATGGACCGCTGATGCGGATCACCGATCTTTTTCTGGCGCTTCCGCTTCTGCCCGTTTTGCTCGTCATTATCCTGCTCTTTCGGGACATGCTGCGCTCGACCTTTGGACCGGAGACGGGCATCTTTATTCTCATTGTTTTTGTTATCGGAATAACAAGCTGGATGCATACCGCCCGCATTGTGCGTGGCGACGTTTTGGCGGTTAAAAATCAGGAATTCGTTTTGGCAGCCAAGTCGGCGGGTATTCGCGAATTTCGCATCATCATTCGCCACTTGCTACCCAATGTCCTGAGCTCAATCATGGTGTCGGCAACGCTTGGCATTGCCTCGGCTATCATTACCGAATCTGCATTGAGCTTCCTCGGCCTCGGTTTTCCGTCCGATTTCCCAACATGGGGTCGGCTGCTTTATGATGGCGCGAACTTCCTGCAGATTACCCCTGCCCGCGTCTTCTGGCCTGGACTTGCAATCTCGCTCACCGTGCTTAGCGTCAACTATATCGGCGATGCCGTTCGCGATGCGCTGGATCCAAAGATGCTGAAACGCTAGGCAGAACCAGTGTCAGTTTCAGGCTAGATAGTATGCACCAGCGTGGCGCCGAATTCGTAATAGGCGCCGCGTGCAGCTCTGAACCTCTCGGTGTGATGAATGACCGGCTCCACCGGAAGCATGTCTGGGCTACCATTCAGCAATGCCGAGGCTACGCGCGCGCCAAATACAGTGCCCGGCCCTATACCACGACCCGAATAACCAAAGCAGGCATACGCATTGGGACCAAATTCCAGAATTTTCGGAATATGGTCACTGGTCATGGCGATACGCCCCTGCCAGAGATGGCGGATCGGTAAATCTCCTGCCTTGGGAAAAATAGCCTTGAGTTTTCGACGCGCCCAGCTCTTGTGGATAGCGCCGCCCGGCCCTTCAATATTGCCCATGCCGCCAATAATCAGCCTCCCGGCCTGATCCAGCCGGAAAGAACTCATGACAAGCGCCGTGTCCCAGCAGCCTTCTCCGCCTGGCAGGATTTCCCGCCGCAGCTCTTCAGGCAAGGGATCGGTGGCATATTGTGAATAAAAGACGGGAATAAACTGCGGCTCAAAAGGCGCTTCAATCCCCAGATGATAGGCATTGGTGGCCAACAGGATGGCTCGTGAGCGGACCGTCCGCCCGTTAGCCTCAATCAGCCAGCTTTCCCCGTCCCGACGGAGCGCAGTTACCTGCGTATTGGTATGAATTGCTGCTCCAGCCGCCTGCGCTGCACGCGCAAGCCCCTGACAATAGGCATGCGGCTGGATAGTGCCAGCCCTTGGGTCAAAGAGAGCGCCGTGATAAATGCCGGCCCCTGTGCGGCGGGCTGTTTCTCCGGCGTCGATCAGGCGTATTGGCGCACCGAAACTGTTGCCCTGACGAAAACGATCTTCCAAATCGCGCAGACCGGAAGCACTATGGGCGCAATGCAAGGTGCCCGACCTTACCGGTTCACAGCGAATGCCGTGTTTTTCAATTAACGAAAAGACAGATGCAGGGGCTTCACCCAGCACGCTGGTCAGTCGCCGCCCAGCTGCTTCCCCCATCTGATTGACAATCGTTTCGGGCGGCAGCCACAGCCCGGCATTCACCAGACCGACATTGCGCCCCGAACCACCATGGCCAATGTCATTCGCCTCGAGAAGGGCAACTGAAGCTCCATTTTGAGCTGCTTCCAGCGCGGCAGAACAACCGGTGAAGCCGCCGCCAATAATGACAAGATCCACACTCAGGTCGGAGACTAGGGGCTTGGCCTCCACCATCTCCTTCGTCGTGACCCGCCAAAGGTTGCCGCTCTGATCAGATTCCACATTTCACCTCTTGAATATGGCCGTTGCTCCAGGCGTCGATTCCCAGCTTCCAACGTTCCAAGCGACATAATATCGAAATTTCCAGATGCGCTAAGTGCATTTTCTCATGATGTTCACAGAGATTATGAATGAGAGCGAAAGGCGGTCCTTGAGGATTTGCCATAAGCCTCCACGTCGAACAGGCTCTCACGGTCTTTTCAACAAACTTGAATATGCAGACTTGACAACCTACCCAGTAGTATGTCCAAATCCATTCAAGGTCCGCAGCCGTGTTTTGGGAGGAATGCCTGACGGACGCCAAGGGAGGGATTCATGAGCCAAACCGCCGCTCTATCTGTGTCCGACGAGGGCCAGAAAGTCATCATGGACATGGCGGCGCAATGCTTCATGGAACGCGGTTTCCATGCAACAAGTATTGACGATGTTGCTCGACGGCTGGGCTCAACCAAAGGCCGCATATATCACTTCTATGCCTCCAAGGCCGACCTGCTGTTTGCTGTCGCCGAACATGGCATGGAGATGAATTTCCAGGTCATTGAACCCTTTCTCAATCTGGAAATCAGCGCGATTGAGAAACTGCGTTCAATGTCGATTGCGCACTGCCTGTCGATGATTAAGTCCAAGCCTTACCAGAATGCCGTTTGGCAGGGCGTGGAAATTCACATGCGCGGGGCAACGACGCCTGAACAGCGCGAGCGGCTTTCGGCACTTGTTGATTCGCGCGACCACTATTCGGCGATATTTCGCCAAGTTCTGGAAGAAGCACGGGCCGACGGGGCGCTCTGTTACCAGGATAGCGGCATTGCCCGCCAGCTCATGTTCATGACGCTGAACTCACCGGTATTCTGGTACAAGCCCCGCGACGATGAAACCGAGGAAGATCTGCTCCAGATCGCACAACAATGCGTCGATTTTGCCCTGAAAGGGCTTGATGTCGGCCAAGCCGTTACTTGAGGAGAAACGACGGCCCGGAAACGGTCCACGACAAAGGAATATACGCAGAACCAAAGGACTGAAAGTCCAAGGCACGGGAGGGCCTTTCTTTGGATTTATTGCAACTGCTGATCAGCGGCCTCGCCAACGGCTGTGTCTACGGCCTGATTGGCCTGGGTTTCGTGTTAATTTACAAAGCGACGGAATCGGTCAACTTCGCTCAGGGCGACATGATGATGCTCGGCGCATTCATCACACTCTGGCTCACAAACGATTCTTATGCCGGTCTGCCTTTCTGGCTCTCCGTTATTCTGGCCATCGCCCTTATGGGCGTCATCGGCTACCTTCTGGAAGTCGTTTTCATACGCCCCATGTTCGGTCAGTCGCAAATTGCCGTGGTTATTCTCACCATTGCAATTGGCTTTGTTGCACGTTTCGTCGCCGGCATGATTTGGGGACATGAACCGCAGTCTCTTGAGAGCCCCTTCGTTGGCAAGGATGTCGGGTTTGGCGGACTTGTACTCGGGCTCGAAGAAGTCGCCATTATTGGCACAACGCTTGCGCTGACCGGCGGGCTCTATCTCTTCTTCGCCTATACACGCATTGGCCTTGCCATGCAGGCCGCCTCTCAAAACCAGCTTGCAGCCTACTATATGGGCATTCCCGTCAAGCGTATCCATTCGCTGGTCTGGGGGCTTTCCGGCGCGCTTGCAGCAATTGCGGGCGTTCTCTTTGCCTCCAAAGGGGCTATTGATCCTTCGACCGGTCTGCTGGGCATCAAGGCTTTTGCCGCCGCCATTATTGGCGGGTTCGGTTCGCTTCCTGGCGCTCTTCTGGGCGGATTGGTTGTCGGCATTATTGAGCCGTTATCCTCACGCTATGTCGCGGCTGGCGTCTCCCAGATCATGCCCTACCTGATCTTGCTACTCGTACTCATTTTGCGGCCGCACGGGATACTGTCCCAGGTCAAGGCCAAGAAGGTGTAACGATATGCGGATTATTTTCAAAACGTCCTATGACGCCGATGTTCGCCTCTTCAAGCATGGTGTTCAGACCTTCTGGTACGCGCTGTTGTTGGCCGTTGTCATTGCTGCGCCGTTTTTCCTCGGCGACTTTCTCACTGGCGAAGCCACGAATGTGCTGATCTGGGCCGTTTGCGGTATGGGCCTCATGCTGCTGGTGGGCCAAAGCGGACAGGCCAGCCTCGGCCATGCCGCATTCATGGCAATCGGGGCCTATTCCTGCGTCTTGCTGCAAACGCTTGCCGGACTGCCCTTCATACTGGCGTTCCCGCTCGGCGGCATCATCACAGGAATTGTCGGCGCGCTATTTGCACTTCCCGTGACACGGCTGCACGGCATTTATCTGGCCATTGCCACCATAGCCATCTCCATCATGATGGAAGATGTGATCGTGCTGTCTGAACCGCTCACCGGCGGCGTCAACGGGCTCTTTGCACCGGATATTGAAATATTCGGAATGAGTTTCAATCGTTACGCCAATCCGGCAGGCCTCTACTGGCTCATTCTTTTCATCGCCGTACTTCTGGTTCTTGCCTATCGTAATATGCAACGTTCGCCACTTGGCCGCTCCTTTGCCGCCGTCAGGGACTCGGAAATTTCAGCGCAGGCCATGGGCATCAACGTGCCCCGCACCAAGGCGCTCGCATTCGGTCTTTCCTGTGCCATTACCGGTCTTGGCGGCGCACTGATGGGCCATTTCGCCACGATCTTTAATCACGAAACCTTCAATATCGTCATTTCGATCAACCTGCTTTTGATGATCGTGATTGGCGGACTCGGCACCATTCACGGCGCTTTTC
Organism: Ensifer sp.; assembly: GCA_050306195.1. Classification (GTDB taxonomy): domain Bacteria; phylum Pseudomonadota; class Alphaproteobacteria; order Rhizobiales; family Rhizobiaceae; genus Ensifer_A. The sequence goes on from JBNLGT010000012.1 coordinate 30,618, forward strand.
TCGGCGCCATCGTGATTGGCTTCCTGCCGCAGTTGATCGCCTTCGGACGCGACGCTGTTGGCGAGTGGACCGGTATCGGCTCGATCATCGTTCCGGGATTGGAGTCCGGAATTTTTGCGCTCATCCTGATTGGCTTCATCCTGCTCGAACCGATGGGCATGTATGGCCGCTGGGTGAAAATCCGAACCTATTTCGAACTCTTTCCCTTCGCCCGCCGCGATATGTTCCGCCGGCAGAAATCCTACCTCAAGACGGAGCGGGTCAGATGAGTTTGCTGGAACTGAAAAACGTCACACTCAAGTTTGGTGGCCTGACTGCCGTGGACAATGTCTCCTTCACGGTTGAGCCCGGCGAGGTTTTCGCGCTGGTTGGCCCCAACGGCGCTGGAAAGTCGACGATCTTCAACATGATCTCGCGTTTCTATACGCCCTATTCAGGCGACATCCTATTTGAGGGTAAATCCATTCTGGGCCGAGCATCGCACGAGATTGCCGGGCTGGGTATTGCGCGCACTTTCCAGAATATCGAACTGTTCGAGCAGGCCACGGTCTTGCAGAATATGCTGGTCGGCCGCTACACCCACCGCCGCTCCAATTTCCTGACCGAGATGCTCTTCACGCCCTTCGTGCGGCGCGAAGAATTTGCCCATCGTGAGGCCGTGGAAAAAGCCATCGATTTTCTCGATCTTCAGCCATACCGCGAAAAGCTGATCGCCGGGCTGCCATACGGCGTTCGCAAAGTGGTGGAAATGGGCCGGGCCCTTGCCATTGAGCCTAAACTGCTACTGCTCGACGAGCCCGCCTCCGGTCTTTCGGTGGAAGAAACGCAGGACGTCGCCTTCTGGATCGAAGATATCAAAAAGATCATGGGCATTACCGTGCTGATGGTGGAACATGACATGAATCTCGTTTCCGCCGTCTCCGATCGTGTTCTGGCGCTGGCTGACGGCAAGATGCTGGCGCTTGGGTCACCTTCTGAAGTGCAGAGTGACCCAGCCGTCATTGAAGCCTATCTGGGCTCCGACGATACGGACGAAGACGAGGAGGCTGCGTAATGGGTGAACCCCTTCTCAAAATCGATAATCTGGAAAGTTATTACGGGCCGATCATGGCAATCCGAGGCGTAAGCCTGGAGGTCAACGAAGGCCAGATCGTGACCGTGCTTGGCGCAAATGGCGCAGGCAAGACGACGCTCATGAAAACCATTTGCGGCGTCATGGATCCCGAAAAAGGAACGGTGAAACTCAATGGCGAGGAAATCCAGGGCCACGACCCGGACTATTCCGTTCGCCACGGTATCGTTCAGGTTCCTGAAGGGCGCGAAATTTTTCCGCTCATGTCGGTGGAAGACAATCTGCGCATGGGGGCGTTTACCCGCAAGGACCGGTCCAACATCGCTTCCGACATTGAAATGGTCTACAGTTATTTCCCCATTTTGGAGGAACGCGCCAAGCAGGATGCGGGGACCCTTTCAGGCGGCCAGCAGCAGATGCTGGCGATTGGCCGCGGGCTGATGGCGAAACCCAAGATCATGCTTCTTGATGAACCGAGCCTTGGCCTGAGCCCACTCCTGACAAAGGAAATCTTCGGCATCGTCAAACGGCTCAACAAGGAGCAGCGAGTGACGATGCTGGTGGTCGAACAGAACGCCAAAATCGCGCTCGACACCGCGCACTATGGCTATGTCATGGAGCTTGGCCGCATCGTGATGGGCGGCCCGGCGGAAAAACTTCGCGCTTCGAAGGATATCCAGGAATTCTATCTTGGCCAGCGCGCTGAGGGCGAGCGCGCCCAGCGCCGCTGGAAATCCAAGAAGACGTGGCGATAACGGGAGGTGCAATATGAACGAGATGGTCAAAATCCCCCCTCAGCAAACCGTGGACGGCATCAGTATCAATGCCGATCTCGGCCACGGCCCCTACTTTATCGACGGCTGCGACACATTTCCCAAGCTCTTCAAGAAACGCTGCGAAGAACTGGGCGAGCGCACCGCGCACCGCGAAAAAGACTTCGGCATCTGGCGCTCCTATAGCTGGAAAGACTGGTATGACCATTCTCGTCTGGTCGGGCTTGGCCTACTGGCGCTCGGGTTCAAGCCGGGCGAATGTGCTTCAATTATTTCCGAAGACAACAAGGAATGGCTGTATATCGACCTCGGTGTGCAATGCATCAACGGCATTGTAACTGGTATCTACACAACCGACGCAGCCAGTCAGCTTTCCTACATCGTAAATGATTCCGGTAGCCGTTTCCTATTTGTCGAAAATGACGAGCAACTGGATAAGTTCCTTCAGGCGCGTGACCAAATGCCTGACCTCGAAAAGGTCATTGTGCTTGATCCTGAAGGGCTGCACGACTTCAAGGACGACAAGGTTATCTTCCTTGATGACCTTTATGAGATCGGTCGTGAAGAACTGACGAAACAGCCGCACCGTTTCGAAGATGAAATCGCGGGCACCAGAGCGGAAAACACTGCCATCCTGATCTACACATCCGGCACCACAGGCATGCCAAAAGGGGTGATGATCTCGAACAGCAATATCGTCTTCACCATCGCCGCCAATGCGCTGGCGCTACCCGTTTACGAAGGTGATGAACAGGTATGCTTCCTTCCGCTCTGCCACGTTCTGGAACGGATGATTTCCGCCTTTGGACCCATTGCAGCGCGCTCAACGGTGAATTTTTCCGAAAGTCTGGAGACCGTGTTCGACAGCGTTCAGGAAGTTTCCCCGACTGCGTTTACAGCCGTACCGCGCGTTTGGGAGAAGATCTATTCCCGCGTTACAATCATGGCAGGCGATGCAACGCCTTTTGGCCGATGGGCCTTTAACAGGGCAATTCAAACAGGATTGAAAAAGGTAGCGCTAGAGGAAGAAGGCAAGCCTTTGCCGATGGGCCTGCGCCTGCAATATGCGTTCTGGGATTTCGCGGTACTGAAAAACATTCGCCGTATGTTGGGGTTTGACCGCCTGCGTCGCGGAACAACGGGCGCTGCACCTATTTCGCCTGACATTCTGAAATGGTTCCGGGCGCTGGGCATCAACGTGCTGGAAGGCTACGGAATGTCGGAATCGACGGGCATTATTTCCGTCAATCTTCTGGACCGCAACAAGTTTGGCTCTGTAGGCCCGGCTGTCACTGGTGGCCAAATCCGCATCGCCAATGATGGTGAAATCCAGTACAAGGCGGGTAATGTTTTTCAGGGCTACTGGCGTAATAATGAAAAGACAGCTGAAGCTCTGACATCGGACGGCTGGTTGAGAACCGGCGATATCGGACAACTTGATAATGAAGGTTTCCTGAAAATTTCGGGCCGCCTGAAAGACATCATCATTACCGCAGGCGGCAAGAATATTACTCCCGCCGAATTCGAGAACCGTCTCAAATTTTCACCCTATATTTCAGACGCGGTCATCATCGGCGACAAACGTAAATATCTGACCTGCCTCGTGATGATTGACGAGGAAAACGTACAGAAATTTGCGCAGGACAACCGTGTCCCGTTCTCTGATTTCGCCTCGCTTTGCGCCCGGCCTGAAGTTCAGGCGCTCATTGAGGGGGAGATAGAAAAGGTCAACAAGGATTTCGCGCGCGTCGAGCAGGTCAAGAAGTTCAAACTCATCGACATACTTTTGACAGCTGAAGACGATGAACTGACGCCGACCATGAAATTGAAACGGGCTTTTGTGGAGAAGAAACACGCAAGGCTCATCAATGAGATGTATGCCGAGGCTTGAAGCCAAGGCTGCATTTGTTCCAAGGAGGAGGAATGAAATGAAAAGAACAGTAAAAACATTCGCCGCTGCGCTTCTCGCCGGCAGCGCCATGCTTGCAGCCCACGCTGCCAGCGCACAGGGCGTCACCGATGACGAAGTCGTTATCGGATCTAACCAGGATATGTCCGGTATCTTCGCCGCATTCGGCGCGCCTGCGGTGAAGGCTGCCCAGCTCTATTTTGACGAAGTCAACGCAAAGGGCGGCGTTCATGGACGCAAGATCAAATTCGTGGTGGAGGACCACGGTTATCAAATGCCGAAGGCGATGCAGGGCCTGAATAAGCTGGTCAATTCCGACAAGATTTTCGCCATGTTCCTGCAGCTCGGCACACCCATGAACATTGCAGCTTTCCCGATCATGGACGCTAAGCAGGTGGCAAACGTTTCACCGCTGACATCAGCCCGCCAGATGGTTGAGCCACCTTCACCGTACAAATATTCCGGATTTTCGTCCTATTTCGACCAGGCGCGCCTTGGCCTGAAATATCTGGCTGAAAATGAAGGTTCAAAGAAGATCTGCTCCATGTATATCCCATCCGATTTCGGCAACGAGATCAAGGAAGGTACCGAGGCAGCCGTCAAGGAATTCGGACTGGAATTCACTGGCGAAACCACCCACAAGCCGGATGAGCAGGACTTCGTCGGCTCGCTCACCAAGCTGAAGGATGCAGGTTGTGACACGATCACGATTGCTCTGGGCGTGCGCCAGGTTATCACCGCAATTGCAACCGCCAAGAAGATCGGCTGGACCGATGTAAAGTTCCTTGGCTCTTCCGCCGCTTTCCACACCGCCGTGGCTAAAGTACCCGGTGGCCTGACGGAAGGTTTTTATGCAGGTGCAGGTTGGTCCGACATCGTGGCTCGTCTGGGTGACCCTGAGGCCAAGGCATGGGTTGACAGCTACCAGGCGGCAACCGGTGAGTTCCCTTCTTCCGGCGCTCTTCTTGGCCGCTCTGCCGCAGAATCGCTGGTTCGTGGCCTTGAGGCAGCGGGCAAGGACCTGACGCCTGAAAGCTTCCAGAAGGGCATGGAAAGCCTCGACTATGATGATCATATCGCAGGCGTTCATATCAAGATGGGCCCGAATGACCATGTTGGTGGCGATCCTGTGATTATTTCCAAGATCGAAGGCGGCGACTGGAAGCAGATCGCTTCTGTTGATCCTGCTCTCTAAATCCTGAAATCAAAGGTCTGGCGGCCACGGTCGCCAGACCTACCCTTCCCCACCTGACAATTTTGGAGCTCAAAATGACGACAGCGGTGAATACCCGCCTCGAGGACGATATTTTCCTGATTGAAATCGACAACCCACCCGTGAACGCCGCATCCGCTGCTGTGCGCGAAGGTGTGGCCGATGCAATCAGGCAATTCGCCGCCGAGGACAAGGCGAAGGCCGCAGTCATATACGGCGCGGGACGCACCTTTGTTGCTGGTGCTGATATTCGCGAATTCGGCAAGCTACCTTCGGGCATCATGCTGCCCGAAAGTATTCAGATCGTCGAAGACAGTGAAAAGCCGGTTGTCGCCGTCATTCACGGCACAGCGCTTGGCGGCGGCCTCGAACTGACGCTCGGCAGCCATTTCCGCGTTGCCTTGAAAGGTTCAAAGGTTGGCCTGCCCGAAGTCGCAATCGGCGTGATGCCGGGCGCTGGCGGCACCCAACGCCTGCCCCGCCTGATCGGCTTCGAGGCTGCGGCGGAAATTATCGCATCAGGCCGTCAGGTCTCCGCCAAGGAAGCTCTCCAGGTGGGCATCATCGACGTGATTGAAGACATGGACGACCCCAAAGCAGCAGGCATTGCAGTCGCCCGTCGGGTGATCGATGAAAACCTGCCGATCCGCCGCGTCAGCGCGATGGATGAAAAGGTTGTCCCATACAAGGGCAATACAGACTTATTCGACGCCATTCGCGCGGAGGTCAAAAAGAAAGCCCGCGGCCAGATATCCCCCATCCGCGCCATTGACGCGCTTGAGGCTGCAGCCAATCTACCCTTTGCCGAGGGCATGGTGAAGGAACGGGAAATTTTCATCGAGCTGATGAACTCAGACCAGTGCAAGGCGTTGATCCATGCCTTTTTTGCCGAACGGGAAGTTGCAAAAGTTCCTGAACTTGCCAATGGAAAGGCAAAGGAGATCAGGAAAGCCGGTGTTATTGGCGGCGGAACGATGGGCTCAGGTATCACGCTCTCCATGCTCTTTGCGGGTATTCCCGTTACAATGGTCGAGCGTGATGAGGAAAGCGCCGAACGTGGCCGAGCGAATGTTACGAAGGTTCTGGATGACGGTATCAAGAAAGGCCGTTACGACGAAGCCTATCGCGATCACCTTCTCAATGAACTTTATGACGTGACGACGGATTTCGAGGCGCTGGGCGACGCCGATATCATTATCGAAGCCGCTTTTGAAATGCTGGAAGTGAAGCAGGATCTCTTCCGCACCCTGGACAAGGTTGCCCGGCCCGACGCAATTCTTGCGTCCAACACATCCTATTTGGACATCAACAAGATAGCATCGGTTACCTCGCGTCCCGAGAACGTGCTGGGACTGCACTTCTTCTCGCCGGCTCACATTATGAAACTTCTTGAAATCGTCGTGGCGGACAAAACCTCCGCCGACGCCGTGGCCACCGGATTTGCACTGGCAAAGAAGCTGAAAAAGATTGGCGTACGCGCAGGTGTCTGCGACGGCTTTATAGGCAACCGTATCCTGGAAGTTTATCTCAAGGCCGCAGCCTTCATGGTCGAGGAAGGCACCAGCCCCTACGCCATTGACAAGGCGGTGCTTGGTTTCGGCTATCCCATGGGCCCGCATCAGATGGGCGATCTCGCCGGTCTCGATATCGGCCTCATGGCCCGCAAACGCCGTATTGCAGAGGGCTACAAGGGTCGCTATGCGTTTGAATATCTCGACTGGCTGGCCGAAAATGGACGCCTTGGTCAAAAGACCGGCCGCGGTTGTTACGACTATTCAGCCGACCCGCGCAAGGGTGCCGAAGATCCCGAGTTTCTCGCCGAAGTCGAACGTATCCGCAGGGAAAAGGGAATTCCGCAAAAGGGTGAACTTTCGTCAGAAGAGATCATGCGGCGCTATATGGCGGCGATGATTAATGAAGGTGCGAAAGTGGTGCAGGAAGGTATCGCCCTTCGCCCGCTTGATGTCGATATCGTCATGCTTTCAGGCTATGGCTCGCCACGCTGGCGCGGCGGTCCCATGCAATATGCCGACACCGTAGGCCTCGACAAAGTGCTCGCCGATTTGAAGGAATTTTCAAATGACGATCCGGTTTTCTGGAAACCGGCGAAGCTGATTGAGGACCTGGTGGCGAAGGGCAAGAATTTCTCAAGCCTGAATGGAACAGCATAGCGGAAATTCTGGTTGAAGGCAGACCAAGATTTGAAGGCCTGGCGAGAATTCGGCCGAACAACGAAACGTTTGAATGCGCCAACCCTCAGCACCTGCAGAGGTATGGTGATGCAAGATAATCGAAGGAGAAACAAGAGATGCGGGAAGCCGTTATCGTATCCACCGCCCGCACGGGCATTACCAAGGCCTTCAGAGGCGAACTAAACGCCACGCATGGCGCAGACTTTGGAGGTGCGGTTGCCAAGGCCGCCGTTGAGCGTGCAGGTATTGACCCCGAACTGATCGAAGACGCCATTTTCGGCTGCGGCATGCCCGAAAGCGCGACAGGCCAGAATATTGCCCGCCACATTGGTGTGCGCGCTGGCCTGCCGCTTTCCATGACCGGCGGCACGGTTTCGCGTCATTGCGGATCAGGCCTTTTTGCAATTGCCGCTGCGGCATCACAAATTGCCCAGAACGGTGCGCCAGCCATGCTGGCGGGCGGTCTGGAATCGATCTCCATTGTTCAGAGCCACCTCAACCAGTTCATGCTTCGCAATGACTGGATGGTTGAGCATAAACCGGCCATGTTTATGCCGATGATTGAAACAGCTGACATCGTTGCGGCCCGCTATGGCGTATCACGCGACGCGCAGGACGAATATTCCTACCAAAGCCAGATGCGCACCGCCGAAGCTCAGGCCGCAGGCCGCTATGCTGACGAGATTATTTCCTTCACCACCAAAATGGGCGTTCAGGACAAGGAAACGAAGGAAATCACCTACCACGAGGTCACCTTCGCCAAGGATGGCTGCAACCGTCCAACGACAACCCTTGAAGGGTTGCAGTCGCTTGAGCCGGTACGCGGCGCAGGCCAATTCGTGACCGCTGGCAACGCCTCGCAACTTTCAGACGGCGCTTCCGCTTCGGTGCTGATGGAAGCCAAGGAGGCTGAAAAACGCAATATCGAGCCCATGGGCGCGTTCCGCGGTTTTGTAACGGCTGGCTGCGAGCCGGATGAAATGGGCATTGGCCCGGTCTTTGCCGTGCCGAAACTTCTGGAGCGCAACGGCCTGAAGGTCGAGGATATCGGCCTTTGGGAGCTGAACGAAGCTTTTGCCTCGCAGGCGCTTTATTGCCGTGATCGGCTGGGCATTGATCCGTCAATCTATAATGTTAATGGCGGCTCCATCTCCATCGGCCACCCCTATGGCATGACTGGCGCTCGCCAGGTCGGCCACGTTCTTTATGAAGGCAAACGCCGTGGCGTCAAATATGCAGTCGTTACAATGTGCATCGCTGGCGGTCAGGGCGCGGCTGGGCTGATTGAAATTTTCTAAGGAGTATTGCTATGGACCTCGGCTTTTCCCCTGAAGACCTCGCCTTTCAGGCCGAGGTTCGAGCATTTCTGAAGGCGGAGCTTTCTACCAAACTCGCTGACAAGGTGAAGCATAACAAGCACCTGACCAAGGAAGACCTGACAGGCTGGCATGCCACGTTGAACAAACGCGGCTGGCTGGCGCAGGACTGGCCAAAAACATATGGCGGGGCTGAATGGACCCCTGTGCAACAGCAGATTTTCGCCGATGAAGCTGCCGCTGCCCATGCTCCGCGTATCATCCCCTTCGGCTTGAAAATGCTTGCGCCTGTGTTGATGAAATTTGGCACGGAGGAGCAGAAGGCGCATTATCTGCCGCGTATTCTTGATGGCACGGACTGGTGGTGCCAGGGTTATTCGGAGCCCGGCGCGGGTTCTGATCTCGCCTCGCTGAAAACACGCGCCATACGTGATGGCGAGCACTATGTGGTCAACGGCCAGAAGACCTGGACGACACTTGCCCAGTATGCTGACTGGATTTTCTGCCTCGTGCGCACATCCACGGAAGGCAAGCCGCAAGAAGGCATCTCATTCATATTGATTGATATGAAGACGCCGGGCATCACCGTGCGCCCTATCATCCTGCTCGACGGCACGCATGAGGTGAATGAAGTTTTCTTCGACAATGTTCGCGTTCCGGCGGAAAACTTGATTGGCGACGAAAACAAGGGATGGACCTACGCGAAATATTTGCTGACGCATGAGCGCACCAACATTGCCGGGGTGGATGCCTCAAAGGCAGCGCTTGCCGAGGTCAAGAAGATCGCACAGGCAGAAACGGTTCGTGGTGTGCCCTTGATCGAGGACCCCTATTTTGCACGCCGCATCGCCGAGGTGGAAATGGAGCTTGACGCGCTCGCCACAACCAACCTGCGCGTTCTGTCCTCACCAGACGCCGCTTCACAGGCTGGGCCGATTTCTTCCATGCTGAAGATCAAGGGCACCGAAATCCGGCAGGCGATTAACGACCTCACACGCCGCGCCATCGGCCCCTATGCCCTGCCGTTTGTCTCCGAAGCGCTCGAGGAAGGGTATAACGGCGAGCCCGTCGGACCGGATTACGCGCTTGGCGTGGCACCGGACTATTTCAACAATCGCAAGATCACCATTTTCGGTGGCTCCAACGAAATTCAGCGGGGCATCATATCAAAGATGGTCATGGGGCTTTAGGCCGCTTTTTCTTCACGGTCGGGCGTGCCCCGGCTGTCCAAACATGCCTGCGCGGATCCATGGCATCGTGCCAGCGGATGACCGGAAAGCGGAGACGGCAAGGAACAAGACGATGGACTTTACACATTCAGAAGAACGCCAGCTCTTCAAGAACATGGCCGCCCGTTACATCGCGGACAAATATACGCTGGAAGACCGCAACAAGGCTGCTGAAACCGATACCGGGTATTCTGCCGATCACTGGGCGCAATTTGCAGAACTTGGTCTCATTGGCGCGCTTTTTACCGAGGAAGATGGTGGCTTCGGCGGCGCGCCCTTTGACGTAACCGTTCTCTTTGAAGAAATTGGCCGCGGCCTTGTCAGCGAACCGCTTTTAGCCACAGCCATCCTTGGTGGCGGCCTGATCGCTGAACTCGGCGATGACGAGCAGAAGTCCATTCTGGACGAGGTGATCGCGGGGGCACATCAATTGGCTTTTGCCCACGGGGAACCGACAAGCCGGTATGATGCAAGTCATGTCGAACTGACTGCCGAATCTGGAGCTGCGGGCTATAAGCTCAACGGAGCAAAATCGGTTGTCATGAACGGCGGCAATGCGGATACTCTGGTTGTTTCTGCGCGCACTTCGGGCAACGCCTGGGATGAAGACGGCATATCGCTCTTCCTTGTACCGAAATGCACCGCTGGCTTGCATGCCCATTCCTACCCCTCAGTCGACGGCCTGCATGCGGCGGAAATCACGCTTAACAATGTCGAACTGCCTTCATCCGCTTTGCTCGGCGAGGAAGGCAAGGCATGGGGCGCAATCGAGAAGGTCCTGGCGCGCGGCGCATTGGCCCTCTCTTCAGAGGCGATTGGGCTGATGGAAGTCTGCCGCGACCTGACACTCGAATATCTGAAGACCCGCAAACAGTTCGGAGTTGAAATCGGTCGCTTTCAGGCGCTCCAGCACCGTATGGCGACCGTGCTTCTGGAAATCGAGCAGGCCCGCTCTGCCGTCATCAATGCAGCCGGTCATTTCAATGAAGACCGGATAGGCCGCGAAAAAGCAGTGTCGGCAGCAAAAACCCTTGCGGGAAAAATTGGCAGACTGGTCGCTGAAGAGGCCATCCAAATGCATGGCGGCATCGCCATGACATGGGAATATGCGGTCGGCCATTTTGCAAAACGCCTCGTTATGATCGATCACCAGTTGGGCGATGTCGACTATCACATGGCGCGTTATGTAGCCCTTTCCAAGGCAGGCTAAACAAGGACCATCCCGCCAGATGGCCGTCATATCACAATAGTTATGTAAATACCTAAGTTTTTCTTGACGTGACAAGCAGACCAACTTACTTAGGCATATGGCTAAGTTTGATCATGACCTCAACCGTATGTTTGCAGCGCTGGGCGACGAGACCCGGCGCGCAGTTGTTTCACGGTTAGCCCGCGGGCCAGCCACCGTGAGCGAACTGGCAGCATCCCATAAAATGGCCCTTCCCTCGTTCATGGGTCATCTCACAAAACTTGAAGAAGCCGGTTTGATCGCCACATCAAAAACTGGCCGCATTCGAACGTGCAGGCTGCGCAATGAAAATCTCACGCCACTGAACAACTGGCTCACTGAACAACAGCATGTTTGGGAAAAGCGGCTCGATCAATTCGACGCCTACGTTGAAAACCTTGCCAAGGAGAGAACCCATGAAACTTGATCCCGAAACCGACCTCAGTTTCACCCGTCATCTGAAAGCGCCGCGGGCTCTTGTTTGGGAATGCTGGACCACTCCTGAACATATCAAGCATTTCTTTGTTCCCAGGCCGCACACGGTCACCAGTTGTGAGATTGATCTGCGCGTCGGCGGCCGTTTCAACACGACCTTCAATGTTGACGGCAATGACATGGCTAATAACGGTGTCTTTCTGGAACTCATCCCCGGCGAAAAGCTGGTTTTCACGGATACCTACACCGAGGGCTGGAAGCCCGCACCCGATCCATTCATGACCGCGATTGTAATACTGGAAGATGCCGAAGATGGAGGCACCACCTACACCTCAATTGCCCGGCACAGAAACAGCGAAGCGCGCCAGACCCACGAAAATATGGGTTTCTACGATGGCTGGGGAACCGTGGTTACACAGCTGGAAGAATATGTAGCAACCCTCGACAGGTCGTGAGCGCCAAGGCAAACAGGTTTCAAGCCCCAGCATCAAACCTCAAGCCTCAAGCCTCAAGCCTCGACAAATCGTCTTTTTCGCACTACCAGAGCGCCGAGCCTTCGATTATCAGAATTTGCGCCGCTGGCGTGAATACCCGGCGCAATTTCGGATCATCGAGCATAATCAGCGCCCGGCTATGTCGGGCCTCAACAAAACGAGGATGATCATGAGCGAATTGCCGCCCTGCCCCAAATGCCAGTCGACCTATACATATGAGGACGGTGCCCTTCTTATGTGCCCCGAATGCGGTAACGAATGGACGCCGGGAGCCGAAACGGCCGGCGAAGCTGAATACAAAGACGCCAATGGCAATGTCCTTGTCGACGGCGACACCGTGACCGTCATCAAGGATCTGAAGCTCAAGGGTTCCAGCCAGGTTCTCAAGGTCGGTACGAAAGTAAAAAATATCCGGCTCGTCGAGGGCGACCACAATATCGACTGCAAGATCGATGGCTTCGGCGCGATGAAGCTGAAATCGGAATTCGTCAAGAAGATATAACGCACTTGCGCTGATCCCGCATTTGGAAAGCCGTTACGTCTATAATCACAAAGGCTCCTGAACTGGGGCCTTTGTTTTCACTGCTCGCGTTTACAGGATCAATTCGCCCTCTCGCCAAGCTCCACAAAACCATATACTATTCGTATACGAACAAAATGGATGTGGGCTCCGCATTGATGAACCTTACACCGCGGCGAAAAGGACATTTGGGTCCAATGGTGAGGATGTTGCCAGACGGTCGTCGTCTGCATCTCCAGCACGGACCGATTGACCTGATTGTGGAAGCCTTCGGCCCCGAGGCTGGTATTCGACGGGCTCACGACCAGGCACGCACCGCGTTCGAACCGGTTCTTCAGGATCTGGTTGATGAATTGCCACGTCTGCGCAACCCGGTGGGCGACGCTCCAATAGGAGCAGTCGCACAATCCATGTGGGCGGCCACTTTGCCCTTCGCGCCCGAATTCATTACGCCCATGGCGGCGGTGGCAGGCAGCGTCGCGGATCACATTCTGACCGCCATGCTGGAAGGAAATACGCTCTCCCGGGCCTACGTGAACAATGGCGGTGATATTGCCCTTCATTTGGCAGAAGGCGCATTTACAATCGGCATTTGCGATAACCCCGAAACGGGAGTGTCGGGCGGCACGGTTACGCTCTTGCCGGAAGACCATATCGGCGGCATTGCCACCAGCGGCTGGCGCGGACGCTCATTCTCGCTGGGAATCGCTGATGCCGTGACAGTTTTAGCAAAAAATGCAGCTTCAGCCGACGCGGCCGCCACCATGATTGCCAATCGGGTAGATCTGCCAGGTTCAAGCAAAATCCGCCGCCAAAAAGCCACAGAGATCCAGCCAGACAGTGATCTGGATGAAAGGCAGATTGTCACCGGCGTTCAGCCGCTGACCGCCGATGAGATCGAAGAGGCGCTTGAGCGCGGCAAGACCGCCGCCTTAGATTACAATGCGCGCGGTCTGATCCATGCGGCCTATTTGGCGCTTGCCGGTGATCGGCGCACCGTATCAACGACTACCCACGACACTGGAATTGAAGGAAGAACAGCCCATGCCTGAACCGGTTGTGAGAAAGAAAGCGATTATCGTTGAGGAAATATTCCATGAAGGCGGCCCACGTGCGGATAAACCTCATCGGCGCGCCGCGATATTAGCCGTCATAAAGAACCCTTTCGCCGGGGCCTATGTCGAAGATATAGCCTTTTTCATGGATGATCTGAAACCACTCGCGCTTGAGATGACCCGCGATCTGGTGAACGCGCTTGGCGGAGATCCGGACGTGATCGAAGGGTATGGAAAGGGCGCCATCGTCGGCACGGCGGGCGAGCTGGAACATGGAGCGTTGTGGCACGTACCGGGCGGCTATTCGATGCGCGAATTGCTGCCCAACTCCAATGCCATTGTGCCATCCACCAAGAAAATCGGCGGGCCGGGCACGCGGCTGGATGTGCCAATAACTCATTGCAATGCATCCTATGTTCGCTCGCATTTCGACGCCATGGAAGTGGGCCTGAACGATGGCCCAAAGGCCGAAGAAATCTTGCTGGCGCTTGTTATGACAACAGGACCGCGCATCCATGCCCGTGTCGGCGGCCTCAAGGCATCTGAAATCAAGGGCGAGGATGGTCTGCGTTGAAGGCCAGGATTCGAAAGATCATTACCGTCACTGATGAGGTGCGGCTGGAGCAAGGGCAGGACATTGATCCGCCCTCACGCCGAGCAGCAGCCATTGCCGTGATTGACAACCCATACGCAGACCGTTTCGATCACCATCTTGATGCACTCATTGAAATTGGAGAAGAGCTTGGCGGGCTTCTGGGCGAAAAATGCGTCACCGCCCTTGGTTGCTCACCGAATGATATTCAAAGTTACGGAAAGGCAGCCATGGTGGGCGAAGCTGGTGAAATTGAACATGCCGCAGCTATTCTTCACCCCAAGCTTGGCGCGCCGCTGCGCGTAGCCGTCGACCATGGCGCAGCGCTTGTTCCTTCTTCAAAAAAGATGGGGGCCCCCGGCGATCCGCTCGACATTCCACTCGGACACAAGGACGCGGCCTATGTCCGCTCGCATTTTGACGGCATGACGATACAGGTCAATGATGCACCACGCGCCAATGAGATTGTTGTGGCGGTCGCGGTCGCACTCACCGGACGCCCTCTGGCCCGCGTCGGCGGTCTCAGGCATGAAGAAGCAGAAGGCAGAGACGGGCTGCGTTAGAGGCGTTCAGCCCGCTGGAAGATCACACCGGATCAGCTCCAATGGCTGCAAGCGCGGCCTGGCCCACTTCAACATCCTGTTCGCCTGTTCCCGAACCCACTCCAATCGCTCCGGCAAGAAGTCCAGCGAAACGGATAGGCAGGCCGCCCTTCAAATTGATCACCAGACCCTGCGTGGCAATCCCCGCTGCAATACCGAAATCCGGCGGCATATTGCCCGTTGGCGCGTTGATGGATGCGGCTGTAACGGCCTTGGCATTTGCCGTGTGCATGGACGTGAACTTTGCTCCGTCCATGCGAAATTTCGCCAGCGTCTCGCCGCTTGGGTCAACGATAACAATGTCCTGTGGGACGCCGATTTCCTCAGCTTTCGAAATCGCCGCCTGAAGAGCAGCAAGGACGCCGTTATGGTTGAGGGCAACAGCCGGGCGGGTAAAGGACATGGTTCACACCTTTCTTGTTCTGAGCGTTCAGCAAGTATGCGGACAATTCGTGCCTCACATATAGCCAGCACCAAGCCTTTGACCAAACTGAATCGAATGTCGGCTTGCAAACACCAACAGCTTTCCGCCAACCCTGCAGGCACGATTGACAATTTGGCCTCTATTTGAAACCAAGTCCAAGCAATCAGGAGAACCAGAATGAAAATGCTCAGCCGCCGCCAAACGCTCGAAGCATTGCCTTTTCCCGAACTTGTCCAGGCGCTCGATATTGGCTTTCAAAAAGAATGCGTTTCTCCTCTACGACACCACCATTTCATGAAAAATTCTGGTGGAGACGACGATGTCCTTCTGCTCATGCCAGCCTGGCAAAATGACGGTTGGGGTGGGGTAAAACTGGTCAATGTCCATCCCAAAAATGCGAACCTTGGCCTGCCCGCGATATCTTCAACCTATATCCTCTTCAACAGGGAAACGGGCGAACATCGCCTCATTCTCGATGGCGGTGAATTGACGGCGCGACGCACTGCGGCAGCTTCGGCGCTGGCGGCAAAAAGGTTGGCGCGGCCAGAGAGCCGCCGTTTGCTGGTGGTCGGCGCCGGCCGGGTGGGCCGGAACATTCCTCATGCCTATCGCGCCGTTTTTGAACTTGCGCATGTTGACGTTTGGAACAGGTCGCCTGCCAGTGCGGAAAAGCTGGTCGACGAACTGCGAGCTGACGGGATCAATGCGCAGGTGGCGGTCGATCTGGAAGAAGCGGTGCAGACAGCAGACATTATTTCATGCGCGACACTGTCAAGGGAGCCTGTGTTGAAAGGCGAATGGCTCATCCCGGGTCAGCATGTTGACCTGATTGGCAGTTTCACCCCGCACATGCGCGAGGTGGACGACGAGGCGATAAAGCGCGCATCCGTCTATATCGATACCGAACACGCCAAGATTGAAAGCGGTGATCTGACCATTCCTCTTCAAAACGGGATCATCAAGGAAAGTGACATTTGCGGAACATTGCTTGAGCTTTGCCAGAAGGATATTTATCCACGTCGGTCACCTGAGGAGATCACCCTTTTCAAAGGAGTCGGCACTGCAATTGAGGATCTAAGCGCTGCCATTCTTGCGGCAGGCCAAGTATTGAGCAAAGACGAGCGGGTTCTGTATGAATAGGTCAGTTCAGCAGGTTCTGATGACGCTGGCCGCAGCCCTTGGCGGTGCGGCGATTGGCCAGTTTCTGGGGCTCCCAGCCGGGCCTTTGGTTGGTTCTACGCTCGCCGTGACAGCGCTTGCGGCGACCGGAGCGAAGCTGAAGGTCAATCCGGTCCTGCGTAATCTTGCATTCACCGCCATTGGTGTCTCACTCGGGGCCGGCGTCACGCCGGATTTTCTTTCCGACGTGCTGCATTATCCAGCTAGCCTGGCGATGCTGACTGTAACGATTATTCTGGTCATGGCCGTATCAGGCACGGTTCTACAGCGGTTCTTCCACGTCAGCCCCACAACCGCCGTTCTGGCAACAACGCCCGGCGCCCTTTCCTATACGCTCTCACTTGCCAGCGAACGCCGGGCTGAAGAGACCGATAGTGGCTTTGTCATGGGCATGCAAAGTCTCAGACTTTTCATGATTACTATCTTTCTGCCGCCCGCCATCGCAGTCATCGGCGAGGCCGCGGGAGGCACGAGCGTAAGCTTTTCTGCCCGCAACCCACTCGATACGCCGCATAGCCTTATCCTGATTGCCGTCGCGACTATTGGCGGGTTTCTGTTTGATAAACTGAAACTTCCCGCGGCCTACATTCTTGCGGGCGCCATTCTCAGCGGTATCGCACACGGTATTGGCCTTGTTGATGGACAGCCTGCCAAATTTCTCACCTTTGTCGGTTTTTCGCTCGCAGGCGCTGTTATTGGCGTTCGCTTCTCTGCCATTAGTTCCACTCAGATCCGCAAGCTCCTGAAGGCGGGCATAATCATGTCCACCCTAGCCGTTACCATCTCGGGACTGATGAGCTATCTCGCCGCCCTGCTTCTTCATTTGCCACTCGGACAGGTTTGGGTCTCTTTCGCGCCTGGCGGTGTGGAAGGCATGAGCGCCATGGCGCTTTCGCTGGGTTATGATCCTGCCTATGTCGCCACGCATCATATCTTCCGCCTGATTCTGATCCTTGCTTTTCTGCCGCTTGTCCTGCGCCAAACGGCTCGCATGACGACAAACCCAAAGCGCGGGCATGTTCAATGATACGTCTCGCAGCAGGCCTGATAATTCTGATTTGCCTTGCGGCAGCCGGTTATTTTTTTGTCGCAACAAGTGGACAACCTGAAATGTCCGATCCTGAAAAGGTAGCACTTGGCAGATCGATCTATGCCGCCAACTGCGCTTCATGCCATGGTGAAAATGGTGAGGGACAAACCGGATGGGAGACCAACAGCACGCCGCAAAATCCGCTGGCGCCCCCGCATGACGAGACCGGCCACACCTGGGAACACGCCGACCGGGCGATTTTCCGCTATATAAAAACCGGTCTGCTCGACGATATCTGCACCTTCCCCGCAGCCGCCGAGGGCAAGGGCATGCCGCTTTTCAACAAAATCTTGAGCGACCAGGATATCAAGGCGGTTATCGCCTATATCACATCCCGATGGCCCGAACATGTTCGCGACCTGCATGAGGCCATTAACCGTGAATATAATGCGCAGGATGACCTGCTGGCGGAAAATTGATCGTACCCGCTCCTTCAGCTTGCAACCGCTCCACCGAACGGATGTGAATTTCCGCACATCTCAACGAAGAACCAAATGACGCTTGCGCCTGCCTCAATCTTCGGTAATATTCGTATACGAATGAATTTTGAGGCGGTCGATGACGCAGGCAGCCAAGACAGAAAAGATCCGTTGTGACGCTTGTCCGGTGATGTGTTACATCGCCGACGGACGATCTGGCGCTTGTGATCGCTACGCTAATGAAGGCGGCGTGCTGGTCCGTCTTGATCCCCTGACTATTCTGGAAAACCGCCTGGAAGACGGCGGCGATGTCGTGCCGTTCCTCTCCTCCAGCGAGGCCGTTGGAGTTGATGGCAGTCAGGACCGCTTCATTACGGCCGTGGGGGCTGGAACCACCTATCCCGATTACAAGCCCGCACCTTTTATCGTATCTTCCGAGGTAAACGGTGTTGATATGATCACCGTTGTCACTGAAGGTATCTTCTCCTATTGCGGCGCAAAGGTGAAAATCGATACCGACCGGCATCTCGGCCGCGAGTGTTCGCCCGTCCGGTTCGATGGAGAACAGATCGGCCATGTGACAACGGCGGAATATGGCAGCCAGATGCTATCGCTCGGCGGCGTGAACCACCTGACCGGCGGATCGAAAAAAGAGGGCCGGGTTACCTGCGACGCGCTGATGAAGCTCTGCAATGGAGAGCCCGTCGAGCTGACCATTGATGACGGCGCAAGACTGATTGTCGAGGCAGGCAGACCGCCCATCGTCAACGGGCTGGAAGAGGCCGTGATGCGGGTCGGGTGCGGGTCGGCCACGGTTGGTATGTTTGCCGCCCAGTGGAAAGGGCTCGTGGACGAAGTTATCGTCGTCGACGACCATATTACCGGCGTCATGTCGGAACATCAGGCCGGCAAGGTTATCGGCTGGCCGGAAACCGGCATCCGCATCAACGGCCGCCGCTCCACGCCCGGACGCTATTTCCAGGTAGCAGAACCCGGCAATGGCTGGGGTGGAACAGATCTTGACGACCCGTTGAAAATTCTCGGCAAGTTCAATCCAAAGATCGCCTGGACCGGTCTTTCCATTCTATTCGTGTCGACAACCGGCGAACATGCCGCCTACTACGAATTGAATGAAGGCCTTGAACCGGTGGAAATGGACATGCCGGAGCGGCTGAAACCGTCAACAACGCGCATCGCAGAAAACTGCGAGCCAGCGATGACATCTGTACTTTTCATGGCTGGCGCTGGCGGAAGCCTGCGCGCAGGAACAACAGAAAATCCGATTGGACTTACCCGCTCGGTCCAGTCTGCCATAACCCACGTGACCAGTGGCGGCGCGCCGGTTTTTGTCTGGCCCGGCGGCGGTATCACCTTCATGGTTGATGTAACCCGCATGCCCAAAAACTCCTTCGGTTATGTGCCGACGCCAGCGCTGGTGGCTCCTATCGAATTCACCATGCGCGCCGAAGACTATCGCCTTCTGGGCGGTCACATGGATTTTGTCATGCCACTGGAAGATGCGGTGAAAGGCGCCAAGGCAAAACAGAACGACCATATTTTAAAGGGCGCCCGTCATCTGGCCATGAAAAAGGGAAATCCCTGGCCCGTTGGATAATCAAAATGACTACAACCTTAGAAAGCACCAACAAGGAGAGACCAGTATAAATTCACGAAGTGAAATATTTCCCGCGAGATTCTGGCAATATTCATTTGACAACAAATGAATTGCACCCATAATCGCTTGCATACACTCAAATAAAAAACGCAAAAAGCGATAATTATATACCTCGCGGTCTACCGGGAGACGGGTTTGTATGGCTATAAACCCGATTCGAATACCTTGCTATTTTTCGGAACAGGGGAACGTTCATGAAAGACTCATCTGGAAAGACAACCTTCAACTTGACCCGCCGCACCGCCTTGAAAGGTATTGCAGCCGGTACATCTCTCGTCCTTTCACCCGCCGTCTTGCGCCACGGCCTGGCCCATGCGGGCGAAACCATCAAGCTTGGAGCGCCCATTCACCGCACAGGTATCGGCGCCTCCTATGGTCGTTGGTATGAGCGCACGGCAAACGCCGCGCTGAAGATTATCAACGACGCTGGCGGCATCAATGGCATGCCCGTGGAGCTGATCATCGAGGACGACGGCACCGACCCAAAACGCGGCACCGAAGTGGTGGAAAAACTTGCTACCGAACATAAGGTCGACGTCGTTTTTGGCCAGCTCTTCAGTCACGTTGTGGCCGCCGCTGCACCGCGCGCAGGCGAGCTTAAAGTGCCCTACCTGATGTGTTCTGAAACACATCAGCTCGCAGCTGGCGGCTTCTCACGCTATGCCTTCCAGCCCGGCATTACCGATGTGAAATCCCAGATTGCCTCCATGGCTCCTTGGGTTTCTAAAAACCTCGGCAAGAAAGTAACGATGATCTATCCGGACTACGCGTTTGGATATGGCCACCGGGATTTCTTTTCTGCGGCGATGAAAGAACAGGGTGGCGACGTTTCCACGCTGATCCCGATCCCGCCAACTGAAACTTCTTTCTCGCGCTATTTCCCGCAGATCGATCCGTCATCCGATGTCATCTACCACGTGATGGTTGGTCCGGGTGTGCTGACCTTCGTGAAGGAACTTGGCGAGTTCTTTGGCTCCAGCCATCCGGCAATCTTCGGCTTTGTTGACTCCATTGAGGCTGTGGACCTGGCAACGCCGCAGCTTTCCTTCCTTGAAGACAGCTATTTCTGGGAAGCCAATCCGCGCTACGCACAGGCAGGTCAAACCGAATTCGACAAATTCTACCGCGAAGCCGTCGGTGTAGACGCTAATGGCGCTTCTACGTCCGACCCCAAGGACATCTCCACCTATTCGCACATGTTCTCCATCTGGGAGACAATGTTTGCCATCAAGAGCGCGATGGAAACCGCAGGCTACAAGGGCGCCGGACAGAAAGAGGCCTTCATTGAGGCTCTGGAAAATCTCGGAACCATGGAAGCCTCCAACGAGCATCCACAGGGCAAGAAGATCATGGATCCGAAAACCCACCAGGCGTTCGGTGTGCAAAACATCTCGCAGGTCAAAAGCTCTAAGATGGAGGTGGTCTACACCACGACAATCGAGGAAGGCATGTACGAGCCGGAAGTCGACTACACGACAATGTCTCTGTAAAAGGCCGGGTCTCCTCTCCGCCCCAGCGGAAAGGAGGCCTCACCAATTCCCCGTCATATTCCAGTTCAACGGGCAGGCTCGATTGTGCTGGGACGGCGGGAACCGCACGGCCAAACCAATCACTTTCCGTCCTGCGGGCGGGAAAGGCAATCATTCCAACAAGGTATCTTGAATGGGTTTCGGTCCCTTTTTCTTCCTCGCAACCCTTGAAGGTCTCGTACAGGCATCCGTCCTGGTGTTAACGGCTGTGGGCCTGTCTCTGGTCTTCGGCGTCATGCGGGTGGTCAATGTTGCGCATGGCGAGTTTTTCATGCTCGGCGCGGTGTTGGCCTGGTTTGTCGCCTCGTCCATTCCCGGAGATCCGGCGTTCGGCTTCATCGCCGCGCTTATTATTAGCCCGCTCATTGTGGGCGCAGTCGCCTATGCCGCTGACCGGTTGATCCTCACGCGGCTCAAGTATAATCCGGAGGCCACGATCGTCGCGACCATCGGCCTGCTCTACGTGATCCAACAGACCGTGCTGATGACCTATGGCCCGGACGCCCGCCCGGTCGATCCGCCATTTTATTACACAATCCGCCTGCCATGGTTCGGCTATTCCTCCTACAAACTCTTTGTCATTGCCGCTGCGGCTGTTCTTCTCGGCATCATCTGGTTCTTCCTCAAGAAGACAAAATGGGGCCTATTGATGCGAGCCACCCAGTTTGACGGTGAAACGGCGCTGGCATTCGGCATCCCGGTGCAAAAAGTCTATTCCTTTGTCTTCGCCATCGGCGCGGGCCTGGCGGCGGTAGCCGCGGTGCTCATCGTGCCAATCCAGCAGGCGCACTATCTCATGGGCCTTGACCCACTGCTGCTTTCCTTCACTGTCGTGATCATCGGCGGGCTCGGCAGCATTCAGGGCACGATCATCGCCGCAATCCTGATCGGTCTTTCCGACGGCATCCTTTCCGTGTTTTTCTCGCCGACCCTTGCCAAGATCGTCTCCACCCTCTTCGTTGCGCTGGTGCTGGTCTTCAAGCCCAACGGCCTCTTTGCCAAGGCGAAGCGCTGATGGCGGGCCATGCGATGAAAAGTCTGATCCTGCACCTTTGTGTGCTGGCCGTCTTGTTTGCGCTGCAATTTTTTGTCAGCGACTATCTGGTTTTGACCCTCACCCGCATGATGGTGCTCGGCATTTTTGCCTC